>QHVI01000178.1 GCA_003223515.1 Candidatus Angelobacter sp. Gp1-AA117
AAAGAGGGTTCAAAAGGTTCTTTGCGGGGAAAGTTCAAACGCGCCGGATGGGACGATGATTACCTATTCCGCCTACTGGAGCTATTTTGAAATGCGATTGCCCTGGCCCGGGGGTACACTCCCAGTACTTTGACGAATCCGGCTATCTCAGCCAGATGATCCAGGGCCTTTTCCATGGCTTCGTCTTCTCCCCGAAGCACATCTACAAAGAACATGTACTCCCAGGGTTTGCCGCGGACCGGCCGGGACTCGATCTTGCTCAAATCCAGATCACGCAGGGCGAAGACACTGAGCGCCTTGAATAGAGCACCGGCTACATTCCTGAGAGAGAAGACCAAAGAAGTCTTATCGGCCCCTTCATGAACTTTCTTTTTCTTTTGAATTAGAAAAAACCGGGTAAAGTTCTGTTTATCGTCCTCAAGGCCGGTTTGCAGAACCTGTCCTCCGTATTCTTCCGCCGCCTGGCGGCTGGCAATGGCCCCGGTATCGCTCAGACAACTGGCCATCACATGCTTCACGCTTCCGGCTGTGTCATAGAAGGCAACTGGTTCAATTTCTGCATGTTGCCGGAAAAAATTGCGGCACTGGTCTAAAGCCACGGGATGAGAAAGCACCTGCCGGAGTTCTTTCAGGGTGACTCCGGGAGCGGCGATCAGGCTGTGCTCGATTCGGAGCCGCATCTCCCGCAGGATGAAGACTTCCCTCTCCACCATCAGATCAAGGTGCACACCCACCTGCCCGGCCAGCGTGTTCTCGACCGGGATGACGGCACAGTTGGCCTTCCCTGAATCAAGCGCGTCAAAGACATCAATGGAGCGGGCGCAAGCCAGAACCTGGCCTTTAGGAGCTAACTCCATTGCGGCCTGATGGCTGAAGGCACCGCGCTCGCCCTGAATGGCAACTTTCATGGGAATCCAGTATAGCCAAAGCCGGCACCGCAAACGGTAGTAGCGGTCAGTTTCGTTCAAAGTGCCCGCTGTCCGGCTCCTATTCATCGCTGCCGCGATGAACGTCTTTCTTAGTTTTTCCATAGCATCACCCTCTTCTGGGAGTATTCAGGGGGTATCGCGGTTCCCCAAAAGGGGGGAGGGGAACATTGGATTAGTACTTTTTTAGTTGGGAACCAGTAAAGCCGGGCATACCCAAGGCAAGAGAGCAAAAAGGCCACGAAAGTTAATGTCCTCGCGGATGACACATCCTGGCTTGAACACTATAGCACACTTACTACAGAATGGCAGGAAAAATTTGCCCCCTAAAGCGAAGGCGAAACCTTTGCAACACAGCGCAGCGGAGCCACAACCAAAGGCTTTAACCACAGCGTGGCGAGCCACAACCAAACGGCTTTAACCGCAGAGAACGCAGAGAGCGCAGAGGAAGGCAAGTAAGCCGCGAATGACGCGAATCTCACGAATCAGAAATGGGATTAGCATTTAGCTGCCCAAGCAGAATTCTTCGCGGCTTGAGACGAATTTGATTGTTAGCAATGCAGAGGACGCAAAGGACGCAAAGGTAACAAAAGTAGTTGATGTGTATTGAATTTGGCGGTGTGTTGCTCCCTATGTACCGCACCCGCCCTTGGCTGCGCGGGAGAATTCGTCGCAAGCAGAGAAAAATTCGAACGCCTAGTAATACAGAGGCATGGAAGCACTGAGATCACGGAGAAGGGTTGATAGATTCCAAGATGGGTTTGCTGCAGGTGCGTTGGGTTAGGTCATGCCAGCTTTGGCTCCACAGCCGCGAGGAGAGAGGATGTTTGATGCGCTTCTCCATGGTGTGAATCTTTTGCTGGAAAATCCTTGCGGCCTTGAGGCGGTCTTGGTCGCCGAACATCTCCGCCATGCCGCTCACAGAGGCAACTGTGCCTTGTAGTTTGTCCGCCAGGATGCTCAAGGTTTGGTTTAACTTATTTCCTGTATCTACAACCCACAGTTCAGTCTTATCGCCAAGGTGCATCACGGTCAGGGAGCTCAAGCGCTGGGCGCGTCCGGCGGCAAGCACCTCGTCCAGGGGCTTTGAGGTCTGGATGGTCCAGAGGCGGTCGTTGCCGTCGGGCTTGGGAACAAAGACCAAAACGAATTCCTGGTGGGCATAGCGCCCGAAGAGCCACGCCACATACTCAGCCTGGCTGGAATTCAGGTTGCTTTTCATGATCAGCGAGTTTTCAGATGAGTCTTCGAAGACGCCAACCGCGCCTGAGATGTTCACCGAATGAGAAAGCGCACAGCCAAGGCGGTCGAATACGGCTATGGCATTCGTCTGTTCAAACGAGGTTAAGCTTATCTCCGCATCGTGGTCGCTCAGGGCCGAGCGCGTATTGGGGCTGGCGAAGATGAAGGTGGGGTTCTGGGCAAAGGAGTTGGTAATCGTGAAAAACAAGAATGCGGTGATTAAAAGACGCGTTCTCATGGTTGCTGGTGTGTCGCCCTACGGGGCTCTCATTCTATTTCACCCGAATACCCACGTCTTCCGACGTGGGCTCAATAATTCCGCGCCTCCGGCGCTCGCCTGAAACGGAAATTTGGTAAATGGGTAAACGAATTTGGTAAATGAGTAAATGGGTAAATGAAGAGTGAGGTGCGGTCTTTATTTACTCATTTACCAAATTAACCATTTACCCATTCAGGTCTTAGGCTACCGTTCGCTTCAACTGCCCGCACGCTGCATATATATCGCGCCCCCGCGGACGACGAATGAACGCCGGCACTCCTGCTTCGATCAGCAGGTTCTGAAAGGCACGCACGCGCCGGTCTTCAGGAGTAGAGAAAGGAATCCCAGGGCCGGGATTCAGGGCGATCAGGTTGACCTTGCAGCGGATTCCACGCACCAGTTCCACCACCTCCCGAGCGTGGGCCAGATCATCATTCACGTTATCCAGCAGCACATACTCGAAGGTGACGCGCTCGCGGTTGCGCAGGGGAAAATCACGGACCGCCTGCATGAGCAACTCAAGGCGCCACTTCTTATTGATGGGCATGATGCGGTTGCGCAGCTCGTCATTGGAAGCATTCAGAGAGATAGCCAGCTTGGGACGGACGGGCTCACGGCCGAAATCGTGAATACGAGGAACAATGCCCGAAGTGGAGACAGTCATACGTGACTCGGGGAACCCCACGCCTTCGACCAGCAGACGCACCGCCTTGATGAAGTTGCCGTAATTCAGAAAGGGCTCACCCATACCCATAAAAACGATATTGACGCGCTGGCGCTCCAGATCCACCTTGCGGTCATTGAGCACCGCAATGACCTGGCCTACAATCTCGCCTGCAGAAAGATTTCGTTTCACGCCCAGAAGCGCAGTCAGGCAGAACTGGCAATTCACGGCGCAACCTACCTGGCTGGAGACACAGATGGTCGCGCGATCCCATTCATGGTCACCGGCATCGCTTCCATCTCCGGCTTCGCCGCCATCACCTTCCGGCATCCAGACGGTTTCAACGGTTTGGCCGTCAGGCATAGCCATGAGGTAGCGGATGGTGCCATCCACCGAGGCAAAGCTCTTTTCGATGGCCGGCTGCTGAATCTCCATGCCTTCCTGTTTGAGAGCTGAGAGGAAAGGCCGGGGCAAGGTGGAGATGGCATCCAAGGTGGGCACGCGCTGAGGATAGAGCGCCTGAAAGAGTTGGCGAGCCCGGTACTCAGGCTGCCCATGCTTTTGCACAAGGGCGCTAAGCTCTTGAAAATCAAGGCCTAAAAGTCCGGTCTGTAGCAGCTCTGCCATGCATCCAATAGCCTGGATTCATTTTACACTGGCTGAAAAGGCTGAAAACCAGCGCACCCTGCCCTGCTACGGCTTCTGCAAGTTCTTGAAATGTAATGACATATTTTCCCGCAGGCGAAGGTGGGAGTGTGTGAGAATCATTAAGATAAGAGCAGAGATGGAAACCGCAGTCATAAAACGACCCTTAAGTGAAGCCCGCGACATCTATCGCGAAGTATTGCCCAATGGTTTGATGGTTCTGAGCGAGGAGATGTCCCACATCCGTTCCATCTCCATCGGCATATGGATGAAGACCGGCTCGCGTGACGAAGCGCCGGAGATGAACGGTATCTCACACTTCGTGGAGCACATGGTCTTTAAAGGGACCACCAGCCGCTCGGCGCAGCAGATCGCCCGCCAGGTGGACTCCATTGGCGGCAACATGGACGCCTTTACCGGCAAAGAGGTCATCTGCTTCAACATCAAGGTGCTGGATGAGCATCTGCCTATTGCCATCGACATCCTGAGTGACTTGGTTTTGAATCCGGTATTCGATCCCAAGGACATCATCCGCGAAAAAGGCGTGATCCTGGAAGAGATCAAGATGGATGAGGACAATCCTGATTATCTCGTCCATGAAATCTTCACCCAGAATTTCTGGAAGGACCACCCGCTGGGCAAGCCGATCCTTGGCACCAAGGAGACCGTCCGCTCTTTCGAACAGGCCAAGCTTTTTGATTTTTACCGCCAGCGCTTTGCGCCCAATAACATCATCATCTCTGCGGCCGGCAACCTGAACCATGAGCATTTTGTAAAGTTGATCAAAGGAAAGTTCCTGGGTTTGAAATCGGTGCCGAATGGCTATCACCAGCCCGCACCCACAGTCACGCCGGGCATCATCACGCGCAATAAGAAATCACTGGAGCAGGTACAGCTTTGCATCGGTGTGCCCTCGCATCCTATTTGCCACGAGAAGAGATATGTCTCTTACGTGCTGAATACGGTGCTGGGTGGAGGAATGAGTTCAAGGCTCTTCCAGAAGATCCGCGAAGAGCAGGGACTGGCCTATGCGATCTACAGTGACCTGAATCCCTACCGCGATACCGGATGCCTGACGGTCTATGCCGGAACCTCAGTGGAATCGACCCGCAGCGTTGTGGATTCAGTGCTTACAGAGTTCCGCGAACTGAAAGACACTCCGATTCCGGAAGAAGAACTGCGCCGCGCCAAAGACCAACTGAAGGGCAGCCTGATGCTCAGCCTGGAGTCGAGCACCTCCAGAATGTCAAACCTCGCGCGCCAACAGATGTATTTTGAGCGCTTCTTCAGCCTGGATGAGACCATCAACCAGATCGAAACAGTCTCCGCCGAAGAGATCACCGAGATGGCGAATCAGCTTTTCCAGATCGATAAAGTGGCGATTACCGCTCTGGGGAACCTGGATGGGATGAAGCTGTCGCGGGAACAGCTCATCTGTTAGCCACACCGAAACCTTTTAACCACAGCGTAGCGGAGCCACACCAAAAGCTAACCACAAAGGGCACAAAGGTTTCACAAAGGGCACAGAGGAAAGCTGTTGGAGATCTGGGAAGTAAGCCGCGAATAGCGCGAATTTACGCGAATCAGGGCGCAAAGTAAGCGAAAGAAAAAAATTCACTTTCGTCGCGGCTCAGCTTCTATCGTTCCACAATCCCTTCGAGCACATCGAAGAACTCCGGGTAGGAAATCCGCGCAGCATCGGCTCCGTGAATCACGCTTTCGCCTTCGGCCCGCAACGCAGCCACTGAAAATGCCATGGCAATTCGATGATCGCCGGCGGAATCGATCTCTGCGCCGTGCAGCTTCTGATTGCCGGGTACACGCAATCCATCCTCCAGTTCTTCGCATTCGGCTCCCATAGCACGAAGATTCCGCGCCACCACGGCGATACGGTCAGATTCTTTCACACGCAGCTCTTTCGCATCGCGAATCTCGATTCCCTCTTCGATGTACGGAGCAATGGCGGCCAGCACCGGCAGTTCATCGATCAGCGCCACGGACTGGCCTCCGGCAATGGTCGTTCCTTTCAGTGGTCCTGATTCCAGTTTGACGGAACCAATCAATTCACCGTGCTGATTCTCAAGATTGAGCACGGAGATGCGCGCACCGAGGGCCGTCAAAACATCGAGCAACGATGCCCGGGTGGGATTCAGCAGAAGATTTTCGAGGACCAGATTGGAATCGGGAAACAGCGCGGCGGCGCAGAGAAAGAATGAGGCCGAAGAGATATCGCCGGGAATAAATGCCTGGATGGCATGCAGCTTCTGTCTTCCGCGAATGGTCACGCGGTTGCGGCTGCGGGAAAGCTCCACGCCAAAGGCGCGCAATGCCTGCTCGGAGTGATCACGGGTACGAAACGGTTCCTCTACGGTTGTTTCGCCATCAGCAAATAATCCCGCGAAGAGAACCGCCGATTTCACCTGGGCGCTGGCCATGGGAGTGGTGTACTCAATGGCATGCAGATGGCCGCCGCGAATCCTCAAGGGCGGACGATCATTTGCCCCTGCGTTGATCTCCGCTCCCATGTGCCGCAGCGGAACCATAACCCGGCCCATGGGCCGCCGCGACAAAGATTCATCGCCGTGCAGCTCACATTCAAAATCTTGTCCAGCCAGAATGCCGGAAAGCATTCGCATGGTCGAACCGGAATTGCCGCAATCGAGGCTCTGGCTGGGCTGCTGCAGCCGCTCACGTCCTGTGATTTCAATGGCGCCGTCCGCGGTGGTTTTCACTTCACAGCCGAGCTGCTGCACGCAGCTCAGGGTGCTGGCGCAATCTGCCCCACTGGAAAAATTTGTAAGCCGTGTGACGCCTTCGGCAATTGCGCCCAACATGGCATAGCGATGTGAAATCGATTTATCACCGGGCAAACGAATGGCGCCAAGAATGTTTTTAGCAGGACGTATGATCACCGCAAAGGCCTCGCCGTTATTGACAGGCTGTGCGAGAGAGTTGCCCCGCACTCTAAAAATTTTTGTCTTGACATAGACCTACAGTAATACAACTTGATATTTCCCAAAACATCTTACTTACAGCACGAATGCGAAAGCGGCGTGCCAAGTCGAGGTTGCGGCCCAGCTAGGTTCCCCTGCTCAACCTGTCCTGGAAAGTCCCTCACTTCAAATTCATTCCCAGGTTAGTGCTTTATGTTTCGCCAGGCGATCCTCAGTTTTGCAGCCTTGACCTTATTCAGCAGTTGTTCCCTGGCCCAGTTGATGAACAACAACCCACTCCAGCGGCAGTCACAGCAGTCGTCGCGTCTTTCCGGACAGGATACTTTCAACTCTCTCAGCGGAACTGTCCGCACCTCTGATAATAAACCACTGAAAGATGTGCGCGTGGAACTGCGCGATGCCCAGACCGGGTCGAACGTCGGCTCTACCTACACATCTTCTTCCGGAACATTCGAATTTCCACGCATCAATTCCGGCGTCTATGAAGTGATTGCCACTTCAGGCCTGGAAGCAGCGCAGGAAAGGGTGGAAGTACACGGCATGTCGAGCATGGTAAACCTGCGCATGCCGGTGAGCAGTGTTGCCACCGACGGCAATGGCCAGAACAGCATTTCCGTTGCCCAGTATAAGGTTCCGGAGAAAGCCCGCGAGGAACTCAAGAAAGCCAAAGACGCCAGCGCGAAACAGAAGCTCGATGAAGCCCAGAAGCACATTGCCAAAGCCCTGGAAATCTATCCCAAATATGCCGACGCGCTCACCCTGCGGGGCATCCTGAAACTGGATGCGAAAGACCAGGACGGCGCAGTTGCCGACCTGCAACAGGCCCTTGAGTACGACAGCAATGACGCCATGACCTATCTAGTGATGGGCGCTGCACTCAACATGAAGGGAAAATACGACGACGCCATCCGCGCTCTGGAGCGTGGTGAAGCCCTGTCACCGAATTCGTGGCAGGCCTATTTCGAAATGAGTAAATCACTGGTCGGCAAAGCACAGTACGAACCGGCGCTGCGGCAGTTAGATCGCGCGCAGGCGCTTGCTCCCACAGAGTATCCTCTGATCCATCTGGTGAGGGCCCATGCTCTGCTGGCGTTGAACAATTACGCTGAAGCCATGACCGAACTCCAAGCCTACCTGGACAAAGAACCGAAAGGCCCTAACAGCCAGCAGGCCCAGAAGATGCTTGCCCAGGCCAAAGCCTTTGCCGCAAGCCATCCTGCTAAATAGCAGCGTGGCGAAGCCACAACCAAAGCCTTTTACCGCAGAGGACGCAGAGGTAACAAAAAGGAGAAAAGGAAGAGCTTGTATCAAGGCACATTTACCCATTTGCCAAATTATTCATTTACAAATTATTCGTTTACCCAATCAGTTTAGGAGCTGAGTGCTGAGTGCTCATTACTGACTGCTCATTGCTGAATGCTGGTTTTGATTGCTGAGTGCCCGCCCGGCATACCCACTCTGCCTTTCTGCATCTCTAAAATAGTGAGGGGGCTGACAATGAAAAATTTTCTGGCAGGCTTAGGGATAGGTTTTGGCATCGGCATACTGATCGCGCCGCGCAGCGGCGAAGAGACACAGGAGCAACTTCGCAACCGGGCCGGTGATCTCGCGAATGCAGTTCGGGAAAAGACCAGTGATGCTGTTCAGAGTTCGGGAGAGTGGCTGCGCAGCGGGCAGGAAAAAATCACCGAATTTGGCCGGCAGATGACCGAGACGATCCAGACGCAAGGTGAAAAGTTGAAGAGTAGCGTCTCTTCGGTGCTGCTGAATCGCGTAAGCCGCGAGGACCTGTTGAGTATTTACGGAATTGGTCCGGTCATGGCAGATAAGATCATCGCCAACCGTCCTTATACTTCGGATCGCCAGGTGGTGGAACAAGGCATTGTGCCTGAGAGCCTGTTCGAACGTCTGCAAAAAGAACTGGGAGATTTGGGGAAGAAGCGGGCGTGATGGCATTCAGCCCCTGAACACTCTTTTGTACCCCACAACCAAAACCTTTTACCGCAGAGGACGCTAAGGACGCAGAGGTAACAAAAAGGGGAAGAAAGAGCTTGTATCAAAGCACATTTATCCATTTGCCAAATTATTCATTTACCCAATCAGGGGCGAGGGTTTGAATATTTCTTCCTCAAGGTTATTCCGCGCAGCCGGGGGCGGCTGCGATCCATAAAGTGCCTGGCTGGGTTAGGAGCGACTGCGATCTATTAGTGCCTGGCTGGTTAGCGATAGTAGCCGCGTTTGGTTTTTACGATGAGCTTGCCTTCGCGTTGCTCCACTTCAGGAGCAATCTTGAGCTTCAAGGTACGCAGGCTTCCCCTGGCGCCGCCCTGGACAGGATGATACATCAGGGCATACCTGCCGCGGATTTCATCGATCAGGTCGGCCAACCTGCGGCTGACTTGTTTCGCATTGTTGGATTGAATGACCTGTCCGCCGGTCTGATCAGAATATTTGTATACATCGCCGGGCGGATACAGGTTGCTCTGGAGCCTATAAGCCGGATCGTTCAACCGGCTGGAGAACTCGTAGTCTGAGATGTAACTGGTTTCGAGAAGCGTGCAGACCACAGTTCCGGTCTTAGTCAGCTCGTCCATGGCATCGCGCAGAGTATGGATCACGGTTTCCGGAGGGAGGCTCCTCGCGTATTTCAACTTTATCTCTTCAGAAGGAACGTTGGGAATGTTATCCGTGAGCCAGATCATCACCCGCCTACTGCCGGGAATGGTGGATTTGCGCGATTGCTGCGCCGCCTGGAACACTCCTTCGTTGAAGAATGCGGCCTCGGAGCTCTCCATGCTGCCAGCCTTTTGAATGGCCTGAACCAGCAACTCATGATCGGTGGTGAAATCCTGAAGCAATTGGGTCGACGAAGAATAAACCATGACCGCAGCTTCATCTTCAGGCTTCAGATGCTCCAGCGCCTGCAAAGCCCCCCGGGCGAGCGGCTTCAGCACCGGCCGGACACTATCAGTCAGATCAAAAAGAAATACGATGGAGAGCGGCAGCTTGTCCTGGCTTACAGCATTGATCTGCTGCCTTACGCCGTTCTCGAACAGTTGGAAATCATCTGCGGTCAGATCTTTTACTGATTGGTGGGTCTTTTTACTCAATACCTGCGCGTCAACTACGACCTGCTCAACATTGACGCGAAATACCTGTCCGGTGGCCACAGGTTCCTGGGAGAATCCCAGAGAGCTGAGAAGAAGCAGTACCGCCACGAATCGAGGCAAGAAAATACCCCCCCCCGACTGCCTATAGTTTACCCCTATGAACCAAGGAACGCGGGCCGCGGAGAATCTTGCATACAGAGCTTATGCAGGCTTAACCGCAGCGTGGCGAGCCACAACCAAACGGCTTTAACCGCAGTCGGACATGGGACTTGAGTCCCACCCAGAAAAGATGAAAATAGGTATGAGCGACTGCGTGGGCGAAAGCCGAATCTCTGTGGCGCCTGCAAGAGCCCGCACCGCAGTCTGGC
>QHVI01000075.1 GCA_003223515.1 Candidatus Angelobacter sp. Gp1-AA117
TGCCAACCGATACGAGCATCAATTCCAGTACGCCGGGATCACTTAACCTGCCGGACTTTTTCGCCGCGGTCACCTGTCCGGCGACATCTGTGCCCGCAGAGAATGCCGTGCGTCCATTCACGACTACCGGCTGTGTGAGCACGCCGGTGAATCGGTCGCCGGTACGGGATTCCTCGCTGGAGAGATTCTCATTGATTCTGACGTTGATAGCTGTTCCGGCAGGCATGCTCCACGACCCTGAGGAATGCCGTTGTGCGTTGGCGAGAGAACCGCACATTAAGATTGCATGACTAATAACCAACAGTTTCAAAAGAGAGTTTTTCATTGATTGACTCCTGAGGACGAAGTGGCTTCAGATCGGAACTGGGGGCGTACTGAGAACTTTAACCCGCTGCTGCTCCCGAAACAATGGGGAGACATTGCTCTGAAGGACATGTACGTGCGGCGCATCTTCCAAATGGACGATATAAAATAAGAAGATTAGGAGATATTTCAATGGCCGCATTGGACTGGTCACGTTGTTCTGCAGTAGAGAGCATTCCGGATAAAGTAGGGGGTGCATGGGTGTTTCGTGGCACGCGCATGCCGGTAGCAACTATTTTTGAAAATCTCGAAGCAGGAGCAACTGTGGAGGACATTGTCGAATGGTTTGACGTGACACCAGAACAAGTCAGAGAAGTGCTCAATTTTGCCGCGCTCAGCCTCCAATCTTCCAACTCTCGCTAAATGCGTATCCTTTTTGACCACGGCACGCCAGCACCGCTGGCCGCATGTCTTTCAGACCATGTGATAAAGAAAACCAAAGAAATGGGATGGGATAGCCTGAGTAATGGTGAATTGCTGAAAGAAGCGGAGGAAGCCGGGTTCGAATTGCTGCTTACGACCGATAAGAATATTCGTTACCAGCAAAATTTGGCCATTCGTAAGATTGCTCTTGTGGTGCTATCAAACCCACGCTGGCCAGTAGTGCGTCTTTACGTCCAGCGCGTTGTGGATGCCGTGAATGCTGCCAAGCCGGGGAGTTATGCTGAAGTAGATATCCCAAATCAATAAAGAATCACCCTCTCAATCGCACTTCCGCCTGCAAATCAAGCACCTTGCAAACAAAGCCCTTGCCAGATACGCGGGCATGCATATACTACTCCCGCTTCATTCACGCACCATTGTCAGCATGGAGGCACCATCATGGCACGAGAAAAAGCCTGGGCGGTAGCGTTTGCGCGCCAGCTTGCATCGGAATTGCCGGCCGCGGCAAGGGAAGTTCCGGACCTGGGATTGACCAGCCGGCAGATCAACCAACTGCGCGTCGCTTTTGAGAATCGCCTGGTTGAAAGCATGGGCGAAGACTCTGACGAGACGCCCACGGCGGTGGCCGACCGGACCGCCAATCAACTCTAAATCCTCAATGTGGCGCCCACCACCGGTTTGGATAGGGCGCGTTGCCTATATAAGGAGAAGAGTATGCCTTACGCAACAGAAAAGGCCTGGGCTGTCGCTCTTGCCCGGTCCGTATCGACTGACATTCCAGCAGCCGTCCAGAGCGTGCCAGGGCTGACTCTGACCGAAGATCAGATCGCTGCTCTACGGGTGGCCTTTGAAGTCCGCCTCATTCGGACGATGGGCGAAGACTCGGATGAGACACCCCGCGCGGCTGCCGCCCGTCACGAACAACCCGAATAATACGCCAGTCTCCGGCAGTTACGCTGCCGCAAGTTTCCGGAGTAGTGTGCCATGAAGGTGTGTCTGGTCGGCGCTCCCACAGCGCATGAATTCGATGACCACACAATGAGCGAAACCCATGCCATGCAGGCCATTGCCGAGCATGCTCCGCTCGGCGTGCTCAGCCTGGCCGCTGTTCTGGAACAACAGGGAATGAAGCCCGAAGTGGTGGACCTCAATCGCCTCTATTACGACTTCCGGCGCAATAACGCGAAGAATGAACATGACTTCGCCGGTTTTGCCGCGTCGTATTTTCGCGACCAGTATGATTTTGTCGGCTTTGGCAGCGTTTGCAGCAGCTATCCGGTCACGCTGCGCATTGCCTGTAAGGTGAAGCTCCAGCAGCCGCAGGCGGTTGTTGCTTTCGGCGGACCGCAGGCTTCCGCAACAGATGTTGCTACCCTGGAGTCGTATTCACCCATCGATCTCATCGTGCGAGGTGAGGCCGAGCAGACGCTTCCTCAACTCCTCGAAGCTCTGTCCCAGGATCGTCCGCTGGATGATGTTCCCGGCCTGACCTTCCGCCGTGACGACAGGATTCTACGCACTTCTGATGCCGGGGGCATCACAGATCTTGATTCTCTGCCGTTTCCCGCTTTTCATCTCTTGCCGGATATGGAGAGCTGTCGCTTCATGCCGCTGGAATTGGGACGCGGCTGTCCTTTTTCATGCACTTTTTGTTCTACCAATGATTTCTTCCGCCGCCGCTTCCGCCTGAAGAGTCCCGCGCGCATGCTGGAGGAGATGCGCCGCGTCAAGGTTACCTACGGCATCGATACATTTGAGCTGGTGCATGACATGTTCACTGTCGATCGCAAGCGCGTGGCCGCCTTCTGTGAAGCGCTGCTGGCGGCGCCTGACAAGTTTTACTGGGGCTGCAGTGCCCGTACCGACTGCATTGACGAAGAATTGATCGAACTGATGGCCAGCGCAGGGTGTCGCGGAATCTTCTTCGGTATCGAGACCGGCTCACAGCGCATGCAGAAGATCATCGATAAAGGGTTGGACATGGACGACTCCGCAGCCCGCGTCCGCTCCTGCAGCAAGTCAAAGATCAAGACTGCCGTGTCGCTGATTGTCGGCTTTCCTGAAGAGACCAAAGAAGACCTTCGCGCCACCGTCGGCTTCTTTACCGATTCACTGCGCTCCGAGCACGCCGATCCCCAGCTTGTGATCCTGGCGCCCCTGGCGGGGACGCCCATTCACCGCCAGCACAAGGAAAACCTCTTTCTGGAAGATGCCGATTCAGACCTCTCGTATCGCGGATGGGATCAGGGGCCGGAAGAAAAGAAGATGATCGCCGATTGCCCGGATATCTTTCCCAACTTCTATTCTGTGCCCATACAGCATCTCGACCATGAATTCCTGAAAGAGTTGCGCGATTTTCTGCTGAATGGAATCAAAGTGGCCCGGCGACTGCTGCTGGAACTGCGCCTCGCAGGCGCCGACATGCTGCTGGTTTTTGAAGAATGGCGCGCCTGGCGGCAAACCAGGATGCCTGAACTCGCCCGCAACGATCTCGCCGCCTACTACGCCAGCGACGCGTTTCCTAGTGACCTGCTGGAGTTTGTGAAGATGCGGTATCTGGCGGAAAGCACCACCAGCACGAAAGCGTCGGCATGATCAGACGATTCTTTCTCATTTTTATCATCCTGAGAGGCTGTGACTTTGAGTGATTACATGCTGGTTGGTTAAAACATACTCCTTCCGCCGTGTCATTCTGAACGCAGCGCCTGAATTCCGCTTCCTTCAAATGTTTCTGTGGCGCGCAGTGAAGAACCTCAAAAATCTTTGCCAAACGATACCGCTTCAGGGAATTCTCACCATGCACTCCCTGTGTTCAGGGGACGCGATTTTGCCGGACCGCGACTCTGCGGTAGAATAATGAAACCAACCTTCGCTTGCAGGCCCGTAGCTCAGTTGGTTAGAGCGCTTCCTTGACACGGAAGAGGTCGATGGTTCGAGTCCATTCGGGCCTACCATGTCTTTTCTAAGACTTACCAGGTTATTGCCATTGTCATTGTGGGTCTGTTTGGGTCCCCCTGCGCTTTTATGGTTGCGGGGCGATGAGTTGGTACTCGCTCATGCTTGCCAAGAGCGTGCCGACCGTGTGGCGGAATGTGTGCCAGCCCACATGAGTTGCCGCTTTGAGGGTGGGCTCGAAATCGTATACTGCACGCGATGTGGGTACGTGTCCTGAAGGCAGGAGGCTTCTTGCAGTGCCCCCTCGGGATTTTATGGGTGTCCTGCGTTGATGACTGGACACGTGTGGGTCGCCAGGTACTGCTTGCATTCCGTAGGCGAGAGTGGGCTGGCGTGCTGTTCGGCTACCTGCGCCACTGCATCCGGGGCAAGCGGCAGGACACGCACGGTATTCTTGTTCCAGAGCACGAGGTGGGTGGCCGCATAAGTAATGCCCGTCTTGGACCGCCAGCGACGATGACCATGCAACACGAGGAGATCCTCCTGTGTGTCGGCATCCCACATCTCGAGCGCTGACATCGAGACGCCAAGTAAGACGAGATTGGCTTGCGGGGTAAAGATACCATAGTTGGTTGTCACGCCACGTTGGTCGCCAGACGACGGGCCCAGTCTTTTGCGCGTCTTGCTGTCAAGCCACCAGGACTCTCGTGGTGCATCGTGTTCGCCAAGAGTGATGAAAAATTGCGTCCCATCATGGTTCGGGAGGATCGTGCGGATGCGTTCTGAGAATTGGTGCACCCAGCGATCCGTTTCATGCTGCGCCTGTGGATCCCAAAAGTGAATGTGCCCATTTTCATGGCCCGTCACTAAGATGCCAGTCGCAGGGACGTAACTGAAGTCACTGATGGGCTCGGGCTGGGTGCTGTCTTGCCGGTCTGGTACTACAAAAACTTGTTTGCCATCAGCAGTATTCCAGATAACAACGCGGCCATCGATCTCGTGTGTCACGACGTGTGCATCAGTAGGGCTGAACATGACGCGCGTGACAGCTTGTCTCGCCTTGATAGTGCCTCGATTCGTACCCGTGGCCACGTCCCAGAGTTTTACAAATGTGTCATCACTGGCCGTTGCGAGAGTGGCACCATCATGGCTAAACTGCAGGCTTTGCACGGCCTTCGTATGACCCACCAAGCGCAGCTGCGTTCCTTTCGTGCGATCCCACAGGAGCACCGTACTATCTTGATACGCAGTTGCCAAGAACCGTCCATCAGGACTTAAATCAGCATCGTTGACCTCCGAGTGTCCTGTGTACGCGTGCACCCATCCTTGCTCCCAGAGGAGGCTTTGGAGACTCATCGTGACCCCTGGCGCAGCAGTCTCCTTCCCCTTAAGGCGGAGTAAGAGTAAGGTCACGTTGAGCTGCGGATCACGTTTGGCGTCAGGCAAGGCTGGAAGGATCGTGCCTTCCGCCTTTTCTGTGCGGTCACCAGAGGGGACAAACGTCGGATTAATATAGGTCTTGATAGGTTTGGATTCTCGCGGCTTGGCTTGAATAGCGGTTGTTTCCTGTGTCGTGGTTTTGCTGGAGGATTTTTCCTTGCATTGCGCAGCATTTGGCAGGTTGGGATGTGCTAGGACGTACTTTGCCGCCTGTTTTTTTAAAAGCGTGTCGCCGCTTTCCGTTGCGCGAACGATAGTGCATGTTGCAGCCGTTCCCAAGGGCCAGGTTGCTCCTTGGAGATTGAGCGCGACAATTGCGCCGAGCCGCAGACGTGGTGCACTGGTGGGATCGGCGAGGATGTGGTCAATGTATCCTTGGCCGCTGCTCCCCATTGCGGCAAGGTCGGACCACGCGAGTTGTCGCACGATGGGATCACTCGCTTTGAGCCGCTCAGACATCGCCTCAAAATCATTGTTTACTTGTGCGTGCAGCGCAGGAAGCAAGTGGAACGTAAAGTGAGTTCTGTCGTCATGCTGGTGTTGGTTGGTGGCGAGGAGATCGCGTTCGGCTAAGGGTATCGGTTGCCCATTGGTCTCCAAGAAGAGTTTACGGGTTTGTCGATTGTAGGTGAGGGCTACTTCGTGCTGATAGAATTCTTCGGCAAAGGGCAGTTCGTAGACTTTTACGTCGTCGTCCTCTGCCGTGGTTTGAATGTAAAACTCTATGCGCTCGCCTGGCGTTAATTTCTTTGCCCGAACGATGCGCCACAAAAAGTCTGCTCTGCTTTTTGACTTGTACACGCGGCGCAAGTACAGGTCATCAAAAGGGCTCTTCAGATCACCGCTGGAATCAAGACCGCTCAGGCGTCCCTGAATCATGACTTCCTGTGTTCTGCTGACATTCAACTCAAACCACACGTACAAGCTAAAGCCGGTGATCGCAAAAATGCCAATCCAAGTCGCCCGCAAAATGAATTTCGCGTCATTGTGATCACGTCGCGCGCTCCGATAAAATTCCGAGGCCTTGCGGAGCGTCACCGACATATAAAAAACCAACATCGCAAACGGACCATACTCGAAGAGATGTTTTGTCCAACTCTCAGCCATGAATCGTCCTCCCCACACAACAATCAGTAACGATGGAATACTTTAGGTTACTTAATTATGTGGCGATGAAAATGGCAAAACCATATCACAACTCAGTAGAGTGCCGGGCGTTTCCTGTTCGTCATCAATATCCTCGAGTTCCATTTTGGGAAATTGGCCCAGTAGTAGCGGATGATGATATGAGCCACACGCAGCTTAAATGTGTGCTCACTAAAATAGTAAATATGGAAGCATTGGACTTTTCTAATCTAAGCAGCTCCAACAGCTTTGGAGTCCGCAGTGCCCCAAGCAGTTCTTTTTCTCATGAGTATTTTCCTTAGTCGGGGATGTTCTTAGTCATATGTCAATGAGTCTGTCGCCGCGAGATGCCAGCGCCGCAAGCTACAATAAGTTGCCAGGGAGGTGAGCCAGATTATACCCGGGTTATCCACTGTGTCAAAGAAATTGCCTTGTTCTTTCTTGGAATGAAATCCGGTGGCGGCGTCCTGTATCCTGCGTCACAATCAATAGGGCCACCCGAGGAGCGGTGATGGACAAGCGTGCTGAAACTCCTTTTGACAACATTGAGAACGCCCAAAAATATATCAAGCTCCTGATCGAGGCTGTGACTGAAAGCTCGCAGGAAATTGATGGTGAAATCAGCGCGGCTACGGAGTCGAAATTGGAACGCCGCCTGCAGGCCCTCCGGATGGTCAGCTACAAACTGGAAAAGCTGGAGCAGAATCTGCACGCATGCAGCCGCATGCTCAATGACTTAAGGACTTTGCGCCGCCTTTTGTTGGAAGAAAGATGACCAACTGCTCGTCAGATGGTATTCCAAGAAGAGTCATCCGCTATGAAACCGGACTTTACACAAAAAGAGCGGCGGGGAAACCCGCCGCTGTGATTCGATTTGGCGATCGTGGTGCTAACGCCGGTTATTAACGTTGGATGTCTGAATCTGGTTGACGACCTGCTGATTACCAACCGACTGCTGAATGAGCTGCTGAATCCTGTCTTTATCTGCTGGCGATGGTACGTTGCCAGTAAGCAGAAGCTGATTGTTGCTGCTGACCTGCATACAGACTGAGGAACCTGGCGACATGGGAGCGACGGCCATGGCTACTCCAGAATTTGAGGTCTGTGCGCCTCCGGCATTCGAGCCAATGGCAGCCGTCTGGCTGGTATTGGTGGCGGAAGGTGTATTGCTGGCGGCACCCGCCATTCCTCCTGCACCCGCGGCCGTATTGCTTGAGGAGACGTTTGCAACCTGAATCTGGTTGATCACAACCTGATTGCCAGCCGCAGAACGGGCCAACTGCTCGGCTTTTTGTCTGGCTTCGGGCGTGGGAACTGAACCGGTCAGCATGAGTTCGTTATTGTTGGTCACGTTCACCACTACGTTATTTGCGATTTGCGGATCCTGCTGAAGAACGTTTTGAACCTTGACCTTCGCATCAGCATTGAGTTGCTGATTGTTGTTTTGATTGTTCACAGCTTGGTGGTCACGGTCGTGGTCACGATCCTTGTCGTGATCCCGGTCATTGTCATGATCGCGGTTCCGATCACGGTCCTTATCACGATCATGATGTTTCTTTTTGTCCTTATCGTCGTGCCTGTTCTTGTCCTTATCGCGGTCTCTGTCTTTGTCTTGGTCCTGATCAGACTGGCTGCTGGTTTGGGTACTCTGGGGGTTCTGTGTAGAGGTCTGCGAATTGCCGGCCTGCGGAGAAGGGCTTTGCTGAGAGCCCTGCGAATTTGACCCCTGCGGATTTGCCTGCGTGAACGCATTCGCGCCCGGCAGCGCCAGTGACAGCGCCAACATGTAAATAAACTTCCTCATAACTTTCCTCCATGACTGAAATCCCGTTCGTGGAATTGACGGAAATCCGGGTAGTGAAATTCCGATTCCATGTTGGGCACAGGAACCGGATCGTATTTTTCGAGGTGGCTAATAGTTTGGATGCACTACGTAAAACAATGCAGCCCCCGTTCCGGCCTGATCGGCGGGAAAATTGGTGCCACTATTGGACATTGTGCTGCCCCGGACGGCAGCTTTTCTGCTTTTAAGGTTTCTCAGATGAGAGATACTGTAATAGCTGTTTTTAATTCATCAAGAGGAAATGGGATCAGAGCCCATTTAGCCGGATGATGGCCTCTTACGTCGCTCCTTCCCAAGGCCTCGAAAATCCATCCAGCACCTGGGGCTGAATCAATCATTAATGTGCCTGCCGGTATCCGTATATGTGACGTTCAGATCTTTCCGGCTTGCAGAATGCATAGTAGCGGCCATATTGGAGGGTACTTTAGCGGGGGAAGCGCAAGTTTGCTAGAATTTTGCGTTCTTTTGAGTTCTATGCTTTTCAAGACGCAAAGCGCGGCGGTGTATGGCATCGATGCCAACATCATTGAGGTCGAGGTCGATATCGGCACGCGGGTGCTGGAACACGAGAATTTCCAGACTGTCGGGCTGCCCGATACCGCCGTGCGCGAGAGCCGCCAGCGCGTGAAGGCGGCACTGAAGAACTGCGGATACGATGTTCCCTCCACGCAGATCACCGTCAATCTTGCTCCTGCGGACATCAAGAAAGAAGGCTCCGGATTTGATCTTCCCATGGCGATGGGAATCGTCGGCGCTTATGGTGGATTGGTTAAGAAAGAGCTGCAGGAGTATGTGATGGTGGGCGAACTCTCGCTCGATGGTGGCGTACGCGGTGTGCGTGGCACATTGTCGATTGCCGTGGCCGCCCGAGCCAACAATATTCCTAATCTCATCGTTCCTGAGGCGAATGCCCGCGAAGCTGCCGTGGTCAGCGGGGTGAATGTCTATCCAGTGAAATCTCTGATGGATGTGGTCACGTTGCTGAATACCGGCAACGGCATCACCCCGGTGACAGTCGATCCGGCACAGATGATCGCCAGCAACCAGACGCCGCTCGCCGACTTCAAAGACGTTCGCGGCCAGTTCACCGCCAAGCGCGCTCTGGAGATTGCCTGTGCCGGTGGACACAACATCCTGATGATCGGCCCTCCGGGTTCAGGCAAGACCATGTTGGCCAAGCGCATCCCCAGCGTTCTTCCGCCCTTTACTTTTGAGGAGGCGCTGGAGACCACCAAGATTCACAGCGTGGCCGGAGTGCTCGATTCCGGCGCAGGGCTGGTGGGGGCGCGTCCATTTCGCGCGCCGCACCACACCATCTCCGATGCCGGTTTGATCGGAGGCGGGGCCATTCCGCGTCCCGGAGAAGTTTCGCTGGCGCACAACGGCGTGCTCTTTCTCGACGAGTTGCCGGAGTTCCCGCGCAATGTGCTGGAGGTGATGCGCCAGCCCTTGGAAGATTTTAATGTCTGTATTGCACGCGCCTCCATGTCACTGACGTTTCCGGCACGCTTCATGCTGGCGGCCGCTATGAATCCGTGTCCATGCGGCTACTGGGGAGACCGCTCGCGCGAATGCCAGTGCACCAAGGCCATGATCCAGCGCTATGTCTCGAAAATTTCCGGACCGCTCATGGATCGCATCGATATTCATATCGATGTCCCGGCAGTCAATTATAAAGAGCTGCGCGGCAGTGACAGCGGCGCGGAAACTTCAGCGCAGATCAGGCAGCGGGTGATCCGCGCCCGGCAATTTCAACTCAGCCGCTTTGCCGCTGCCGGCGAGCGAATCTTCTCCAATGCACAAATGGGTCCACGCCAGATCAGAACTTACTGTGAGCTGGATTCCGAAAGCGAACGGATGCTGGAGCGCGCCATGCAGCAGCAGGGATTGACCGCCCGCGCCCATGACCGCATCCTGAAGGTGGCGCGCACGATTGCCGATCTGGAGAGCAATGTGCGCATCGAAAGCAAGCACATTGCCGAGGCCATTCAGTACCGCACGCTCGACCGCACTTACTGGACGTGAATACAACCCGCAACGCAGTCGATCATTCTTAACTCAGTCACACACAAGTAGAGATATGGTGAATATCAAGAACAAGAGAACCATAGAACTGATGGAGCAGCACGGCGATAACCTGAAGCAGTCGCGCCAGGTGCGTCACTGGGCTTACTTCAAGAACAAGGAAGACCGGCAGGCATTCATTGAAGAGGTGCAGGAGATTGGATACCTTCTGGGATATGAGTCAGAGCACAAAGGACATACGCTGCCCCTGGGCGTCTGCTTTCACAAATCACACCATGTAAGCCAGGATTCCATGGACTCCGTTTTTGCGCAGTTGAGCGAGGTGGCCGAATCCTGCGGCGGGGAGTATGACGGCTGGGAGACGGAGGTTATCCGTTCTCTTCAGTAAGTTACAGGGCAAAAAATTCACGATTTTGCCTGTAACCCGTTGCCGCTGCCGATACTCTAAATAATCAGCAGGCTCATCCGTCGACTGCTGCTAAGGGAGGATGGTACCCGGAAGTCCGTCCTCCCTTTCTCGTTTAACATCAGCACAGGCAAGCACTCCCAGAACTGTGAATACGAATGGCAACAGTGATAACAGCTTGCTTGCGGTGATCATTCACGATGGGAAATACCATATGCCGCGGTTAACTTTACTGTATGATTTTATTGGGGGTTGACCTGAAGCGGAGTGGCTACGATGCAAATCAAACTTAGCTCTGAGACCGAACGGCTTGTGCAGGAAGAAATCAAACGCGGTCATTTTCAAAGCGTAGATGAACTGATCGTGCAAGGGCTGCAGGCTCTTCGCGAGAGAGATTCCGCAGAGCCAACTCATATCGGCAAGAATGGCAGTCCTGCTGATGCAGTGGCCCACCTCCGTGTATTGAGAAATGGAATCAGCTTGAAAGGGCTTAAGATCAAAGACTTGGTACATGAAGGCCATCGGTTTTAATGGAACCGGTCGTCTTAGACGCATCGATCACGATGGCATGGTGCTTCCCGGACGAAGCAACGCCTTTCACCGAAGAATTATTAAATTGGTGTTCTGCTGGAACCCATATTTATGTGGCGTCAATATGGCCTCTGGAAGTGACAAATGTGCTGCTCAATGCCCAGAGAAGAGGCCGAGTCACACAGCAACAGATCGAGGAATTTGTCCGGCTACTTCTTGTGCTTCCGATTCGAGTGGAAACAGTGTTTCTTGAACAGGCATTTCACGACACGCGGCAGCTCGCCCAGGCACATAAGCTCACTTCTTATGATGCCGCTTATCTGGAACTGGCCATTCGCCGGCATTTGCCACTTGCTACGCTTGACCTGGATCTTCAGAATGCAGCAGTTGCTACAGGCATTCGACTGATTCAGGATCCTCAATCTACGCCGTAAACGTCCCTTTAGTTGACATGTCTTCCCCTGGATGCGGTTTCCCTCTCACAGCAAGACCCATGTTTTTGAGATCGCACAACAGTTTCACAAACCGTCCGTTCTCAGTAATTACTGCCAGATAGTATTTGTTGCGATTCTGCATCTCCTCTTGCACCCGGCATTGCTGTCGCGGTACTCTCCTTGCAAGAATTCCCTGAGTATCTATATGTATCGTTTTCGTTTCCTGCTTTTCACCTGTGTGCTGCTTTTCGGCGCCTCCCTGAGTTTTGCGGATCAACAGTGGGTTGAAGTAACTTCTCCGCATTTTTCCCTGCTGACAGATGCCGGCGAGAAGCGCGGGCGTGAGGTGCTTGTCCGTTTCGAGCAGATGCGCACCGCGTTTGGACTGCTCTTTCAGAAAGTGAATGTCAATACGCCGGTCAAGCTGCAGATCGTGGCGTACCGTAACAGCAAGGAGTTGCGGCAGGTTGCTCCCCTTTTTGAAGGCAAGCCGATTACCCTGGCGGGTTACTTCCTGGGAGGAGGCATCCACGGCATGCCGGCCAATGGTGAAGACCGCCAGTATATTGCACTCGACCTTTCCGCAGAAGACAGTTGGGGAGTCGTATTTCACGAATATGCGCACCTGCTGCTCAACAGCAACTTTCCTCCCTCACCGGTGTGGTTCGATGAAGGCTTCGCCGAGTACTGCTCTTCGCTGAAGGTGACGAAGAAAGAGATCGATATCGGGTTGGTGCGTCCGGATCTTCCGCAGACTCTCCTTGAGAACCGCTGGTTGAAGCTGGAAGACCTGTTCAGCGTAAAGCACAATTCAAAAATCTATAACCGGGATGACCGCCGCTCGGTTTTTTATGCCCAGTCGTGGATCACAGTCCACTACTTCATGAGCAGGGGCGTAGCCATGATGAAGCCCGTGGGCATGTATAACAACCTGGTGCGCGATGGCCGCATGCCCGTGGATGAGGCGATCCGCAAGGCTTTTGGCATGGAACCGCAGCAGTTGGAGAAGCTGATCTCAGACTATTTCAGAAGCGGCAAGTCAATCTACTACCCTGTTCCGGCTCCCGCGAACATAGATGATATTAAGACGACCTCTCGCCAGGTAAGCGATGACGAACTGAAAGTCATGTTTGCCGACCTGGATTTTCAAACTCGCGACTATAGGGAAAGAGGATTAACTGCGTTTCAAGAGATTTTGAGCAGACAGCCTGATAATCCTGTGGCCAATCGCGCATTGGGCTATGTGGCCCTGCAAAAAAATGACTTCGAGAAGGCGCGCGAATATTTCACGCGCGCTGCTGCGCAATCCAGCAAAGATCCGCAGGTGCATTATCTTCTGGCATTGTTGATGAGCCGCAAAAACCTGACTTCGGGCAAAGCTCCTGATGATGTGGAGGCGATGAAGAAGGAATTGAACACGGCTATCTCGCTGAATCCTGAATATGCAGAGGCCTACAACCTTCTCGGCTTGACGCTCTCCTATGATCCAAAGCAGAAGGATGAAGCAGTGAATGACCTGAAGAAGGCGATTGCTTTGAATCCGCGCGCCGGTTGGTACAGCCTGAATCTGGCCGGCGTTTACATGCGCAACCAGGAGCCGGATCAGGCCAAAGCTCTCTTGAGTGGATTAAAAAATAACTCTGATCCGCAGGTTTCATTGATGGCGCAGCAGCAGCTCCAGTTTCTGGAGGATTACAGCCACAATGTAACTGTTGCGGCAGGGGCACAGGGCGATGAAGAGAAAGACAGCGAGCCTGCGGACAAAGATGAAGCCGCAAAAGATACTGAGAAGAATGACTTCAAACCGGAAGAGGTCAACAGGACTCAGCCGTCTACAACGCCCGCAACGCCGTATAAGCCTGAACCGATCCTGTTTCTCAAAGGCGTGCTGCTTTCAGTCGATTGTTCCCAGTCTCCGGCAGCTACATTGACCATCTCTTCCGGAGGCAAGAAATGGAAGATGACCACACCCGATGCCAAAAAGCTGCTGGTCATGGGGGCAGATGGCGGCTTATCCTGCTCCTGGACGAACAAGAAGGTGGCGGTCAATTACCGCAAAGCCGGAGAAAACGAAGGAAAAATTGCAACGCTGGAACTGGAGTAAGAAAGAGGGCTGACGATTGAAGCTGCGTAACCTGTCACAAATCACATTAGTTTTATTTTCATTTGTAACTTTCACCTTCAGTCAAAACGCAGTGCCGGCGCGAGTTGCTCCGGGATACAAGACCATCCAGGAAAATACGCTGCGCGCCGACCTGACCTTCATTGCTTCTGATGCGCTGCAGGGGAGGCTCTCATTACAGCCGGGCGATGAAGTCGCGATCCAGTGGATTGCCTCAGAGTACGCCAAGGCAGGATTGAAGCCCGCATTCAATGGCAGTTATCTGCAGCCGGTACCGCTGATCGAATACCGCAACAACCGGGAGCAGTCATACGTGGGGCTGGCGCGCGCCGGCAACGAGAAGCACTGGAAATTTCCGGAGGCGTTTGGCGCATTTGCGAAGGATGTTGATATCACTGCCGACGCAGTCTTTGCCGGTTTTGGCATCACCGCGCCGGAGTTGGGCTATGACGACTACCAAGGCATCGATGCCAAAGGAAAAATCGTGGTCATTTTCGATCACGAGCCGCAGGAGAGCGATGCTCAATCGATCTTCAATGGCACCGGCAACACACGCTATGCCACCACCCGCGTGAAGGCGCTGAATGCGCAGGCACATGGAGCAGTGGCGGTGGTAATCGTTGCCGAGCCGAACCGCAAGCATCCGTCAAACCAGGAGCGGGTAGCGCGGATTGGCGGATCGGCCACGCGCAAGGAGCCACTACCTTCCCAGGCTCTCGCCGACGACGTATTGCAGACGCCGGTAGCCACTGTCTCCGACGAAATTGCCGCCGAGATACTTGCCACCAGCGGTGTGAAGCCCGCCGACCTGCAAAACGCCATTGATCGGGATTTAAAATCCCAATCGCGCCCCCTGCCGGATACACGCATCACTCTTCACTACCGCAACCTGTTTTCACACCCTGGAACCACTTACAACGTAGGCGCGCTGCTGGAGGGCAGTGATCCCACTCTAAGCGGCGAGACCATCATCATCAGCGGCCACCATGACCATGACGGAAAGAGCGGCGACGAAATATGGCATGGGGCCGACGACAACGGTTCCGGAACAGTCGGCACGGTCAATCTGGCCCGGGCTTTTGCCGCCAATCAGGCGCGGCCGAAACGGTCCATTCTTTTTGTGGTGTTTGCCGCCGAGGAGCGCGGGTTGCTGGGCGCGTTCTATCTGGCTGCGCATCCGGTGCGTCCGCTGGCAACCACGCGCGCCATAATCAACTTTGACATGATTGGACGCAATGAAGAGCCGAGCGACCAGACGAAAGGCCTGATTGAAATTCCCGCCGATACCACCAACCGGCTGAATCTTATCGGCGCGATGTACAGCCCCGAATACAAGTCGGTTGTCGAGCAGCAGAACCGCATGGTCGGACTCACGCTGGATGACCGTTTCGACCATGAAGCGGCCCTGAATATCTTCTTCCGCAGCGATCAGTTTCCATTCGTGCTGAAAAACGTTCCGGCATTCTGGTGGTTTACCGGCTTTCATCCGGATTACCACCACACTACTGACACGGCAGACAAGATCAATTACGTAAAGATGGCCAGGATACTGCGCCTTGCTTACCTGACTGCCTGGCAGTTTGGAGATACGGCTAAGCCGCCGAAGTTTGTTGAAAGCCCCAAAGGAGCGGCAGCAGCGCAGTGACAGCGGCTGTGAGAAAATGACTCTCATGCGAATCTGCTCTTTGCTACCCAGCGCTACCGAGATGGTCTTCGCACTTGGAATGGGCGATTCCCTGGTGGGGATCACTCACGAATGCGACTATCCGCCTGAAGCGGCAGGAATCCCGCAGGTCACCCGCAGCAATATTCCGGCAGGACTGCCGAGCGAAGAGATCGACCGCATCGTAAGCTCCAACCTGATTACAGAAGGCACGCTGTACGAATTGGATCAGCCGCTGCTTGAGCGGTTGGCGCCCGATCTCATCCTGACCCAGCGGCTGTGCGATGTTTGTGCCGTCGCCTTCGATAAGGTGCAGGAGGTCGCCAAGACCCTTCCCTCGAAACCCAGGGTCGAGAACCTGGAACCGCACGGCCTGGAAGACATTCTTGAGAACATCCGCCATGTAGGCTCGCTGCTCGATGCCTCGCAACGAGCGGAAGACCTGATTGCCTCCTACCAGAAGCGAATTGCCATAATTGAAGAGAAGACGAGAACACTCACCAGCCGTCCACGAGTTTTCTGCATGGAGTGGGTGAGCCCACCGTATTGCGGAGGACATTGGATGAAGAAGATGGTTGAAATCGCAGGCGGGGTGGATAACCTGGCGAATGCGAACCGTCCTTCAGTGAGAATAGAGTGGGAACGGGTGCGCGCGTTTGCCCCGGAGATCATCGTGCTTACCTGCTGCGGGTTCAAATTGCCCAAGGTGATGGAGGAGGCACAGATGCTGCTCCAGTTCGAGGGAGCGGAGGAGGTGCCGGCGGTGAGGAACAATCGCGTTTACGCGACCAATGGCTCAGACTATTTCAGCCGTCCGGGGCCCAGGATCATTGAGAGCCTGGAGATTCTGGCCCATCTTATACATCCGGAGATATTTCCCGCGCCGCAATTGCCGGAGGCCTTTGCCACCGTCAACCTTGCTGCCGTGGCGAGGTCAAGGTAGTGAGCACGACCCCGATCAACCCGAGGCGAGTCTGTCCTTTGTGCGGCGGGGACAACGAGTGTACCGGGGCGATTTCTTCAGAGCCGCATCAGCCCTGCTGGTGTACGGCGGCGAATATCAGCAGGGAAACTATCGCGCGAATTCCCGCCGGCAAAATAGGCGTGTGCATCTGCGCCAAATGCGCTCAGGACAGGTAGAGTTTGAAGAAAAAGAAAGGGCGTTCCATCCTGGTGGAACGCCTGTTCTGAGAGTCTTACTTCGGGGGCTGGCTGCCGTTGCTGTTGGGATAGCTGCTGGTGCCCGGATTGCTGGTGCTGCCATGAGGATTGCTGCCGGAACCTGGCGAAGCGCCCTGCTGCTGATGCATGCGGTCTTCCTGTTCTGAAACCATCTGATCAAATTTCTTCTTCTGATCATCATTCAGCGTGCTGCGCACTTTGCTGATGGTCGATTCACGCAAGGCATGAATCTTCTGCAGCTTTTCATCACGTGAGCTGGCATTGTCGCCCACAATGCTCATGGCCTGCGAGTGCTGGTCGAGCAGAATGGTTCTGGCTTTTGACTGTTGATCATTACTCAGAGTCAACTGATCGGTGAGGATCTTTACCTGGCCGTCGATGCGCTGCTGAACTTCGGCATCGTTAGGGCCGGCGCCCGCGGCTGAGCCGGGCTGGCTTGGAGTGGTTGCTGCGCCGCTGCTGGTTTGTCCGGTGGTGCTCTGCGTATCTGATTGTGTGGTGCCGGCTTGTGCTCCGCTGGGCTGTCCTGGTTTTGACTGGCCGTTATTGGCCTGCGGAGCTTGCGCGCCCATTTGTCCGGCCGGCGAAGAGCCTGACTGTCCCGATGAATTCTGGAGGGCGAAGGCCGCTACCGCTAAAAGAAAGGTGCAGAGGATTGCTGCTGCCCTGATTTGTTTCATTTGCTTGTGATCTCCTTGGGTTCGTCCCGACGACGGTGGTGCTCTGGGTATGATGCCCGGAACATACCGGGAGAGGGCAGTCTGGAGGAAAATCGAGAGCTGGACAGCTACTCAGGATGATCGGGAGATCCGGTGATGGGGAGATCGGGTGATCCGGTGATCGGATCGACAGGTCGCAATCAGATGATCCAATGACCCCGATGATCAGATCCCGATTCTGCAGCTACTCAGCCAAACCCTGCTTGCGCATGGTCTGCAGAGTGGCGGCCAGGCGCTGATAGTCATTGTCGTCAAGCGCAATGAAGCGAAAAGGACGGCAATGAGATCCTTTTTGCTGGGCCGTCATGACTTCCACCAGTGCATTGATGGGGCCGGAAGCGGTGCTCAGAGAGACTTCGGCTAATGCAGTTTCGCCAATCGGAATCTTGAACTCCGCCAGTCCACCCGTCATGGAGAGCTTCTGCAGAACAGCCGGAACCTGTCTGCCGCCCAGATTGAAGTTGATCGATTCGTTGCTTGGAACGCGCACTCTCAGCGCACGATTTTTGCCGTTGAATTGGGGAAAGTGAGCCATGCGCAAGAGTATGGGACTCGGCCCGCTCGATAGATAGATTACCCATGTTCGGTGCCCGGAATCGGGACTGGGTGGCTTTCTGGGCCTTGTACCAACGGCACGGGCTTTCGGAAGCCCACGTGCTCAGGAGTTCGGGGGGCATCTAAGAAGCTAGCTGTGCGGGCTCGCCACCGTAATTTATTATTAAGTTTCCGGGGAGGACCTGACATGAAACGCGGTTCTGCATTTCTTCTAGGGCTCATCATCGGTATTCTCATCCTGCCTGTCATTGGCTACATCTACTTCCGCTTCGGTTATGCTCCGATAGCTACGGCTGCCCCTCCCATGCCGTTTGAGAAAAAAATGGCCCGCATGGCCCTGCGTGCGCGCATTGCCGCTGAAGCGCCAAAGAACTCTCCCATGCAGGCTGATCCGGCAAATCTTACTGCCGGCGCAAAGATTTATGTGGCTAATTGCGCTTTCTGCCACGGCCTCCCCGGCCAGAAGGACATTCCTGCCGCGGGGAAGGGCATGTTTCCAGTGCCGCCGCAACTCTTCAATCCTGATGAAATGGTTACCGACGATCCTGTGGGCCAGACTTACTGGAAGGTAACGAATGGCATTCGCATGACGGGAATGCCTTCGTTCAATAAGTCACTTTCCCCGGATCAGATGTGGGAAGTGAGCTTGTTGCTGGCAAATGCGGACAAGCTGCCGGACAATGTCAAAGCTCAATTGCAACCGGGTGCAAAGACCACCATTCCTCCAACGTCCACAAAGTAGGAGTACACTCTGCCGGGAAGAAGCACTCGGCAATCGGCAATCAGCAATCAGCACTCAGCCATCAGCCATCAGCCATTCAACATTTATGTGACCCTGGAGTCTATTGCGGCTGATGCTGTTTTCGCTTGAGAGGTAATCAGCGTTCATCTGTTTATCAGCGTTATCAGCGGTGAGGTTCTTGTGGCAGCCCGGTATGTTCGATCCTCATGGAAGGACGGTTAGGACTGAGTGCTCAATGCTGAATGCTTCTTTTCGTCAAATCCATAGATATCTATTCCCGCTGCGTGGCATGTATTCTTAACCCGTGCACCTTCCCATCGACAGACTGTTTTTACTGATTGATTTTATGGGCGTCTTTGTGGGTGCGCTGGGTGGAGCGCTGGCGGCGGTTCGCGATACGCGCTACCGTTTTGATCTGGTGGGTGTAATCGGGCTGGCGCTGGTTTCAGCGCTGGGAGGCGGGATCACCCGCGACATTATCCTGCAGCAGGGGCCGCCGCTGGCCTTCGTCGATGTCCGGTATCTTCTGACTGCGCTGGCCGGGGCAGTGGCAGGACTGGTATTTGCTTCGCGTATCAGCGGGGGCATGGAGCGCGGGATTGTGGTGGTCGATGCGATCGCGCTTGGCCTGTTTGCGGTCGCCGGCAGCACGCGCGCCATCAATGCACATCTCGGATTTCTTCCAGCATTGCTGCTGGGGTGCGTGACTGCCGTGGGCGGAGGCTCGCTCCGCGATGTGCTGAGCGGACGCACACCCAAGATTTTCGAGCGTGGCGAACTATACGCGATTGCAGCAGCATTTGGCGCGGCTGCGTTTCTGCTCTGCGACTGGCTGCACTTCAATCGTTCTACTGCAACGCTGGTGGGGACATTGTGCGGCTTTGGTTTGAGAATGCTGTCATTGCGGTATCAGTGGAAGACGAGGCCGGTAAGGGCGGAGTAAGCAATCAGCACTCAGCACTCAGCCATCAGCACTCAGCCCCTAAACTGATTGGGTAAATGGGTAATTTGGTCTTGGGCCAGGTTCTTATTTCTCTTTGTTACCTTTGCGTCCTTAGCGTCCTTTGCGGTAAATCCGGAAATAGCATCGGCTCGCATCGCACTTGAAGTTTATGAAAATGTTCAGGGGCTGAATGCTTGATACAATATTCCCACTCGCGCGTCCAACACATTTATGAAAAAATTTCTGCCGATCTTTTTGTGTCTGTCGTTGATTGCTTCATTCGCCCAATCCCAGGATTCACAGCCGCAGCAACAGCCGGGAAAGAAAATTCCGCTGGCGTCAAACACTCCGGAGCCGGTGCTGCCGTATTCGCCCAGCCTGAACGTTGAGTCGATGGATAAGTCTGTCGATCCCTGCGTAGATTTCTACCAGTATTCCTGCGGTGGCTGGAAACAGAAGAATCCCATTCCGCCTGACCAGGTCTCCTGGGGTGTCTACAGCAAGCTGTACCAGGACAACCTGAACTTCCTGCGGGGCATTCTCGAAGAAGCAGCCTCAGGCAAGGGCCAACGCGATGCCGTCACGCAGAAGATTGGTGATTTCTACGCCGCATGCATGAACGAGTCCGCGATCGAGCAGCTTGGCGTGAAACCCATTCAGCCGCAGCTTCATGCGATTGCGCAACTGAAATCGGCGCACGATCTTGCTCCGCTGATTGCCAGGCTGCAACTCACGCCTGCAGGACGGCGCGTTCTGTTCGCGGGTGGTTCCAGCCAGGACCCCGATGACTCAGAGCAGCAGATTGCGGTGATCGACCAGGGCGGTCTGGGACTGCCGGATCGTGATTACTACACCAAGACAGATCCGAAATCGGTGGAGATACGCGAGCGCTACCTCCAGCACGTTCAAAAAGTTTTTGAGTTGCTGAGTGACAAGGCCGATGTTGCCAAGGCAAATGCGTCGACCGTGATGAAGATGGAAACTGCGTTGGCCAATGCTTCCATGACGCGCGTCGACCGCCGCGATCCATATAAGCGCAAGCACAAGATGAAGATGGCCGATGTGGCGCAGCTTGCGCCGAACTTCGATTGGCAGGCCTATTTCAAAGGGCTGAACGCGCCGCAGTTTGCCATTCTCAACGTCGTTTCGCCGGATTTCTTCAAAGAAATGAATACGCAGATTTCCGGAGAGCCAATCGAAAGCTGGAAGACTTACCTGAGATACCACGTGGCAGACAGCTCTTCACCATTTCTCTCCCCGCCCTTCGTGCAGGAGAATTTTGATTTTTATCTTAAATACCTGCGCGGAGCCAAGGAGATGCAGCCGCGCTGGCGCCGGTGTGTCCAGTACACCGACCGCAACCTGGGTGAGGCGCTGGGGCAGGCTTATGTGAAAAAAGTCTTCTCGCCGGAACTGAAGGCCAGCACCGTAGACATGGTGAAACGCATCGAAGCCGCCATGGAGCAGCGCATCCAGCAGCTTGACTGGATGAGTGATGAAACCAAGCAGCAGGCATTGACCAAGCTGCATGGGCTGCGCAACAAGATCGGCTATCCGGAAAAATGGCGCGACTACGGCCCGGTAAAGATTACCCATAATGATTTTCTCGGCGATGTAGAACGCGCGGTGGAATTTGAAAATCACCGCGACATCAACAAGATCGGCAAGCCGGTGGATCATGGCGAGTGGGGCATGACTCCGCCTACCGTCAATGCGTATTACAACTCGCAGATGAACGACATTAATTTTCCCGCTGGAGTCTTGCAGCCCCCGCTCTACGATGCGAAGATCGATGATGCTCCCAATTACGGCAACACCGGCGGCACCATCGGACACGAATTGACACACGGCTTTGACGACCAGGGCCGCCAGTTCGACGCTAAAGGCAATCTGCGCGACTGGTGGACGAAAGAGGACGCCGAGAAATTCAAGCAGCGGGCCCAGTGTGTTGAGGACCAGTATGCAGGCTTTGTTGTCGTAGATGACGTCCACATCAACAGCAAGCTTACGCTGGGTGAAGACGTGGCCGATCTTGGCGGCGAGATTCTGGCTTATATAGCCTGGAAAGATGCCACCAAAGACAAGAATCTTCAGCCGCTGGATGGGCTCACGCCGGAGCAGCGCTTCTTCGTCGGCTTCGCCCAGTGGGATTGCTCCAATGAACGTCCTGAAGACCTGCGGGTGCGCGCTATGACCGATCCGCATTCACCGTCGAAATACCGCATCAATGGCGTGGTAGTCAACATGCCGGATTTCGCGCAGGCGTTTTCCTGCAAACAGGGCCAGCCGATGGTGAAGCCGGCGGACAAAGTCTGCAAGGTGTGGTAGTCATTCTTTTTTGCCGCTGATCAACGCTGATGACGCTGATCTGAATAAAAATTGACAGGAATTTGTGTGATTTGCGTTGATTGGCGGCATTCTTTTCTGAATGCTTCTGAAGATCTGGAATCCCCGGCCAACATTTATTTACATCAAAAAAACAAACTACATAGAATCCTGAAGAAATCGTGATACGATTCACGCACATTCATCACTAAGTAATTAAGGCAAGAAGCCAATAATCCATAACACAGGAGTATCAATGCAACTTCTTCGGAAGGTGATCGCACTCGTCAGTATCTTCAGCCTTGTGCCCGCGCTGGTCGCACAACAAACTGCACAAACAACGTCAGATGCTGCATCAACATCTGCCCCGGCAGCCAGCCAGGCCGCCCCCACAACTCCGGCCGAGCCCGCCAAACTGACGCTTAAAGATGGAACAGAGGTGAACCTGAAGCTTGCCCAGGCTTTAAGCTCAAAGACCGCTGCCATAGGCGACGATGTAGAGCTTGTCCTCGACCAGGACTTGATTGTTGATAAGGCCCTGGTTGCAAAGAAAGGCTCCCGTGCAGTAGCTAACGTATCCAACGTCAAAAAAGCCGGTATGGCTGGTCGCGGTGGAGAACTAAACCTCCGCCTGGAATATGTGAAGGCAGGCGACACCAAAGTCAAATTACGCGGCGCTCAAGCCAAGAATGGCGATAACAAGACAGGAGCTACTGTAGGGTTGGTTCTCGTTTTCGGCGTATTGGGATTTATGAAGCATGGCAAACAGGCGGAAGTGAAAGAGGGCACCCCGCTGAAAGCTTATGTAGATGAGGACGTGCAAGTTGCCTCGCTGGGCCCTGCTCCGGAACCTGCTCCATCTCCAACTCCAGCCGCCGCCCCCTCCACAAAATAAAAAGCGATCGAAGCAGGAGAGGCGATCCTCTCCTGCTTTATTGCCACGCACGTACAATAAAATCCGTAAATGATCTGCCGCTGATCTGCGCTGCTCTGAGCTGCGAAATTGCGCGGGATTTGCGGCTTCTTTGTCTCCATGCTCCTGAAGATAGTACAAGCCGGTGATCCTGTATTGCGGCAGGTAGCGCGCCCGCTTTCTGCAAAAGAGATTGGCGGCCGGGAAATCCGCGAACTGATCGAAGCCATGAAGGAGACCATGCGTGATGCTCCGGGCCTAGGCCTGGCTGCGCCGCAGGTCGGGCACTCACTTCAGCTTGCCGTGATCGAAGACCGCCCTGAATACACTAAAGATGCTTCTGCTGATGTGCTGGCGGAGCGCGAGCGCAAGCCGGTGCCGTTTCACGTAATCATCAATCCTAAACTTACGCTGCTTAATGAACCTTCGGTGGAATTCTTTGAGGGCTGCCTGAGCGTTTCTGGCTTTATGGCCGTGGTGCCGCGGGCGCGAAGAGTCCACGTTGAATGCCTGGACGAACATGGCAAGAAGAAGGTTATTGAGGCCGGCGGCTGGTATGCGCGCATCCTGCAGCATGAGATCGACCACCTGAACGGAACACTCTATCTGGACCGCATGCACACCCGCACCCTCAGCACGCTGGAGAATTACAATCGGTACTGGAAAGACAAGAAAACTGACGAGATACGTTCTTTATTCGTGCGGTAGCCTTTGCTCGGACTTTGGAAAATGAGCTGCTTCTTTCGAGGAAGATCGGCGATCTATATAGCAGTGGAGGTATTGATGGCGGGTAAACGGCAGCACTTCATCCCACAATTCTTGCAGCGAGGTTTCACCAGTCATCTAGTCAAAGGGGAGTCATTTACCTGGGTATACAGGAAAGATCGAGAACCGTTTAATGCCAATATTGTTAATGTAGGAGTAGAAACGCTCTTTTATTCACGAAACGAGGACGAAGAGATCGATAAGGCTATTACCTCGTTAGAGAATGATCTCAGCAAATCGATTCAATTGCTGCGGAAAAACGATTCTGATGAATTGCGCAATATCGAGAGAATTTCCAACCTCTTTGCTCATCTTGAAGTAAGAACGAGACATATACGGCAGGCCTTCCTCGAATCTGCTGGATCTCTCTTTCAATATTTAACAGAGTTGGTCACTAACGAAAACACATTTGCCCAATTAATAATAAGAGTATTTGTTTAGCGTAAAGATACTCCTGAAAAAGAGAGCTTGCTTATCCAGGTTATTGACCTAATCTGGGAAGTGGACGAGCAAGCCTATCCAGAAGAGATCGCACGACTGCGGCGAGAAAATGAGGAGTTGTGGGCGGAAATTGCGCGATTGCGTAAACTCCTGGAAGAGGCATTGCGCAGCAGCAAACGCCAAGCGGCTCCGTTCTCGCGCCGCCATCCTAAAGCCCATCCGCAAAAACCAGGACGCAAGGCGGGTAAGGAGTATGGCCGGAGTTGCCGCCGCGAGCGTCCCCAGCTTATAGATCAAGTCATCGATGTACCGCTGCCCAGACATTGTCCGCATTGTGCTGGAGACCTGGAAGAAACCGGAGTGGTTTCCCAATATCAAAGCGAAATTCCCGAACCGCGCGTGGAACACGCGGAATTTCGCATTCACCTAGGGCGGTGCCGCCATTGCGGACGGCGGGTGCAAGGACGTGACCGGCGGCAGACATCGCGAGCCGTGGGCAGTGCCAGTTCGCAAGTGGGAACGCGGGCCTTGGCCTTGGCCATTCTGCTGAATAAGGGTTTGGGGCTGCCCTATGGTAAGACGGTGGCGGTGCTGCAACAAGGCTGGGGACTGCAAGTCAGCCGCAGCGGAATCTGCCAAGCCATAGCCCGGGCGGGACACAAGGCGGAACCCACCTATGAATACCTGCAAGAGCGGATTCGCGGAGAACCCAGCGTCACGGCGGATGAGACCGGCTGGAAGGTGGCCGCGCAACTGCAATGGATGTGGGTGTTCAGCAGTGAGCAAATCACGGTGTACTCCATCCAGCCGGGACGGGGATTTGAGCAAGCCAGCAGCGTATTGGGAGAGGATTTCGCCGGATTTCTGGTGCGCGATGGCTGGAGTGTGTATCGGCAGTTTCAGCAGGCCTGGCATCAGACCTGCGTGGCCCACTTACTGCGCCGTTGCCGGGAGATGATCCAGGTGCAAGCTGGGAGTGCCGCTCAGTTTCCACGCCAGTTACAAAGCATTTTGCAAGCTGCTCTGAGTGTGCGGCAGCGCTACCAGCAAGGCCAGATCAGTTCCCATGGACTGGCGGTGGCTCGGGGAAAAATCGAGGCGGTCATGGATCGATTGTTGGCTAAACCCCGACGCTCGCCCGCCAACCAGCGCTTGTCCAAGCACATGCGGCGCGAACGGGATGCGCTGTTTACCTTTTTGTATTGCCCTGGTCTGGAGGCCACCAACTGGCGTGCCGAGCAAGCCCTTCGTCCGATGGTGGTCACCCGCAAAGTCTGGGGTGGAAATCGGACGGCAGCGGGGGCCCAGGTTCAAAGTATCTTGCTCAGCATCCTCACTACTTGCCGTCAGCAGAATCAGCCCTTTCTGCCGCTTCTCCAGCAGTTGCTCTGCTCTCCACAACCTAAGATCTTGAATCTTCTTTCACGCTAAACAAATACTAATAAGAAAAGTCCAAAAAGATCCTGCTCTGTTAGAGACAAACTTCAGGGAAATGGGAGTTCCACAAGAATTAATACCAGGATTGAGTTCTATGTTTGCTCCATTAATGCCAGAGCTCCTTCCTCGAATACTGCCCGTAATCAAACAGCAGGTGCTGATTAAGCTACCAGCTATGTTGAAAAAGTCTGCGAAAGATAGGCATCTTAACGCTCTCAGGCAAACGCTCACCCCAGAGGTAAAAAAGGAACATTATAAGAAGCTCCATTACAAGCTAGAAAAGTGTGACTCCCCATTGCCATTAGGCGATTCCATGGTGTTCTTTAAAGTTGATGCTCGAAAAGCGTTTAAAACTTTTTTCGAAAAGGATGACACCCTATTAGCTGCATTCTTACCAATAAGTCCATTTACCATCTTAGTAGGCTCTCTGGACGACTATGGCTCTGATTTATCGACCCTTCCATTAACAATCGCGCACTGTTCACTCGAATACTTTATTGCGAGTGACAGGACAGCTCACTTCCAGGACATGATCGCAGAAATTGGGCGAGATGCTCATCCTTTATCACAAGCTCAGATTGCGTCTATTGTTGATGAAATACTCCAAGAGCAGTAATGATCATCCATCTTTTAAACATGCAGTCAATGATAAGGGAACATAGATGAGAGAATAGAGAGAGCCTTGCGGCCCTCTCATTGTTTACCCCTTCACGCACACCACCTGCCTCAAGGTGTGGGCGACATCGACGAGGCCCTTCTGGGGCTTCCATGACGGCGTCAATGGACTTATACGCCATGGGAGTCTCGTCAATCACATTCGCAACTGCTTCTGCGCTGCCTCTTCCACCGGAACGCCTTCGGTCCAGGCCTTGATGGGCGCGCCATTGGTTGGGTTGATCACGTTGTAGGTCATGTAAGCACCTTGCAATTAGCCAAGAGTTCTTGGCTCTTGGCTATTGGTCATTCGTTAATGGTTTATGCCGCCAGCTACGCTGGCTCTGATCTGCTTTCTTCCGTACCCACAGCTTGCGCTGTGGGCTAGAAGAATTGTCGCCAGCTTCGCTGGCTAGCAGCCAGCAGCCACGCCAGCAGCTACCAGCCAGCAGCTACCAGCCAGCAGCTAGGAGCCAAGAGCTAGTAGCTACAAGCTAGCAGCTTCTTTTTGTCTTCCTTCGAGCAGGCGTTGTACTTCGGCCAACTCGCGGCGGTTGCATTGTTTCTTGTGGGTTGCAACCCAGTTCTCACCCCAGTTGAGGTACACCTTGCGCTTCAAAAAAATGTCATACGCCACAGTGACAGGATCTTTGTAGCCCACCACAATGCGCATGAGCTTGACCTTGTACCAGACGCCTTCGTGAATCTGGTAGGCCATGTTGTTGCCCAGCATCAGCCGGGTCATGGGTTTGGCCAGCATCTCTTTGCGGCGGCGCTGACGGTTGGTTTCGCGCCGGGGCGCAAGACAAAGCAGGCCGGTGCGGGGATGCACATAAAACCCACGCACCTGCTGGTCATTCGCACTGCCATACCAGGGATGACGATATTGCTTGTAAAGCACCTTGCCGTCATCTCCCAGGTAGCAATCGAGTTCCACCATATGCTCCAGGTGCTCAAAGATGTGGCGTCCGGTGGCCTTGCGCTTGTCAAGGCTGACGCACATCTCGCTGTAAATCTTGTGCCACGGACGGCCAAGATTGCTGTGCAGGTAACGGCTCAGCGGACCCAGCACATCGGTAAAGCTCTTGCCAAAGCCATCGTGAAAGGACTCGAAGCCTTTGGCTTTCTTGGGTTGCTCGTCATAGTCATGGCCGGGGATGTAACGCAGTCTGGCTCCGAACTTTTCATTGCGAATTCTGGAACCCCGCGAGGCCGCTCGACCACGACCTTCTTCATATCTGATCTCATCAATAAAGCTCCTAGCTCCCAGCAACGGGCTGCCAGTTCCAGCCGCCAGTTGCCGGCTGGGCTTTTCATTAATGCGCACAGCCGAGGTGCCGTGTTACAAGGCACGGCAACACCGGAGCGCAAGATTTACGCGGACTGCCAGCAGGCAAAAAATTGCTTAGTGTGCGACTTTGATGAGCAGAGGCTTTAGCGTAATTGCGCTAATAGAGGAATGCAGACGTCGCCCGTGAGCAACTGTGCCGATATCGTCTCGGCAGTTGCGATTGGAGGTCGAGTTGATTTGATCGTTTCATGGGGGCGAAATTGCCTCTGCGGGAACTAATATGACACAACTTTGAAATAAAGAAAATAGCAATTCACAGCTATTGGCTCTTGGCTTTTAGCTCTTAGCTAATGATTGGTTGTTGTAAGACCAAGCCCGCTAAACAATTCACAATAGTACCGGTCAGTATTCCCATCTCCATTAAGAAATGAACGACTAGAGAATTGAGATTTTTTTTTGATATCAGCAAATATGCCAAGGACTAAAAGCTAAAAGCCAACAGCCAATAGCCGTTTCACTCGTTATACCTGTTGAACGGATATTCATTGATCCAATGGAAGCCGCGGGTGGTCAGCATGAATTTCGGCTCGGGGACATGGTGCAGTCTGGTGCGGATGGTCTGTCCGTCCAATTGTCCTTCTAACGTAAGGATTTCCGGAGCAGTGTTAGTGAAATTGAACTGTGCTTTCCAGGTTTGCGATTCGCGCTTCCTCAACATAAGGGTCTTCTGCTCAGCATTCAGTTGCTGCAGGAAACGCTGGTGGCTCCCGGTCATCGACTGCACGAATACCTCATAGGGGCCGTCGACAATCATTCGTTGCCAGCGCTGACCATCGGTGGCGAGCGCAGGGCGTACTTCTCCGTTCAGGGAAAACTCATCCACCATCCAGATCCCATAGAGGGGCGGCTTGGGAGCATCATCTCCCCGGACTTTCGATGCCTGATAGCTATTGTAGGTGGCTGTCCCGAAGAGCCAGACGCCATACAAAAGTTGCACGCTTAGGAATCCATAGTTAAGCCAGCGCCGCTGAAACAATGGCCGGGATTGCGCAGGCTCGACTCTGCGATTGAA
>QHVI01000179.1 GCA_003223515.1 Candidatus Angelobacter sp. Gp1-AA117
AATCCGCTCCCAGCATCTGATACGTTTTCATACGAAGCGCTTAGAGGAACTCGGTCTGAAGGTACTCACGACACCCATGGCGGCATAGGGATTTTCAGGGCAGAGAATCAAGCATCGCTCGACAGATGCACTGTTGACCCACATAGGAAGCTCCAAATAACTGATGACAGGAGCTACAGGCCAAGAGCCTCTTTAGCTCTGCGCCGCCTTTGCCGTCAGCGACGTAAGCAATGTCTTGCCCAGCTTCAACGCCTGCCCAAAATGTTTCTGATATTCCGTGAACTGCCGGTTCAGTTCCAGCGATTGTTCCGGATCGAGGTGGGCGCGCAGCATCATGTCGCGCAAAAGCACTGGGTTAGGCAGGCGGGCCTCTTCATTGAGTTCTTCCAGGGCAGCGGCAGGATCAAATCGGTCCATACAGAATTACCTCACGCTGTATCTTACTCCCTAATCAGTGTTCCTCTGTGTTGATCGGCAGTGAGATTGGTTCTCAGCATCAGCGGCCAAAAAGATTTCTTCATACGTCCAGTCCCACCGACCGCATCAACTCAACTCCATTGCTGGTTGTGACCACGCCTTCACGCAACTGGTAATCGAAAAGCAGCTTCCCGGTTTCCAGCTTTTCCTGGAAGTGGACATTTCTGATCTTCTCCGGAAAGATTTCCGCAATGGAGGTCAGCGCCAGGTCGTGCGTGGTCACCAGCCCAATGGCGTCATGCTCCAGCAGAGTTTTCAGGATTCCCTCAGTTCCTGCCCGCCGATCATGCGAGTTCGTCCCTTGCAGAATCTCATCAAACAGGAACAGCAGCCTCTTGCCGCCGGCCAGCGCAACTACATCGCGAATGCGGCTGATTTCGGCATAGAAATGCGAGACGCCTTTGCGCAGCGAATCGGAAATCCGCATCGAAGCACCCACTACCACCGGTGTTAGAAGCAACCGGCGCGCGCGGACGGGCGCGCCCATCATGGCCAGCACCGCATTGATGCCCACCACGCGCAGCAGCGTGCTTTTTCCGGACATATTGGAGCCGCTCACCATCATCATCTGCGATTCGCCGCCCAGAGTCACCGAGTTCCTCACGCATTTGTCTGCAGGCAGCAGCGGGTGGCCGAGTGATTCGCCTTCATAGCAGCCCCGCTGGTCTTCTACGGCGAACTCCGGAAACGGATCTTCAGGATGTTCGAAGGTATAAGCCCCGATCGATGCCAGCACCTCCACTTCACCCGCTACTTGCAGCCATTCTTCAACGTTCTTGCTGTAGCGCGTACGCCATCGCTCCAGTGCGAAAGCTACATGCAGCCCGTAGAGAAAGACCAGGTTGAAGACCTGCACGAACATATTGGCGCGTGATTCTGCCAGATCATAAAGACGGTCGAGCTGCGCCAGCACTTTGGATGGTGGACCATCTTCAGTCATGAGTTGCTGCTGCAATGCCTGCATGCGGGAGTTTTGAAAGCTTTCAGCCTCGATGCGTTTCACGATGGCGGCGATATCCTCAAGATTGCGGCAGGCAGAATCCAGTTCACCGAAAACAAGTTGCAGCGGGCGGCGAAAAGCGTAGCCGATCACCATATTGAACAGCACGGCCAGCGCGGCGGGCGCGAACTCCCGCACCACGATTCCATACACCACTGCGCCGGTTGCTATAAGCGTCCATGCAGCAATCCATGGCCACCAGCGGCGGTAATCCAATACTGGTTTCTGGCTCGCCCAGGCCACCAGTTTGTGCGGATCAGCCTGGATGTGATCACTCTTGCCGATCACTGCCAGGTCTTCACGGAAGTCGATCTTGTCCGCCAACTCCCGTACCGCTCTCTGCCGTTCTCGAATGGCTTCCACGCTGGCCTGCGTGAGCAGCCATTGGGCAAGTAGTTCTTTGCCCATACGAGTGCGGGCGCTGCACAGCAGTTGGTACAGGCTCTCTGGTCCGAGAATATCGAGATCATCGGCGTAGACGTGTTCTTCCCTGCGAAACTGCTCTCCCGTTTCGCCGCTTCCTGCCCAGCGGTCTTCGAGGCGCGCCAGCCCCCGGCTGTAGTAAGCGCGCCTTTACGCGGAGTTCGCGCTGCTCAAGCCGGGAGGAGTATTCGCTGCGCGGATCGGCCGAAGCTGGCATCAAATGCGACTATATCAAAGCCGGCCGGCACCCATTCACCAGGAGTTGATCGCAAGGGCGCTAAGGACGCAAAGGAAAAGGCCGAACTGTTACGACGTTCGGCCTTGATAAGCTAGGATCCAGCGCAGGCTTATTTGTTTATATCCTCTTTTGCTTCCAGCCGCCTCACCAGGCCTTCCAGCCCAGATTTCTGTGGATCAGGAGCACTGGCGACCGCCAGCTTCATTTCTTTCACTGCGCCATCAAAATCCTTCTGTGCGCACGCCATCCGCGCCTGCTCATTGTGAGCCACCCAGTGGGCGGGATTGCGTTTAATGTTGTCGCGGAAAACGTGGAAGGCCTCTTCCTGCTTGCCTGCAATCTGGAGTTGCCGCCCGTAAACATGCAGTTGGATGGCTGTCCCCATCTCCACCGCTTTGCTGCGGGTGGTAGCTGCCTCCTCCTGGCGGTTCAGCGCATCGAGTGCCCGTGCCTTGGTAACCAGGTTCTCAAAACGCTGTTCCACCTGGATGGATTCCTCTGCGTCATTGAGTGCCTCTTCTGCACTGAGCTTGTGATCGAGCAGATAGCCGGCGGCTTCATCCCAGGTGCTCCATTCGTACTTGGCGCGGCCGCGTAGCTGGTTGTGCAGGCTCGCCTGCACCAACTCAGCGGTATTGGCCTCCACTTTGAAGGGCACTGCAATCTTGTCCCAGCGCAGCGTTACGGTTACGGCGTTGAGCGTGGGATCGTCAAAATCATAGGTCAAAGCTTCACGCATCTCTGCTGTCTGCGGATGAACGGTGACGCGCAACGCGTCCTCCGCCTGATCATAGGTAAAGCTGCCCCACGAAGTAGCGTTCTTGGAAAAGATCACCGTCCAGTCTTTCTCCGTTGGAATCATGTGCAGGCCGTAAATGCCTTTATCCAGCGGCTTGCCTTCCACTGTAACCGGAGTGCTGAATTGAATGGTGGTGTTCTCATTGGCCCCGGCGCGCCACACCTTTCCGTAAGGTTCCAGCGTGCCAAAGACTTTTCGCTTATTCACCAGCGGACGGTGATAGTTGATGGTGATATCGGTCATGCCAACGCGCTGCATGACAACCGCGTGCTGGCTCTGGCGCGGCAGATCGAGAATCGCAGATTGACCATAAGCGCAGGTTGCCGCCAGCAGGCTTACAGCGAACAACAGCAGGAGCAGGGACCTTTTCATAAGATAATCCTCCATAACTGAATCTTGCATGATTGCCGAAAACAGATGAGCAGTTAGACGGGCTGACAAGCATAACGTAAGCCGGCAATTTTTACGGCCACGATGCGCTGTTCCAGGAAATCAGGTCATTAGAAATTGGTCAATGGGTAATTTGGTAATTAGGTAAATGAAGAAACCCGCTCTCTGCGATCTTCAATTTACTCATCTACCGATTTACTCATTTACCAAATGTAAGCAGCGCGGACTGCAAATGCTGAGATCTTCTTTCCTTGTAAACTGTATTTCGTGGACACTCAACCGCACCAACTCGCGCATCTTACTCCCGACCCAGTACCGGAGGAGCCGCAGCCTCCGCCGCCGCGGCGCGGTTTTGCCATCGATCTGACTCCGCTGAGGATCTCCCGTGAATTCCGGCTGTTATTTGTGAGCCAGAGCATCTCTTATTTCGGCTCCATGATGAGTTTTGTGGTGCTGCCGTGGCAGATGTACCAGCTCACAAAATCGTCGTTCGCGGTGGGCATGCTGGGCGTTACCGAGTTTGTCCCGATCATGACTATGGCATTCATCGGCGGGGCATTGGCGGACTACACCGACCGCCGCAGGTTGGTGCGCGTGGCCGAGTTCCTGGCTGCCATGATAGCGGTGTTGCTGGTGATCAATTCGCGCCTGTCTCAGCCCAAAGCCTGGGTGCTGTTTGTGTGCGCCGGATGCTTCGCCGCATTTTCAGGACTCAAGAGGCCTTCGCTGGAAGCGCTCAAGCCGCGTCTGGTGCCTCCGGAATTGCAACCCGCCATCGCTGCGCTCGGGTCAACCGGAGCAGCCATCAGCAGCATTGCCGGACCGGCAGCAGGAGGATTCATTGCCGGAACAGCCGGGCCGACCATCGCTTACTCCGTCACTCTCGGCATGTTTCTTCTGTCACTGGTCGCGCTGTGGATGATGCATGCCACGCCCCCGCCTGATGCTGGGGAGCGGCCCGGATTGCGCTCTATCATCGAAGGCCTGCGTTATGCCCGAAGCCGCCAGGAATTGCTGGGCACCTATCTGATCGACATGAATGCCATGTTCTTCGGCATGCCTATGGCATTGTTCCCGGCCATTGCCACCCGCTTTGGCGAGGGCACGGTGGGATTGCTCTATGCAGCACCTTCCGTGGGCGCATTGCTGGCCACCATCACCTCAGGATGGGCGGCGCGCATTCATCGCCACGGGCTCGCCATCACTATAGCTGCGGGGTTATGGGGAGTGGCGATTATCTTCTTCGGATTTACCGGAAATCTATGGCTGGCAGTCTTCTGGCTGGCGGCCGCAGGCGCTGCCGACATGGTCAGCGGAGTCTTTCGCATGACCATATGGAACCAGACAATTCCTGATCACCTGCGCGGGCGCCTCGCCGGTATTGAAATGGTCAGCTACATGTCCGGGCCGCTGTTGGGTAACGCCGAAGCTGGAATAGTTGCCAGCCTGTTCAGCATACGCGCCTCGGTTGTTTCCGGAGGCGTGCTGTGCGTTTTAGGCACCGCAGTGCTGGGCATGGTATTGCCGCAATTCCTGCACTATGACGGACGCGCGGGCGTGCTGCGCAAACGCATGGAAGAAGAGGCCCGCCTGACCGCCCGCACCTGACAAGCCGCCGGGCTGATTCGCGCAATTCACGGCGTATTTCCTGGTTTCTCAGGATGTGCAGGGACGCAATGCTGACTTTAGTAACGCAAGTTCTCTGCATCGCTGCGTTCTCCTGATGCGAAGTGATTTACAATCCGCACAAAATGAGAACAACCATGCATCGCACGATTCTTGTCTTACTTGTAGTCTGTTTAACGCTCGGAGCAGGTGCAGCGCCTGCTCCTCAACAGGCGGAAGAGCAGCCCCGGAATACCGCCGACCAGCCGGCACTCACGATTTATAACGCCAACTTTGCCGTCGTCCGGCAGAATGTGCCTCTTGACCTGAAAGCCGGAATGAACCATGTCAGCTTTACTGACGCCACCGCGCACATCGAGCCCGATTCAGTTATTCTGCGCGATCCCCAGGGACGGCGCGCGCTGCAGATCCTGGAGCAGAATTACCGCAATGATCCCGTGACTCAGGAAAGATTGCTGGCGCTGTTTGAAGGTAAGACCATCGATTTCCAGGTACAGCGCACTGACGCGCAGGGCCAGCTTCGTTACGACGTAGTGCAGGGCAAAATCATTCGCAGCGGTTACATTCCGCACTATGCCGCGATGAGCCAGTACGGGCAGCAGTATTATCAGCAGCAGGCGGCCTACGCCACCAGCACCACTCCCATCATCGAGGTAAACGGCAAACTGCAGTTCAGCCTCCCCGGCCTGCCGTTGTTTCCCACGCTTGGCGACAACACCATTCTCAAACCAACGCTGGATTGGGTACTGCAGACCGATAAACCAGGACAGGGAACCGCCGAACTGAGTTACATCACCGGAGGAATGAGCTGGCACGCCGATTACAACGTGGTCGCTCCGCCCAAGGGGGACACCATCGATCTGATCGGCTGGATCACCATGGACAACCAGACCGGCAAAGAATTTGAAAATGCCCGCATCAAGCTGATGGCTGGTGATGTGAATAAGATGCAGCCGGGCGTTGGAGGCGGAGTTGCTTACGCAGCCAAATCAATGAGAGACGAGGCCATGCAGGCCGCGGTGAGCGAAAAGGCCTTTGATGAATATCATCTGTACACACTGGAACGCGCCACCACTCTCCACGATCGTGAGACCAAGCAGGTGCAGTTTGTGGCTGCCACTGGAGTGAAGTCGCAAAGGCTGTATGTGTACAACGGCGCCGCCGTCGACCCTAACCGCAACTATTACAACTATGAGCAGATTCGGAACGACTCGAATTACGGCACGCAATCGAATCCAAAAGTCTGGGTGATGCAGGAATTCAAGAACTCCAAGAGTAATAACCTGGGCATGCCGCTGCCCAAAGGACGCCTGCGCTTCTACCGCCGCGACGATAACGGACAGTTGGAATTCACCGGCGAAAACGAGATTGATCACACCCCCACGAACGAGACGATCCGCGTGTACACCGGCAACGCCTTTGATATCGTAGGCGAGCGCCGCCGCACCAACTATCACATCGATACCAGCAAAGATTTTCTGGATGAATCCTTCGAGATCAAGGTCCGCAACCACAAGAAAGAACCCGTGGAGGTGCGGATAGTCGAGAAGCTTTACCGTTGGGTGAACTGGGAGCTCGTCCAGAAGTCAGATGCGTTCCGGAAGCTCGATTCACAGACAGTCGAGTTCCGTGTCCAGATTCCTCCAGATGGCGAGAAGGTGGTCACATATACAGCGCATTATTCGTGGTAATAAAAGACGGTAAAATTGGAGTCTAAGCACCAACCCGCATCCGCGCGCTTCAGCGCGCGGATGCGCTAAGGAAAGCGTGTCATACTCCGATCAGGTCCTTGATCACTTTGAGAATCCGCGGAACGTGGGAGAACTCTCGCCCGCAGATGCCGAGGTGCGCGTCGAGAATCCTGTATGCGGCGACATCATGAAGCTCTGGGTAAGACTCTCCGGCGACCGCATCACTGAAGCGCGGTTTCGTACCCGCGGCTGCGTGGCCTCGATTGCCGCGAGCTCCTGTCTTACCGAGATGATCAAGATCAAGTCTCTCGCAGAGGCGCGCAGCATCCGGCGCGAACAGCTTGTGGAAGCGCTGGGTGGTCTGCCCAATGCCTCACAGCATGGTGCGCACCTGGCAATGGACGCACTAGCGGCTGCGCTCAAGAAGCTGGAGGGGATCAAGAAGCTGGAGGGATAGTACCCAACCTTCAGCACTCAAAACCTGTATGGATCGCAGCCGCCCCCGGCTGCGCGGAAAGACACTTCACAAACCGGCAGGATCCCATTTCTTACATTGATTTCATGGGCTGATCTTTTCTCTGCCTTCTTCGCCCCAAGCTCATCAGCGTACATCAGTTTCAATCAGTGTTATCAGCGGTAAGTTTGGTTTTTTTATTTAGATTCCTCTGCGCCCTTTGCGCCTTCTGCGGTAAGCCCGAAGGTCGCATCTGCTCGGATTGCATTTGAGGTCAGCGATGATGGTCAGAGGCTGAGTGCTCTACTTCCGGTTCGGATTCTTGCTCGCCGCCGGCCAATAAATACTCCAGTTTTTCTGCCGCGCGAGCATTTCCAATTGCCTGGTTGGATCAACGACAAACGGTCGCTTCGCCATGGCCAGCATGTGGACGTCGTGAAGTGTATTGCCGAAGCATACGTCAATGGGATTGGATGTTGCCTCTTCGAGCACGCTGGCTTTGCCTTCATCCGTTGGAACGCGGACGAGCCGGTCTGTGACAGCATTGTTCTTGGTTTCGACTCTCACGGCCAGCACCCGCTCAGGTGGAATGCCGAAACGCCGGGCTCCCGCCTCGATCACCCACTCGTTGGTCGAAGAGACAGCCCACATCTCACATCCGGCCTGTTGCAGGCGGCGGGTAAGCTCCAGCATCTCCGGAAAGATTCTGGATTCAACCACGGAGGAGAAAAAAAATTCTCCAGCTTCCTTCACCTGGCTTTCCGGCAGGCCGGCGTTCATGGTAACCATTTCGCCGCACATGGTCTCTTCATCCACCAGGCCTTCTTTGTAATCGGCATAACGCGCCACCGCCCATTGAGCGATGTCGGCAGGAACCATGTGCCGCTCTATCTCCCAGTAAAAGAAGTCTGCGCCGGCATCGCCCGCCCACAGCGTGCCGTCGCAATCAAAGACTGCTACTTTCGGCTTGAGTGCCAGCACAGAATCAATGAATGCCAGAGCCTGCGCAGGGACTTTCTGGGACGGAGAACTTTTCGGCTTCAAGAAGTCTGTCCTATATGTAATTGTTCAAAATCTGCCGGGGTATTTACATTCGCCACCACCATGGGATCAGCCACAGGTACATAGCGGATGTGCGCCTGATTCGCATGCTCCACATCACGCGCGGTGCTGCCTGCAGGGGCACGCAGGAATTGCTCGATCATCTCCCGGCCAATCGCGATTGGATGCCCGTGTTTGCCCTCATGCTCCGGAATTACAGCCCACACCTGCTCGTCATTGTTGAGGAACTCGTTTTTAAGACGCTCGACTGTCTCCAGGGCAGGGGCCGGACGATCCACAAGGGTGACAATGGCGGCATCGCGTCCGCGATTAAGAACGGCTTCAAGTCCGGCCTGCAGGGAACTGAACTGGCCATTTTCCGGATGCGGATTTCTCACCAGGTATGCGGCGTAGGCATATACGATGGGTGCAACATTGGCTTCATTCTCACCCGCAATCACAATGATCAGATCCGTGAATGGCTGCAGCGCCTCGATGGCGTTGGACAGAAATGTTCCCCCGCGCCAGGGCAGCAGGGCCTTGTCATGGCCCATGCGGGAGGATGCTCCGGCAGCCAGAATGACCCCTGCAAATGACGGTGAAAGACTCATAACGTAACGATACTACGGAATTGGCAATTGGGTGATTTAGTAGGTAATTGAGAACAATGCAATAGAAGGTTCATTGACGCATTTACCCAATTTGCTGAGTACTATCCTTGGCGAGCATTTCGCTGGCCTTCACGCTCTTCATGTGCGGCAGCGGCGTTTCTGAGTTGCGGCGGATGGCGATCATCTCGGCGACGATGGACACAGCGATTTCTTCCGGAGTGATGGAGCCGATATTGATTCCTACCGGGGCATAAACCCGCGTCAGCTTTTCCGGGGCGATGCCTTCTTTTTCCAGTTCTTTGTAGATGGCGATGGTTTTGCGCTGGGAGCCGATCATCCCGATGTAGCGTGCCTGGGTATCCACCGCCCAGCGCAGCACGCGCATATCGTCGCGGTGTCCACGGGTGACAATCACGATGTAGGAGTTCTCCGGTGGAGCAAGCTGGGCCATTACCTGCTCGTACTCATCGGCATAGATATCGCGGGCCTCCGGGAAGCGCTCGCGGTTAGCGTAACTTTCGCGGTCGTCAGTGACTACGATCTCGAACCCGGCGATGCGCGCCACTTTGTAGAGGCTCCAGGCCACGTGCCCGGCGCCGAAAATATAGAGCGTGGAAACCGGCAGCACGGGCTCGATGAAAACTTCCAGCGTCCCACCGCAGACCAGTCCGGAATCGTACTTGGGGTTGTTATTCAGGTTGAAGTTCAGGGTGCGGGGCTTCTCCGTCTGTATGATCTCGCGGGCTGCCTGCCACACCTCAGCTTCCACGCACCCGCCACCTATCGTTCCGGCAATCGAGCCATCATCACGCACCAGCATCTTGGCCGTCTCAAATGAAGGGATGGAGCCGCGCACGTTGGTGATGGTGGCCAGCGCGCCCTTGCGTCCCTGCTGCCGCAGTCGGACTATTTCCTCGTAAATATCCACCCTGCTATTTTAGCCGACGAGGCAAGCATTCCGGTTTCATAACTGCTATACCGCTGTGTTAAATTCGCTAGTTTGCAAGGAGAGTGCCGATGAAGGCAGTACGCATCCACGAATTTGGCGGCCCCGAAGTGCTTAAGTTTGAAGATGTCCCTGATCCGCAGCTTCGCCAAGACCAGGTGCTGGTGAAGGTGAAGGCCTGCGCGCTGAACCATCTGGATCTGTTCATCCGTAAAGGCCTTCCCGGAGTGAAGCTGCCGCACATCAACGGCAGTGATGTCTCGGGCGATATCGCCGAGGTAGGCGAATACATCACCGATCTCAAGGTAGGCCAGCGCGTGCTGCTCACGCCCATGACCTTCTGCAATCATTGTCCGGCGTGCACGGCTGGGCAGCAGAACTTTTGCCCGCAATTCACTGTACTGGGATACATGAATGATGGCGGTAATGCTGAGTATCTGGCGGTGCAGCGCGTAAATGTCCTGCCGATTCCGGATGAGCTTACCTATGACGAGGCCGCATCCGTCCCGCTGGTCTTCGTGACTGCATGGCACATGCTGGTGAGCCGCTGCCACATCAAGCCCGGAGACACGGTGCTGGTGCTGGGTGGCGGGTCGGGTGTAGGTTCGGCGGCCATCCAGATAGGCAAGCTGTTCAATGCCACAGTGATCGCCACTGCCGGAGACGAAGCCAAGCTGGACAAGTCCCGCGAACTGGGCGCCGATTACGTGATCAATCACTACCGGCAGAAAATCAGTGATGAGGTGAAGAAGATCACGAACAAGTCAATGTGTGACATTGTTTTTGAGCATGTGGGCAAAGCCACCTGGGCAGAGAGCATGAAATCGCTCAGGCCCGGCGGCCAGATTGTGACCTGCGGCGCGACTACCGGCCCGGAAGCCAGCTTTGATATCCGTTTTCTCTTCGCCCGCCAGCTTTCATTCCTCGGATCGTTTATGGGAACCATGGGCGACTTCCATGAGGTGATGAAGCATATCTTTTCGGGCAAACTCAAACCCGTGGTCGACAAGACTTTTCCGCTGCGGGAAGCCCAGGCTGCGCACCAGCGCCTCGAAAAAAGCGAGCAGTTCGGCAAGGTCATATTGAATCCATGAGAGCTTCGTCCTGCTTGTGTCGCTACTCAGAAGCCTAGAGCTCTGAGTCTGCCCAGATCTATGTTCATTCCGGGATTGAACCGAAGCGAGATTCCCCGGTTAGACGGTCCAATCTTCTACTTTCAGTTTTTTGATCCGCCCAAACACCCGATCATTCGTAACCAGGATTGCACCGGCCGCTAGCGCATGAGAGCCAATCATCATGTCGAGATTGCCCATGGGCTGTCCCAGTCGCTCAAGATCGGCGCGGAGATGTCCGTATTCTTTAGCGGCATCGGAATCCCATGGCAGCACTGTCAGCCGCAGAAGAAACTCTTCGACGAGGTGCTGTAGTTTGACGGCCGCGGGCCGCTTTGCCACTCCATAGCGCAATTCACCCTCCGTAATGCTGGAGATGAAAACCTGGTTCATCGGGACTCGCAATAACCTGCGGTGAACAGCAGGGATATTTCCCTTGATTATGTAACTGGCGGTATTGGTATCGAGAAGATAATTTGCCATCAGAAAAGCTCGCGCTTCTGGGGCTTCTGATCACCGCGTTCACGCTCGCTCAGGAAATCTTCGGGTACCTGAGTTTCCTTCACCAGGGCAAAGAAGCTCTCCCATGAATCGGGCCGCCGCGACAGGATCACCTCCCCTGTCTTTGGATCCTGGCGGACAAAGACTTCTTTTCCTTCAAAACGAAACTCCGCTGGCAGGCGAACGGCTTGGCTGCGGCCATTACGAAATAGTTTGGCGATACGTGTCATCGGAACCTCCGACGCTTGGGCACGATTTTGGTATATACCAGAGTATATCACATTTTTACTTCAGTTCTCTGTACCTGCTGGCGACCCCGAAACGCTATTCGCTCCATTCGCGGCTTACTTCCTAATCTTAAACAGCTTTCCTCTGTGCCCTTTGTGAAAACCTTTGTGCCCTTTGTGGTTAGCTTTTTGGTTGTGGCTCTGACGCGCTGCGGTTAAAGGTTTTTGCCTTTACCAAATAGCCTCTAATACTACTGTGTTATAAATGACCTCGTAGGCAGCAAGGACATCTGGGCAGGATACAAGCGAGATGAGTTGCGATGTGGCGTCGTATGATAGCAATGGAATGTGGATTATGCCGTTCTGTCCTGACGGGCAGATCCCCGGG
>QHVI01000180.1 GCA_003223515.1 Candidatus Angelobacter sp. Gp1-AA117
CTCAAGGAAAATAGAGACTACGTGGACTTGGGTGCAAAATTCTTGGATCAAATCCGCTCCCAGCATCTGATACGTTTTCATACGAAGCGCTTAGAGGAACTCGGTCTGAAGGTACTCACGACACCCATGGCGGCATAGGGATTTTCAGGGCAGACAGGAGCGACTACTTCCTCCAACATAGGCACAGGCACCGGCACCTCAGCCAGCTCGACCTCGAATTCGACCGCGCCCGGCAGCATGAGCGCCAGCGCGACCGTAAGTAATCCTTGTCCGGCAGGCATGGTGCCAGCGCCCACCTCCGGCACGACCAGCACGACCAGCGGCAGCAGCACAATTGGCACTTCGCCCACGACAACTACCACACGGCCAACGACCTCAACCACTGGAACCAGCGGGACTAGCGGGACTATGGGAACGACCGGCACAACGGGAACCAGCGGAACGAGCAGTACGACGCCGGGGACTAGCGGAACCACAAGCACCACGCCCGGTACAAGCACCCCTCCGAGTTCAACCGGCAGGCCGCCGCTGAAATAATTTCATTCAGAACAAAAAGCGCGGGCAGAGTGTTCGCGCTTTTCATTGTTCGTCTTTTGCTATCTTTGCCATCTTTGCTATCTTTGCTATCTTTGTGCCGTTTGCGGTGAATCTCAGATGGTCGCGACCATCGCCACCGCATCCGCATCTCCAAGGACTCGTTTATCTCAAGGTATAGAGATATGCCGCGATATCTTTTGCATCCTGATCGGTTACACCCATTTCGGGCATGGCGGTTTTAGGCTCAATCGAACGCGGATGCCTGATCCACTGCACCAGGTTTCCGGGATTATTGGGAAGTTCACCGGCAATGAAAGAACGATGCGCGATCAGCGTCAACGGCGGCCCTACGTTGCCATCAGCGCCAGCAATGCCGGGAATGGTGTGGCAGGTATGGCAGCCGTAATGCCGGATGAGGTCGCGTCCACGGTCGGCTTCCCCGCCCTGGGTCCAGTCGCGTGCAGTCAGCTTGGCGCTGATGCTGGTTAAAGGACCGTTGCAACTCATTACCAGAACAAGAAGGACCGCAGCACCTAGGAATGCGGCACATTGTTTCATTCAGGGCCTCCTTCTGCCTGCATCATGGCCTGCAGCTTTGAGTACTGCAGACGCCGCTCAGATTCGCCCAGCCATGCCGCAAATAAGGCGAGACCGACAGCGACAAAGACCGTGCCGGAGGGAATCCACATGATCAGTCCACCAAGCTGCTGGTCTTCGATGGCCTTCAATCCAAAAAGAATAGTGCGGCCATCATAGATCGGATACCAGACATTGCGAGCCAGAGCGAGCAGCGCACCGAGAATGCTGCTGTGGACTGCGGTAGTAAAAATGTAGAAGACTGCTGTGCCATAGCCCATGCGGCCATAGCGGCCGTGGATAAGGGTCCACCAGAAAAGCAGTGCGGTACCCAGAAAGCTGATGTGCTGGAGCGCATGAATGAAATCACTTTCCAGCGTGGCCTGGTAGAGCGATGGCAGATGCCATATCCAGAGAGTGAATCCATGCAGCAGCCATGTATTGAGGGGCTGCGTGAGTTTCTTCCATGCTACGCTCAGCCATTTTGTTTTGGTAACCTGCCCAAGGCGCAGCCGCCAGGGCGGAGAGAAGGCAAACAAAAACGGCACTAAAGGATGTCCCAGCACCAGCAACGGCGCAGCAATCAGCATGAGGAGTTCATGCTGCGACATGTGCGCTGAAAACAGCACAGAACCTAAGCGATGCAAGGGCGAGATCAGGGCAATAAGCAGAGTGAGCCAGCCCGAGGCGAAAGAAGTTATTTGCCATTTGGAGGCCTTGGCGCCACGACCCAGGCCGCGAATGTATAGCAGCGCTGAGATAAGCAATAAAACAAGAATCAAAGGGTCCCAAGTCCATGCGGACCAGAGGGATTGGGGAGTGACGGGGCCTTCGCCAGTATGGGCGAGAACGGTTGCAGGAAACAGGAGAACAGGAGCTAAAGTCAAAACTTTTCGAAGCTGTTCGGCACACCTCTGCCCAGCACACGCATAAAACCGCTTGTGATCCGCGCAGCCGGGGGCGGCTGCGGTCCCTGATGATTTTCGCTTTGTAAGCAGAATTCTCATGCGCTAGTCACAGGGATTCAGGATGAAGCGCGGAATAGCTTCGGCAATGATCGCCAGGAAGAATAAGGCGCTGCTTGCCATCCCAATGATGGCCATGAAGTGGCTGCGGGAGCCGGCATCACCTCCATCTTCGGTAGACGAAGGCGGAGTGATTACATACATTCGCCAGGCAAGGAGAAATGCGGCAGCCGGAATCAGCAGGCAAAGCGCGGTCATGACATGGAGCACATAGTAGTGCCCAGTGGAGCAGGCATGAGGAACCAGCACATAACTCATCCCCTCATCCAGCGCCCATGCCAGCGGTCCCGCCAGGATTCCGGTCCAGAGATGAGCGATGGTGCGCCCGTTGCGGAATGTCTGCACGTCTGTCATAGCCATCGTGGAACCCAGTAAATCACCAGATAAATCGGAATCCAGGTAAGCACGACAAACCACCAGTAATCGGCATTCTCAGAAACATCGACGAAGCGCTTACGTTGAATCGGACCAAAGAACATCAGCGCGGTGAGCACCCAGGTATCGTACGCGTCGGTCAGCAAGTGAATGGTATGCAGCCCCAGCAAAGTCCATACCACGGAGCCGTAAGCATTGGTGTCCCACTTGCACTGCAGAGCGGGAAATTCAAAGATGCGGATCGCCAGGTTCAGCACAGCCACCAGCGAGACGATCAGCAGACCGATCCGCACTGCTCCGAGATTCAATTGCTCAGCCGATCTCTTCAGCCACTGATTGGGAACCGCGCTGGCGAGAAAAATCAGCAGGTTTACTGTTCCGGGCCACAGCGTTGGGTTAGCGACGCCGGGAGGCCATTCGGTGGTGCGCGTGCGTAAATAGAAATAGGAGGCAACGACGATAGCGAACATCGTGCCCTCGATCACGATCAGGCCGAAAGTTCCCCACCAAACCAGGCTGCGGATTCCGAAGGCGGTATGCTTCAGGTCAGAGATATCGAGCGATGGACGCTCGGATGGACGCTCAAGCCCTTGCAGCATCTTCAGCCTCCACAATCTCCTGATTCACCTTGTCTTTGCCTTTAGGCCAGAACCAGCCTGTCATGGTTACCGCCACCGGGAAGAGTCCCCATACCAACCCCCAGGGTGTAAAGATCGAAGCAATAAATAAGAACGTGGTCGCCAGCGCCGCCAGGAAAGGCCAGATGGTTGGCTCGGGCATGAGTTCCTTGTGATCAGGATCGGCGTCGAGAACATTGGTAGCCAGCACCTCGCGCATATCGGTACGCAAGCCACGCACCACCGGCTGATTGGGCGCAGCGTCCCATACGGCCTCGCGGCCATTCACCGTAGGCAGTTCTACAAAGTTATAGGGTGGTGGTGGAGAGCTTGTGGCCCACTCCAATGTTCCTGCGCCCCACGGATTCTCTCCCGCGACAACACCACGCCTGCGGCTCCAGAACACATTGATCAGGAAGAGCAGCACGGCAATGAACATCAGTCCAGCGCCAAACGTAGCGATGCGGTTCAGAGTAGTCCATCCCATTTCCGGCTGGTAGGTGTAGATGCGGCGCGGCATGCCTTTCAGCCCCAGGCTGTGCATGGGAAAGAAAGTCATGTTGAAGCCGATGGAAAAGAGCCAGAAATGCCAATTGCCGAGCGTGTGGTTCAGCATGCGCCCGGTGATCTTGGGAAACCAGTAATAGAAACCGCCAAAGAGAGGAAAGACTGCGCCGCCGATCAACACATAATGAAAGTGGGCAACGACAAAGTATGTGTCGTGTACCTGAATATCCACCGGAATAACGCCCAGCATCACGCCGGTTAGGCCGCCCATGACCAGGACAAAGAAAAAGCCGAAGATCCACAACAGCGGCAGCTTGATGTTGAGCTTGCCGCCCCAGAGCGTAGCCAGCCAGCAGAAGATCTGTACGGTGGTCGGAATGGAGATCATCATGCTGGCGGCGCTGAAGAAACTTCTACCCATTCCCGCAATGCCGGTAGCGAACATGTGATGCACCCACACGCCAAAGCCAAGGAACCCGGTGGCAATCAGCGAGAGCACCAGCACCATATAGCCAAAGATGTGGCGGCGAGAAAATGTGGCAACGATGGTGGAGACAATCCCCAAGCCGGGAATGAAGATGATATACACCTCAGGATGCCCGAAGAACCAGAAGAGGTGCTGGTAGAGCAGGGCATCTCCACCTTCGGCAGGATTGAAGAAGTGTGTACTTACCAGGCGGTCGAGAATCAGCATGGAAGAGCTGAGCATGATAGCCGGCATGGCGAATATCACCAGAAATGACACGATGGTTTCCGCCCATACCATCATCGGCAGGCGGTTCAGTGACATGCCGGGGGCGCGCAGCTTGAAGACTGTAACTACAATCTCGACGGCCACCGCCAGCGCCGAGACTTCGGTGAAGGTGATCATCTGCGCCCAGAAATCCACGCGCTTGCCCGGTGCAAAGCCGGGGCCGGAGAGCGGCACATAACTGAACCATCCGGCATCAGGCCCGGTGTTGGTGAGCAACGCCACCCACACCATGATCGCGCCAAACAGATAGAGGTAATAGCTATAGGCGTTCAGCCGGGGAAAGGCGATGTTGCGCGTGCCTACCATCAGCGGAACCAGATAGACGGCGAGCGCCTCGAACATCATGGGCACGGCAAACAGGAACATCATGGTGGTGCCGTGCATGGTGAAGATCTGGTTGTAGAGATCGGGGCCGAGAAAACGGTTCTCAGGGCGGATCAATTGCATGCGCATGAGCGCCGCCAGGATTCCACCCAGCAGGAAAAAGATGAATGCGGTAACGATGTAACGCTTGCCGATGGTCTGGTGGTGTACGCACCGGAACCATCCCCAGAATCCCGGTGGCTCGCGCCACGTTTCCGCAAGCTGCAGGAGTTCGTCAGTTGCAGACCGTTCAATCGGCTTGGTGTCTACAGGGTTCACGAAAATCTCCAGACAACATGTTGCGGAAGCGTTCGGTAATCAAAAGAAAGAAGCAAAATGCACAGGTTCTTCGGCCGCAAGAAGCGCGGCCTCAGAATGACAAAAGGGACACGGCATTGCCTGGCACAAGACTGACCCGGTAACTTTCTCATTGCAAACTCCCGAGGTAGGCCAGCAATGCCTGCAAGTCATCGGGTTGCAGGCTCATGGAAGGCATGTGATTGCCGGGCTTGATGGATTGCGAATTCATGATCCATCCCGCCAGATTGCCGGTGGTGTTCTTCAAGGTTCCTGCTGCAATCGTTCCCCGGCTGGCCAGATGAGTCAGATCAGGACCGACGCGCGATCCGGCATCGGTGCCGCGAATGGTGTGGCACATCACGCAGGGATGACTCAGGAAGACCTCACGGCCATGGCGCTTCACATCATCCTCCGGTTCTTTTGCAGGAAGAATTTGCGCGGCTTTCCATTGTTCGTACTTGCCGGCGGGATCGGCAATCACTTCAAACCCCATGTGGGCGTGCTGGTGCCCGCAGAACTCGGCGCACTGGCCACGGTAGACGCCGGGATGATCGGCCTGAATCCAGAAGGCAGTCTGATAACCGGGGATCAGGTCGCGCTTGCCATTGAGATTGGGCGCCCAGAAACTGTGAATGACGTCACGCGAACTGGTGAGAATGAGAACGGGCTTGCCGACAGGAACATGAATTTCATTGGCAGTGGTCACAATCTGGCTGGGGACAGGATCGTTGTAGATGATCTCCCACCACCACTGGTGGCCAATAATCTGGATGGTCAACGCATTCCGGGTTTCAATATATTCAGTCTTCTTCATGCCTACCGCGCTTGCTACCAGGAAGACAAACAGCACAACCACCACAATCCCGCTTGCAAGCGCAACGAATGCCGCGCGCCGTGAATCACGAGCATGATCGACTTCAATGGCTTTGCGCCTGCGCCAGATGGCTCCGGCCATCGAGAGCATGGTGAGCACAAAGGCCGCGCCGCAGACCCAGAACATCAGCCACCAGATGCCGTTGATCTGGTGCGCCTGGGGGCTAGCGGGAGAGGTGACCGAGTGGTTGCCTCCAAGAAGAAATGAACCGAGATTGCTGAATGCTGAGTGCTTCATTTCTTGGGCGGCTCCGGCTTCTGTGATTCTTCCGGCTTCTTGATGCTCATGTCATCGCTGCGGCCGGGAGCAACGTCTTTGCGCAGGAGGCCGCTCATGGAGCGCACATAAGCCGTGATCTCCCATACCTGCTGATCAGGAATCTTTCCCCGAAATGAAGGCATGCCGTTGGGACGGCCTTCTACAATCGTGTCGTGAATGTTTTGCGGTTCACCGCCATAAATCCAGTCAGCATCCATCAGCGGCGGCCCGATTCCACCACCGCCGTGGAAGTGGCAACCGACGCAGTTGTATTGCTCATAGAGCCGCTTGCCTTCCGAAACCATATAGGCGTTTTCTTCATAGACATTGGCCACGTTGCTGGGCGGCCTGGCGCCTCCGGGATAAATCTCATCCATGCTGGCATGGCTCTGGGAGGTATCGGTGCTGGGCGCTCCCTGCTGGAAGCGGCGCTGCTCCCGCTCGCAGGAGGCCAGCAGGAGTGCGACGAAACCAATCACAATGAAATACAGCCGCTTCATTTGTGACCTGCCTGGGCCACCGCGGTGGGCTCCTGAAGCTGGGGCACGCCGTAACTGCGCAGGATGTGCTCGATGTCTTTGCGATGCCGTTCCAGGGCAGCGTTCAGCCGGTCGCGAAGCTGAGCATCACTTTTGCGCACGCCCATGGCGATGGCAAAGGTGAAAGGCAATCCCGGCGGATCAAACGCAGGCGATACGGGACGAGTCTCCAGCAGGTTTTTGTATGGCCGGGCAAAGTATCCGGCCAGCGGCCCCCAGACAATGGCAACATCAATCTTTCTGTGGGCCACATCCCGAATGATGGCGCCCGCCTCATCTCCAAAAACTTCATAGCCAACCAGCTTGCTGACAATGTGCCGCCGCGCCAGCGCCTGCGCCGGAGGCGCATAGTCTTCTTCCAGCACCTGCAATCCAATATTGAGGTTGTTCAACTGGGGATCATCGAAGGATTCGATTTTCAATTTCCGGTCTTTGCGCGAAACAAAAACATAGGTGGAGCGAAGATATGGCTCAGTGGTGAGCACTGGACGAAACTGCGCCGGGACTCCGGTTATCAGGTCGCAGGCGTGTTTATTGAATTGCGAACGAATGAATCCGCGGCGCTGCCGCGTAAAGCTAAATGCGGGCTTAGCCTTCAGGTCCGCAATGATGAGTTGGGCGATCTTATTTTCGTATCCCTGCAACCGGCGGTTGGAATAAGGCAGGTTGTCAGGATCCGCGCAAACTTTGATCGTGGTCTGCGCCACGCACGCGAGACTCATCACCAGCACAGCCGCCACCATTCTAGAGAGCGAAGACATACAACATTCCTCCCTTGGTGGTGTACTTGGGCAGTTCTTTGCTGGCATTAGCAAATCCCAGCGCTGCCGACTCGTCGCGTGTATCCAGGCCGCCGGAGACGACAACACCCGCCCAGCCGCCTACGCCCGAGAGGATGGCGACATATTGTTTGCCGTCCGGCCCTTTATAGGTCACGGGCTGGCCAATAATCCCCGACCCAGTCTTGAACTGCCACAGCACCTCGCCGGTGCGGGCGTTGGCGGCTTTGAACCATCCATCGAGCGTGCCGAAGAAAACCACATCCCCGGCGGTGACCAGCGCGCCGCTCCAGATGGGAAAGTGGTCTTTAATGCTCCACACGGCTTTTTGCTGCACCGGGTCCCAGGCCAGCATTTCGCCGCCAAATCCGCCGTGGCCAATCAGCATGCGCACGTTCTCACCCACATAAGGAGTACCGGCAATGTAGTTGGCGTCGGTCTCCTCAACATCCATGCAGATGTTCTGGTGCGGAACATAGATGAGCCCGGTCCTGGGTGAGAATGCCGAGGGCTGCCAGTCTTTGGCGCCGGGCGCGGCGGGACAGATGTCGCGAACCACTCCGCCCAAGCGCGGGTGTTTCTCCTCCACGTATTGAAGAAGACCGGTTTTGAGATCCACGCCTTTGCTGGAGTTCACGAAGCCGAATGGCTTGGCCGACAACACTTCACCGGTCTGCCGGTCAATCACATACATGTAGCCGTTGCGCTCCGGACGCACCAGCACTTTGCGCATCTGTCCGTTGATCGGCAGATCAAGCAGCAGATTTTCATTGATGCCATCGTAATCATAGAGGTCGTGGGGACTGGTCTGGTAATACCAGACGGCTTCCCCGGTATCAGGATCGCGGGCAAAGATTCCGGCACTCCAGAGATTGTCGCCAGGACGCACTTCGGAGTTCCACGGGCCGGGATTGGCCACGCCGTGATAGATCAGGTTAAGTTCGGGATCGTAAGATATCCATCCCCACATGGAAGCGCCGCCGATCTTCCATGCGTCAGGAGGCCAGCTTGAAACGCCCAAATCTTTGCCTTTATATTGCGAATAAAACGGCTTGAAACGTGGCCCAATCAACACATCTTTGTCCGGCCCGGTGAGATAGGCCCGCCACGCAATTTTGCCGGAATGTGCATCCACAGCGGTGAGCCAGCCGCGCACGCCAAATTCGCCGCCGCTGTTGCCCACCAGCACCTTGTCTTTGACCACCAGGGGGGCCATAGTGATGGATTCGCCCCTGGTGAAGTCGGCCAGCCTGGTTTTCCAGACAAGCTGCCCGGTATTCGCATTGATGGCAAGCGTATAACCATCCAGCGTGTTGTAGTAGATATTGCCGAAGGCATAGGCTGCGCCCCGGTTCACCCAGTCGCAGCAGGCAACGCCCTTGGCGGATGCCGAAGGCTTCGGTTGAAAACTCCACTTCAGCGGCGCACCCGGCCTGGTGAGATCGAGCGCGTAAAGCACGTTCGGCCAGGGGGTGACGATGTACATGGTGTTGTTGACCACCAGCGGCGCCGCTTCCAACCCGCGCTCGGTGCCCGTGGAGAAAGTAAATGCCAGCTTCAGGTCTTTGGCGTTGCCGGTATTGATCTGGTCCAGCGAACTGAAGCGGGTGCTGGCGTAATCCTTGGCAGGACGCACCCATTGGCCATCATCAGGCTCTATCCTTCCCTGATAGACGTTGTTCTGAAAGCCGCCTTTTTCCGGGAACTGCCCTTCAGAGACGTGGCTGCGGCTGTTGTTGCAGGCGCAAAGATAGAGACACAAGAACAGGAGACAGCTTGACTTGCGGGGGATTCTTGCAGAGAAATCCCAGTATGCCGGAGATATGCGAGATGGCAGAAACTGCATTCCGTAATTCCTGGTTGGTTCTAGGAACAGCAGCAAACCTAATGGATGTCGCACTACGATATGCAGTTGTGCCGGTTTTAGACGCCAATTTGCGCCATGGTTACGGCTACAACGGAGTGTGCCACAACCAAAACCTTTCACCGCAGCGCAACGGCCGCAACCAAATCTTGAAATCGGGCGATGCGGTGATCGGAAGATCGGGTGATCTGAAACCGGGTCATCGGAACCCCTGCTGAAAAATTTGCGAGAAAAAACAAGATTTCAAATCTTTTTAGTGAAACAGCGGAACCAACCTTCAGAATCAGGGGCCGATGGCATCGGCCCCTACAGTCAACCTGAAGGGGCAATCCAAGTTCTATTCAGTTTTCAAAGATCGAGAACCCGAATTCCGGGCCAAGGCATTTTGCCCTGTTTACTCAGTTGTTAACTTTCAAAAATCGCAATGAAGCGGAACACGGAACAAATCGATTTAAGTGTTTAGATTGCTTCAGGTTGCGCTGTTCCGG
>QHVI01000196.1 GCA_003223515.1 Candidatus Angelobacter sp. Gp1-AA117
CATTCAAAATGACTTAAAAAACGAAGACAGCAGGCTTTTTCTCGCATGGATTGCCAAGAAGTCTCCTTGCGGCTCGGAAAAGGAGCCCAGGCAGAATCTCAACTTCCCTCGTTCTCATTCCCCATGCAATTTAAACCCTCCGCATTGGCTAGAAAATGCGAAACTGTATTTTTTATTTCCGACAGACTCCTAGCAGCTAGAAGCTAGTAGCTCATGTGTGGAAAACAGCCTGAATCAAGAGGGTAAACCTCGGAGTAACGACCCAAATACCGGAAGACCAACAACTTACACGGAAGGTCATGCTGCGCAAGAAATGGTACAATATATAGTGTTTTAGTCTTGACAGGCACAATACATAGGCGTAAGTTTCCGACACTGAGGTTTTGAAAGAAACCTCGCGGAAGTAAAAACAGCACTGAGGTGGCGCTGTTTAGTAGTGGGTATTGCGGTGATCTAGGAGATGATGCGCGGCGCTCAACCCGCCGCGCCTCGACAGTGATTCTGAGTTCGGCATTCCCGCCGGGCGAAGAAGCTGCCCTCCTTTTCTGGAGTGACACCTTATGGAATTGAATTGGTCAAAGTGGTTTCGTTGCGAATCCAGCTTCGGGTTACTGCTGGTGCCGCATCAGCCGGGGATCTTCGCCCTTGCCGAAGAGATCCAGCCAGTCGGCGCACAGGCCCGCCGCATGCTGGCCGTATTTGAAATCAATGAGGCCGAGGACGTCTGCCGCGCCCTCAGCCGCCTGTTCGTCCCAGGCAGTCCATGGCACAGCCGCCTCACGGATTCGCGTTGCTACCTGCGTTATTCCATCGTGCCTGACGCACAGGAGCGCCAGGACGCTGCTTCCGCGCTCAAGAACTGGCTCAGCACGCAGGTTGATGCTGCCGCCCAGATCTTCGAGCAGAAGCGCCCGATGGAAGCTGTGGTGCAGCCGGGAAATCCGGTGGAAGCCACGGTCGCCGAACAGGCTGTAGACAAAGTGATGAAGAAGAGGGAATTGGCCAGACCCGCCTTTCCGGCAGGTTTCTAATCCGAAGTAACTCTCGGTAGTGGGCAGTTCTTTTACAGAATATTCATGTGCGCAAGACCACGTTCAGATGAGCGTCGCCTTCGCACGGACAAAAATGGCGGCTAACCGCAAAGGCTATAACCGCAGAGAGCGCAGAGGAGCAAGTAGTTAGTACTGAGTATTTAGTACTTAGCAAAACCTGAACACCGTATTCATCTGTTTGAATGTGTGGTGAGATTGAAAATCAGTGTTAATCAGTTTCATCAGGGTCATCAGCGGTAAGGTTTTGGTTTTGCTAATTGCTAATTGCAGTGGCGGATTACCCCATCCCTAGAAGGGCTTGTTGGAGATCACAAATGGCGGAACTAAAAACAACCTCCCCCACCCAGGTAACACGTACCCAGTCAACGCAAACGAAGAAAGCCCCAGGACTGAAGTTCCCGCGCTACTTCACCAGACACGGCATCTCTCCCTACGACGAAGTCGAATGGGAGCTGCGCACCGCCAGCATCACCGATGCCAAGGGTAACAGCATCTTCGAGCAGAAGAACGTGGAGTCGCCCAAAGACTGGTCCATGACCGCCATCAACATAGTGGCGAGCAAGTATCTGCATGGGGTGTTGGGGACGCCTCAACGCGAAACCGGCGTGCGCCAGTTGATCCAGCGCGTGGCCGAAAGCATCCGCGACTGGGGCTGGGCGCAAGGTTATTTCTCGACCGCCGAAGATCGTGATGCCTTCCATGACGAACTGGTACACATCCTCGTCCATCAGAAAGCTTCCTTCAATTCGCCGGTGTGGTTCAACGTGGGCTGTGACCGCCTGGAGCCTGAATCCGAAGCGCAGAACTGGCACTGGAACCGCGAGACCGGGCAAGTGGAGTTCGCGCCCACCGGCTACCGCAACCCGCAGTGCTCCGCCTGCTTCATCAATTCGGTGAAGGACTCGCTCGATTCCATCCTGACGCTGGCCAAGACGGAAGGCATGTTGTTCAAGTGGGGCAGCGGCACCGGAACCAATCTTTCTCCGCTGCGCGGCTCGCGTGAAGAGCTCTCCGGCGGCGGACAGGCCTCCGGCCCGCTCAGCTTCATGAAGGGCTTTGACGCCTTTGCCGGCGTGATCAAGTCGGGCGGCAAGACCCGCCGCGCCGCCAAGATGGTCATCCTCAACGTTGACCACCCTGATATAGAGGACTTCATCGACTGCAAGATGAAGGAAGAGAAGAAGGCCTGGAAGCTGATCGAGGCCGGTTATGACGGCTCATCGCCGGACTCAGAAGCCTACAGCTCCATCTTCTTCCAGAACGCCAACAACTCAGTGCGCGTTACTGACGAATTCATGAACGCCGTGGAGCGTGATGACAACTTCTCGACCCGCGCTGTGCGTGGCGGCCACATTGTCAGCACCTACAAGGCCCATAGCCTGCTGCGCAAGATCGCTGACGCCACCTGGCATTGCGGCGATCCGGGCATGCAGTATGACACCACGGTAAACAAGTGGCATACGTCGAAGAACACCGACCGCATCAATGCCTCCAATCCCTGCTCGGAATACATGTTCCTCGACGATTCGGCCTGCAACCTGGCCTCGCTCAACCTGATGAAGTTCCTGGGCGCGAACGGTGCCTTTGACGTGGCCGCCTACCGCTATGCCGTAGACGTGATGATCACCGCACAGGAAATCCTGGTGGACAACGCCGGATACCCGACCGAGGCCATCACCCGCAACTCGCATGATTACCGTCCGCTGGGACTGGGCTATGCCAACCTGGGCGCGCTGCTTATGGCTACCGGCCTTCCGTATAATTCCGATGCCGGTCGCGACTATGCCGCCTGCCTTACCGCCATCATGTGCGGCCAGGCCTATCTCCAGTCGGCCCGCATTGCCGAACATTGCCCGCCGCTCACGCCTGCGACCGAGCGCATCTCCGAGCGCGAAGTTGCCGGCGGCGCCTGCCCCGGCTGGTATGTGAACCAGGAGCCGTTCCTCAACGTGATCCGCATGCACCGCGCCTCGGTGAACAACATCAACCGCAACAACGTCCCTGCCAACCTGTATGAGGGCAGCAGGGACGCATGGGACCAGGCGCTGGCGCTGGGCGAAAAAGTCGGCTACCGCAACTCGCAGGTACAGGGAAGAGCAGATCAATGCCATCGTCAGCTACATTGACGCCACCGGCACCATCGAAGGCGCGCCCGGCCTTAAGGACGAGCATCTGCCCGTCTTTGATTGCAGCTTCAGGCCATCGAAGGGCACCCGCAGCATTCACTACATGGGACACGTCAAGATGATGGCCGCCGCCCAGCCCTTCATCTCCGGCGCTATCTCCAAGACCGTCAACCTGCCCGAGAACGCCACCGTGGAAGACATCATGGAGGCCTACATCCAGTCATGGAAGCTGGGGCTGAAGGCAGTGGCCATTTACCGTGATGGATCGAAGAAGGCCCAGCCGCTCATGGCCGCCCAAAACCGCGAAGAGGCTGCCAAACGCGGCACCCGCGATGAGAAGATCGTGTTCAGCGCCGAAGACCAGATTTGGATGAAGCTTACCCCTGAGCAGAAGAACATGGCATTGGCCGCCGTGCAGCCTCTCACCGTGGCGCAGCAGGAGATGTCGCCGCCGCGTGCCGTGCGCCACCGCCTGCCCGACGAGCGCGCTTCGATTACCCACAAGTTCGGCATCGCCGGACACGATGGCTACATCACCGTGGGCCTCTACAAAGACGGCAAGCCTGGCGAGATCTTCATCCGCATGGCTAAGGAAGGCTCGACCGTCTCCGGCCTCATGGACTCATTCGCCACCGCGGTTTCCGTGGCCCTGCAACACGGCGTGCCGCTCAAGCTGCTGTGCGACAAGTTCGCCCACACCCGCTTCGAACCCAGCGGCTTCACCGGCAACCAGCAAATCCCCATAGCCAAGTCCATCATGGACTACATCTTCCGCTGGCTGGAACTGCGCTTCGTCTCAGGCCAGCAATACACCCTGTTCGAGAACCTGCGTGTAGCACAGCCACCCTCGGCCGTGGGCGAGGATCGCGGACCCCAGCCCATGCCCAGTGATACGTCTGCGCCAAAGGGTGCTTTAGCCCCTGAGACAGCCAGTAGCCAGCAGCCAGCAGCCAGCAGCTATGACCCAGGACCTTTGGGACTTGAGGATCGTGGCCTGTACCACGCTTCTGATGCGCTGAAGGAACTGGTAGACATGGGCGATGCTCCAAGCTGCCACGTCTGCGGTGCCATCATGACCCGCAACGGAAGCTGCTACAGGTGCATGAGCTGCGGGAGTACGAGCGGGTGCAGTTGAGTGTATTCCCACGACTTCCGTCGTGGGTTCAATAAGTACGCGCCTCTGGCGCTCGGAATTCCTATTCAGCCGCCTACGCGTTAGCTGCAACCAAAGCCTGACCACGAACAAACAGAGATTTCACGAGTAGCCGGGATTTCCTCCTGACAAATTTGCCCCCCCATCCGAATTAATTCTCGATGCCCATAGAAATACTACTAGACACTGCTCTGCCCAGGTGGAACGCACGGAGGATGCAGAGGTCTTTACAATCGGGTGATCGCCGTGATCGGGTGATCGCCGTGATCGGGTGGTCGGGTGGTCTGGATGCCGGTATACAATGCGTTTGATTCCTGAAGGACATTTTATGAAACTGCTTTTACTTGCCATCCTGCCAATTGTCTTTGCATCGCTGAACAGCCAGAATCCCGAGCCTAAGCCTCCATCCGCGTCCACCGCTCTTACCGAGCAGGAGATTCACCAGATCCTGGTTGACCGGGTGGATAGTTACAAAAAGTCAGTCGGTATTGTGGTGGGGATTATCGGGCCACAAGGCAGCAAGATTTACAGCTATGGCAGGCTGGCGGCTGATTCAAAGGCCGTTCCTGATGGCGACACGGTTTTCGAGATCGGCTCGGTCACCAAGGTCTTTACGTCGCTGCTTCTGGCAGACATGGTGCAGCGTGGCGAGGTGAAACTCGATGATCCTGCTTCCAAATATCTTCCGGCGAGTGTGAAGATGCCGGAGCGGAATGGACGCAAGATCGCCCTGATTGATCTGGCGACGCATACCTCGGGGCTACCACGCCTGCCCAGCAATATTCATCCCAAGGACGTATCGAACCCTTACGCCGATTACACCGTAGACCAGATGTATGCATTCCTCGCCAGCTACCAGTTGCCGCGCGATATCGGCAGCACGTATGAATATTCCAATTTTGGCGCCGGGTTATTGGGGCATATCCTGGCGCTGCGCGCAGGGATGAGCTACGAGAAGCTGGTACAGACCCGCATCCTTGTTCCGCTCAAGATGACCAGCACGGTCATTACGCCGACTCCGGAGATGAAAGCACGCCTGGCTCATGGTCATGGAGAAACTTTGCAGCCGGTGGCGAACTGGGACCTTCCGACGCTGGCCGGCGCGGGTGCAATACGCTCCACCGTCAATGACATGCTGAAGCTCCTGGCGGCCAATATCGGGCTGACACAGACGCCGCTGGCGCCGGCCATGAAAGCCATGCTGGAGGTGCGCAGGCCAACCGGAGTGCCGAACCTGGAGATCGCGCTGGCGTGGCACATCTCTACGAAAGACGGCGAGCCGATGATCTGGCACAATGGCGGCACCGGCGGGTATCACTCCTTCATAGCATTTGATCCGAAGACGCGCTCGGGCGTGGTGGTGCTCTCCAATTCCACCAATGGTATTGACGATATCGGCCAGCACGTCCTCGATACGCGATACGCGCTGGCCCAATTGAGTGCGCCCAGGGAGCATCATGAGGTAAAGGTCGATCCCAAGGTGCTGGATTCATATGTGGGACACTACGAACTGGCGCCCGGCGTGGTGGTTGAGATTACGCATAAAGAAGATGGCCTGTATGAGCAGCTCACCGGACAGCAGCAGTTCCAGATTTTTCCGGAGAGCGAGACTGAGTTCTTCCTGAAAGTAGTGGACGCGCAGATGACATTCGAGAAGAGCAGCAATGGCAAGGTCACTGGGCTGACGATTCATCAAGCCGGCAGGAATACGCCTGCACGGAAGACGGAATAGCTTCTAGCCGAAGTTCGTCAGTAAGCGGTCGAGAAACGGTCTAACCCTTTCAGAATCAGTTCAGACGATGGCCGAGTCTGCACTACATTTTGAAAGAGATCTCAGCCGTTCCGGAAGATTTAGACCGAGCTGGTGAAGCAGGGATTTCTGTTCCGCCGTGGGTTCGGTAATGCGGCGA
>QHVI01000076.1 GCA_003223515.1 Candidatus Angelobacter sp. Gp1-AA117
ATAATGGGCCAGGTCAACTGGATCATGTAGGTATTGAAGGCGATGAACTGGCCGACAGTCATCCGGTGCAGGATCACCTCGCGACCGCCCAGCCACAGCACAAGAATCACGGCCAATCCAAGCATGGCTTCAAGGCTGGGCCAGAGCATGCCCATGAGACGCGCCAGGGGCAGGCTGCGGGCCACGTATTCCTGATTGGATTTTTCGAAAAGCGCAATCTCCGGCTCTTCCTGAACGTAAGCGCGGATGACGCGGGCACCGGAGAAATTCTCCTGGGCGCGGGCGGAGATCTCAGAAAACTGGGCCTGAATACGCTCGAAGCGCTCGTGAATCTTACGGCCGAAATACTGGATAGTGATGCTGGCCAGCGGCAGAGGCACAACCGCATACAGAGTGAGCTTGTGACTGGTGCGCCACATGAAGAAGAGTGCCGCGGCGGTAAAGACGATGGTGTTAGCCGAGTACATGATGGCCGGCCCGAGCAGCATGCGCACGGCGTTGAGGTCATTGGTCATGCGCGCCATGATGTCGCCGGTGCGCGTCTTCTGGTAGAAGGAGTAGGAAAGCGATTCCAGGTGGCGAAAGAGATCGTTGCGCAGGTCGTATTCAATCTCGCGGGAGATGCCGATCACCAGCCAGCGCGTGAGGAACTGGAAAATGCCCTTGGTAAACGCCACTGCCAGCAGCAGCAGACAATAAATAAGAAGCTGGCGGCGGGCCGCGCTGGTCATCAGGCCATTGATGCCCTGATGCGAGGTGGTATGGTCAAGAAAATCAGTTGCCCGCCGGATGACCTGCGGAAACAGCACCCAAATGCCGTTAGTGAGCACTACGGTGACCGCTCCGAAGAGCAGCGTGCCCTTATAGTTCCACAGATACGGGTAGAGCGGCCTGAGGTTTTTGTGCATGAAGTCTAATAGATGATTTTACATGCTGATGGGACGCAGCATTGCGGATTTACCGCTATGGGTGCAAAGGGCGCAAAAGTCAAAATCTTACCGCTGATGACGCTGATCTGGCTGATTTGCGCTGATTACTTGAGATCGTTCAGGAGGCGGGCTGCGCCTTTTTCTATTACCCAGAGCATTTTTCCATTTACGGGCTGCACTCGCTGGGTGGGGTAGAGGTTTTTGTCCGGATTCTCCAGCACGTCTTTTAACACCTGGGCTTTGTCGTCTCCATTGACGAGATAGAGGATTTCGGTGGCGTGATTGATCAGCGGGAAGGTGAAGGTAATCCGCCATGTCTTGAGCTTTTCCACCCGGTTGGCTACGACCCAGCGGGAGTTTTCATTTAAGGCTGCGGTGCCGGGAAACAGGGAAGCGGTGTGGCCGTCAGGGCCCATGCCCAGCATGATTAGATCTAAGCGGGGCCACTCTCCAGCGGGAAGCTGGAAGAACGTATTCAGTTCTTGCTCATACTGCTGCGCTGCCTCCTGTGCATCGAGTTCTGTTTTGATGCGGTGCACGTTTTCAGGAGGAATATTGATCTTCGAAAGCAGTGATTCTCTGGCGGCGCGGTAGTTGCTGTCTTTATCGTCGGGGGGGACGTGCCGGTCGTCGCCAAAGAAGATGTGGACTTTGTTCCAGGGCAAATCTTTGTACTCTGCCAGCAATGCGTGAGCGCCCTGGGGCGTTGAGCCTCCGGAGAGGGCGATGGTAAATCCTCCGCGCGCGGCGATGCTCTCTTTGGCGCAACGTACGACTTCATCGGCACCCATGCGGGACAGGGCTGTGATATCTGGGGCGATATTTATTTCACGGGTAGACATAAAACCTTTTTACCGCAGAGGCCGCGGAGAACGCGGAGGAAATTAGTAAATGAGTAAATTGGTAAATGGGTAAATTGAAGAAGCTGGTTTCATTTACTCATTTACCAATTTAACCATTTACCCATTCCCTCTGCGCTTGAAGCCTTTCCTTTATCCCCACGGGATCGTTGTGGCCGTGGCTTTGCTGGCCTGGAGCACGGCGTAGCGGGCTGCGCCTATTAATCCTACCTGGTCGTTGACGATCACGCGCACGGGGATGGTTTCCATGAGCGGCTGGAGACGTCCTTTGGAGACAAAAGCCTGCAAGAACGCCGGGCCGGTGAGTTTGGGCATGATTTTGGCGGCGATGCCTCCGCTTATGAAGATTCCGCCTACGGCCATCATCTTCAATGCCAGATTGCCGGCTTCTGCGCCATAGATGCTCACGAACATGTCCAAGGCACGTTCGCAGATGGCGGCTTTGCCTTCGATCCCGTATTGTGAGATCACGGCCACCGGATCGGCTGCGTGTGCCAGTTCATCTTTCAGCCAGTCCGGTTGCTGCTCTGCTCCAGTCTCATGCAGGAACTCGTAAATGTTCCGGAGGCCGGGGCCGGAGAGGACGCGCTCATAGCTGACACGACCGAACTTCTTCGATAGATACTGAAAGAGCGCGATTTCCTGATCGTTGCGGGGAGCGAAATCACAGTGTCCGCCTTCGCAGGGAAAGGGCCAGCGGCGCGTGCCATCCCAATAAAGACCTGCTTCACCCAGGCCGGTCCCGGCAGCGATCAAGGCCGCATTGCCGCCGGCGGTTTCCAGTTTATTGAGCAGGATGAAGTCAGCCGTTTCAAGATCATCCACGCCGGAAGCATGCGCCTGAAGGTCATTGATCACCCAAACGGCGTCAATGCCCAGCAATTTTGTAAGCTGAATTGCATCCACAACCCAGGCCAGGTTGGGAGTAGAGACGCGGCCATGCAGCACCGGGCCGGCAATACCGAAGCAGGCAACTTTCACCTTCACACTTTCATTGCTGATGAAGAGGCTTACGATCTCATCGAGGCTCTTATGCTCGCGGCTGGGATAGACCCGCTCCAGCACCAGTTTCAACTTGCCGCCTTCTTCGTTGAAGAGCGCGATTCTGGTGTGGGTGCCTCCAATGTCCCCGGCCAGAATCATTACTGGATCTTCCTCCAGTAATTGCCATCGCGGTTGATGATGTCATCCGCTTCCTTCGGTCCCCATGCCCCGGCGGGATAATTGGGGAAGATGCGCGGCGGCAGGGCCTTCCAGACATCAAGAATCGGATCGACCACGGTCCAGCCGGCTTCCACCATGTCGGCGCGCTGGAAGAGCGTCTGGTCTCCCGTGATGCCGTCATAGAGCAGAATCTCATAGCCGGTGTTGGGAGTGGTGCCAAAGTAATCGGAATAATTGAAGTCCATCTCGACGGAGCCCACGCGCACTTGAGCGCCGGGCCGCTTCGCGCCGAAACGCAAAGAGATGCCTTCATCAGGAGCGATATGGATCACCAGTTGGTTCGGCTTCAGGCTGTTGACCGGGGTATCACGGAACAGCACAAATGGAGCGCGCTTGAACTGAATCGCGACTTCTGTGGCGCGCCTGGCCAGGCGCTTGCCGGTACGCAGATAAAAGGGCACACCTGCCCAGCGCCAGTTATCAATGACCAGCCGCATGGCCACGAAGGTCTCAGTCTTTGAATCAGGAGGAACGCCCGGCTCGCTGCGGTAGGCAGGCAGGCGCTCGCCGTTGATCTCACCTTCGCCATACTGGCCGCGCACCGCGCAGTGCAGCACATCTTCAGCGCTAAGCGGCTGGACGGCATGGAGGATCTTGGCCTGCTCGTCATGCACGGCATCTGAGCTGAACGAAATGGGCGGCTCCATGGTGGTGAGAGAAAGGAGTTGGAAGAGGTGATTCGGCACCATGTCGCGCAGCGTGCCGGCCATGTCAAAGTACCCGCCGCGTTTTTCCACGCCTACGGTTTCGGCTACCGTGATCTGGACGTGGTCAATAAACCGGTGATTCCATATGGGCTCAAAAATACCGTTGCTGAAGCGGAAGACCAGTATGTTCTGGACGGTCTCTTTGCCGAGGTAATGATCAATGCGGAAGATCTGGTGCTCGCTAAGGGTCTTCTTGATCTGCTCGTTCAAATGCCGGGCGGATTCCAGATCATTGCCAAAGGGTTTTTCAAAGACGATGCGGCGCCATTGTCCATCTTTCTCTACCGCAAGCCCAGTGCTGCCGAGCAGGTCAACGATATCGGCAAAGAACACCGGGCTGGTGGCCAGATAAAAGAAGTAATTTCCGTGAGTGTTGTGGTTCTTATCAACCTCGGCAAGGGTCTGCGCCAGGCGCTGGTACGACTCGCGATCGGTGAATGATCCGGAAACGTAGTACAGCCGCTTCAGCAGCCATTCTTTCAGATCAGGATCAACTTTTTCAGTAGCGAAGTTGTCAAGATTCTGGCCCATGAGCTTGCGAAACTCGTCGGTGCTGTACTCGTTCTTGGCAAAACCCACCACCGCGAACTCACGGGAAAGCATGTTGCTTTTGGCGAGATTGTAGAGTGCAGGGAAAAGCTTGCGGGCGGTGAGATCACCGGTTGCGCCGAAAATGACCATGACGCAAGGGCCGGTCTGCCGCGGCGGACCCGCGGATTGGTCTGTTTGTATCTCTTCAAGTTCTTTTGTGAGTGGTGGCATAGTCTCTTTCCCGGAATCAGGATGCGCTTTCTTTTTTCTTCTGGGTCAACTCAATGTGTCCGCCAAACTTCTGGCGCATGGCGCTCAGAAGTTTCTCGGCAAAGGTGTGCTCCTGGCGCGAACGGAAGCGGGTATAAAGCGCGGCTGAGAGCACATCAACGGGCACAGCCGAATCGAGGGCCGCCTGGATGGTCCAGCGGCCTTCGCCGGAGTCCTGCACGAAGCCCACATACTCCGACAAGGTTGGATTTTCCGCCAGCGCCATAGCGGTGAGGTCCAGCAGCCAGGATGCAACCACGCTGCCGCGCCGCCATACTTCGGCAATATCGGCCACGTTCAAGTCATAGCGGTATTCGGGCGACAACTGCTCAGAGCCGGCGTTGCGGAAAATGTCAAAGCCTTCGGCATAGGCCTGCATCAGGCCGTACTCGATGCCGTTGTGGACCATTTTGACGAAGTGCCCGGCTCCGGAAGGGCCACAGTAGAGATAACCCAGTTCTGATGTGCCGCCCAGTTTGTCGCGTCCGGGAGTGCGCGGGATGTCGCCGATACCGGGAGCAAGCGTTCGAAAGATAGGATCAAGGTGTTCGACGGCTTCTTTAGGACCGCCCAGCATCATGCAGTAACCGCGATCCAATCCCCAGACACCGCCGCTGGTGCCTACATCAATGTAATGGATGCCATGCTCTTTCAGCTTTTGCGAACGGCGCACGTCGTCTTTGAAATACGAGTTACCGCCGTCTATGATAATGTCACCCGGTTCAAACTTCTGTCCCAGCGCCATCACGGTCTGCTCAGTGGGATTTCCGGCAGGAACCATGACCCAGGCGGCGCGGGGCTTCTTGAGCTTGCTGACAAAGTCATCGAGCGAAGAAGAGCCGGATGCGCCTTCTTTGCTCAACTCCGCTACGTTCTGCGGGTTCAGGTCTGAGACTACGCACTCATGACCATTACGCATCAGGCGGCGCACCATGTTGCCGCCCATACGTCCCAAACCAATCATTCCTAGTTGCATGTGATAGCTCCTGGGTACTAGCTTCTAGCTACTAGCTACTAGCTACTAGCTACTAGCTTTTAGCTGCTAGCTCGTTATGCCGCCCGCTTCGCGGGCTCTTTCATCCATCTTCTTCGCTTTGACCCACAGCTTGCGCTGTGGGCTAGAAGAATAGCGCCAGCTTCGCTGGCTTAGATTCCTGGGCTGCTAAAGCTTTAATCATTCGGATTGCTAAGGCTTTAATCCTTCCGGATTGCTAAGGCTTTAGTCCTTCGGCTGCTATGACTTCATTGACCAACAAACTTATGTTTCTCTGCGTACTCTGCGCCCTCTGCGGTTAAAGCTATTTGCTTTTTCTCACGCTAATGCTTCGTTGATGAGTTTCTGCAGCTTTTGCAATCCGGCTTTTATATCGCCGCTTAGATGGACGCGCAGGGCGCGGCGCTGACGCTCTGCCAGCACCTGGAAATCTCCGCGTGCCTGCGCTGCCTTGACTATGCCGAAAGTATATTTCTGCTCGGGAACGGGCAGCTCAACGGCATCATCGCAGGTGATTTGCAGAAACACTCCTGAGTTGGGGCCGCCTTTGTACGCCTGTCCGGTGGAATGGAGAAAGCGCGGCCCGAAGCCCAGGCAGGTGGCTACGCGCTTCTTATCGCGGACAGCATGGCGCATAGCTTGCAGGCTCTCTTCATGCCCGGCATTCATCTGGATGAAACCCAGCACTGCGAAATAGTCTCCAGTGGAGATGCGGTTGAGATGCGCCTTGAGATAAGCCGCGAGTGAATTCTGATTGCCTGCGGCTTTGCGCAAGGCCTCGGCATTGCGGCCGTCAGTAAACAACTTGATGCCATCTTCTTCCAGAATGGGTTTCTCTTCCGGGAGCCTGCCGGTTTTCTCATACTCGGTGGTCAATTGGCGGGTCACGATCTTGCTGGCTTCCACATCCGGCTGGTTGAAGGCGTTGATGCCGATGACCGAGCCAGCCACTGCGGTGGCAATTTCCCAGCGGAAAAATTCCTGGCCAATGTCGTAGATATCGGCCATATCAATGCGCACCACCGGATGCCCGGCTTTGCGCAATGCATCTACCTTGGAATCCTGCTGCTGGTCTGCAGCGTTGCGCAGGCGCAGGTAAACAAAAACGCGGTCGTTTCCGTAAACCTCAGGCGCGTCCAGTTTCTCGCGGTCTACGGGAATCAAACCTTTGCCTTGCTTGCCGGTGCTTTCGGCCAGCAACTGCTCCAGCCACGCGCCTACGTCCCAGATTCCCGGTGAGGTAATCAGCGTGACCTTGTCGCGTCCATGGTTGGCGAGCGTACCCAGAATTGCCCCCAGCACTGCTCCGGGATTTTGTGCCACTGGTACGGTAGCGGCACAAGCCTGGACCATCTCTTCGGTGCGGTCAATGAAGCGCCGCAGATCCAATCCCATAACTGCGGCGGGGACCATGCCAAAGTTGGAAAGCGCGGAGTAGCGTCCACCAATGCCAGGCACTCCAAAGAAGATGTGGCGGAAACGGTCTTTCTCCGCGACCTGCTGCATCTTCGATCCGGGGTCGGTGATGGCTACAAACTGACTGCCTATTTTGTCATTACCTGCTATCTGTTGCGCGCGATTGTAGAAGTATTGCTTGAAGATGTTGGGCTCCAGCGTGCTGCCTGATTTACTGGCCACGATGAAGAGAGTTTTGGCAATATCGATTTGCTGCTCAATGGCTTTGATCTGCGCCGGGTCAGTGGAATCGAGGACGTGCAATTCGGGATGGCCTTGCTGCCTGCCAAAGGTCATCTTGAGCACTTCAGGACAGAGACTCGATCCTCCCATTCCCAGGAGCAGGATGTGCTGGAATCCGGCTTTGGCAACTTCATCAGCGAATGCAGTCAGTTCCTGAAGATGAGCGGCGCGGTCTTCGACAATATGCAGCCAGCCCAGCCATTTATCTTCATCGTCGTTGGTCCACAGCGACTTGTCGCCTTTCCAGAGGCGATTCATCTTGTCATTGGCTTGCCAGTCTTGGAGCGTGGCTTCCACCGCCTGCTTCAGCGGGGCAGGCAGAGCGTAGTCCAGCAACTGGATTTTGGGCCTGGCTTCTACAGATTCAGTTTTTTTTTCCTCGACGGCTGCAAGCAGCTTGTCAAAAGCGTCGTCGAACAGCTTGATGGCTTCTTCCAGCAGCTTGTCTGTGACAGCTTTCATGGAGATGCCGGCCTTTTCCAGATCAGACATGGTTTTGTCTGCGGCGGCTACATCTGCATCCAGCGTGCGGACCACGCGACCGTGATTGCGGAAGGCATCAATGGTAGCCGGAGGAACAGTGTTGACCGTATCCGGGCCGATGAGTTCTTCCAGGTACATCACATCTCTGTAGGCGGGATTTTTGGTGCTGGTGCTGGCCCACAGCAGGCGCTGGGTCTGCGCGTCACGATTGCCCAGAGCTTTCCAGCGGGGGGTGGCAATCATCTGCTGGTAGTGGTGGTAGGCCTGCTTGGCATTGGCAATGGCCACTTTGCCCAGCAGCGAGCGGAGCAACTGCTGTTGCTGTGGATCGGAAGTGTTCTTCAGCTTTTCGTTGATGCGATTGTCCACCTCGGTATCAATGCGGCTGACAAAGAAGCTGGCCACGCTGGCAATCCCTGCCAGATCATCTCCTTTGTACGCTTCGAGGCCAGCCATGTAGGCTTCAGCCACTTTGAGGTACGCATCCTGGGAGAAGAGCAGGGTAATGTTGATGTTGATGCCTTCGCTGGTCAGTTGCTTCACCGCAGGGGCACCCTCATCAGTGCCGGGCACCTTGATCATGATGTTCCTGCGGTCCACGGCCTTCCACAGGCGGCGGGCCTCTTCAATGGTTTGCTGGGTGGAGCGGGCCAGTTTGGGCGAGACCTCCAGGCTTACGTATCCATCGCGGCGATTGGTGGCCTTGTAGACAGGCAAGAGCAGGTCGGCGGCATCCTGAATGTCGCGGATGGCAAGCTGCTCGTAAATCTCTCCGGCACTTCGGCGCCGGGCATGCAGCTGCTCCAGCAGATCAGCATAGTCGGTGCTTCCGGCAATGGCCTTCTCGAAGATGGAAGGATTGGAAGTCATGCCGCGCAGCCCGTCTTCATCAATCAGGCGCTGGAGTTCGCCGCTGGTAATCAGGTTGCGGCGGATGTAATCGAGCCAGATGGACTGTCCGGTTTTCTGGAGCGCCAGCAACGGATTTGCTTGTGCGGCTGAGGTCTTGTTTTCTTCAAGCGAGCTGATGGGATTCATGAAATCTTCTCCTTGGACTGAGGGGCGGCGTACCGCTTTTCAATATCAACGATCTTGGCCAGCCTGCGGCGGTGACGTTCTTCATCGGTATAGCGGGCATTCAGGAAAGTGAGGGACAAATCTTTGGCCAGTTCCGTTCCAATAATACGCGCACCCAGGACCAGTACGTTGACATCATCATGTTCCACGCCCTGGTGGGCGGAATAACCGTCATGACAGAGTCCGGCGCGAATGCCCGGTATCTTGTTGGCAGCCACGGATGCGCCTACGCCGCTGCCGCAGATCAGGATGCCGCGCTCGGATTCGCCATGCAGCAGGGTCCTGGCAATGGCCTCGGCATAGTCAGGATAGTCCACGGGGTCGGTGGAGTTCGTGCCGACGTCAGTGACCTGATGCCCGTTTTGCTCCAGATGCCGGCTCAGGATCTTTTTCAGTTCAAAGCCGGCATGGTCGGAGCCGAGTGTGATACGCATTGCTCTATTCAACATCCTTCAGCGCAGCCGAGGGCGGCTACGGTCCATTCAGGTCATTTTTGTTATTACAACATCCAACACTTCAGATCATCGCGGTTATAGGGATCCCTCGCTACGCGAGGGATTTACAGATAGTAGTTTCCGGGCGGCGGCGATTACTGCGTCCGGAGTGAAGCCGAACTTCTTCTGCAATTCCTTCAGCGGGGCTGATGCTCCGAAGGTCTTCATACCGATTGTAATGCCATCCAGACCCACATATTGCGACCAACCCAGAGTAGAAGCCTGCTCCACGGAGATGCGCGCTCTTACGTCCGGGGGAATTACGCTGTGGCGGTACTCCGGAGTTTGCTGCTCAAAGATTTCCCAGGAGGGCATGCTGACCACGCGCACTCTGCGTCCTTCCGCCGTGAGCTGCTCATAAGCCGAGATGCACAACGATACCTCGCTGCCGGTGGCCATCAGAATCAACTCCGGCTTGCCATCTTTGGCGTCTGCCAGCACATACGCGCCTCTGGCAAGGCCTGCGGCGGAGGCATATTTCGCGCGGTCGAGAGTAGGCAGCGGCTGGCGCGACAGAATGAGAGCTACCGGCTCATGCTTCAGTTGCATGATGACTCGCCACGCCTCAGTGACTTCGTTGGCATCGGCGGGCCGCATTACGATGAATCCGGGTATGGCGCGCAAGGCGGCAAGCTGCTCTACCGGTTGATGGGTAGGGCCGTCTTCACCCACGCCGATGGAATCGTGGGTAAAGATGTAGATCACCGGAATTTCCATGATGGAAGCCAGCCGCATGGGCGCGCGCGAGTAGTCGCTGAAGATCAGGAACCCTGAGCCGAATGGACGAATCTTGCTCAGCGACATGCCATTCAGGGCCGAGCACATGGCGTGCTCGCGGATGCCAAAGTGCAGGTTTCGTCCGCCGTACTGGCCAGCTTCAAAATCACCTGCGCCTTCAAAGGTGAGCCGCGTTTTTGTGGAGGGGGCCAGGTCGGCCGCGCCTCCCATCAGCCACGGGACATTTCTGGCCACCACATTCAGCACCTTGGCTGAAGACTCGCGGCTGGCAATGCCTTTGGCATCGGCAGGGAAGGCGGGCAGATCTTTGTCCCAGCCATCCGGCAGTTCGCGCCGCTGCATGCGGTGAAGCTGATCGGCCAACTGCGGAAACTCTTTCTTGTAGCGTTCGAAAAGTTGTTCCCACTCCGTTCGCAACTCTTTGCCGCGCTTGCCGATTCCATTGCGGAAGTTCTCGATCACACTATCAGGAATCAGGAATTTGGCGTCCTCCGGCCAGCCGTAAGCACGCTTGGCAAGTCGAATCTCTTCTTCGCCGAGAGGCTCGCCGTGAGCGGCCTCGGTGTCCTGTTTGTGAGGAGCGCCGTAAGCGATGTGGCTGTCAACGATGATGAAGGTGGGGCGGTCGCTCTTGAGAAAGGTGTCCAGGGCCCGGCGCAGCATGGTGAGATCGTTGGCATCGCCCACGCGGGTCACATTCCATCCATAGCCCATGAAGCGCGCAGCAATGTCTTCACTGAAGGCCAGCGCGGTGTGTCCCTCGATGGTGATGTGATTGTTGTCATAGATCCAGCAGAGATTTGAGAGCTTGAGGTGTCCGGCGAGCGAGGCGGCTTCACCGGAAAGACCTTCCATCATGTCGCCATCGCCGCACAGGGCGTAGACGTTGTAATTGAACAGTTCGTAACCGGGCTGGTTGTAGTGAGCAGCCAGCCAGCGCTCGGCCATGGCCATGCCCACCGAGGTAGCCACGCCCTGGCCCAATGGGCCGGTGGTGGTTTCCACGCCGGAGGTCCAGCGGTACTCAGGATGGCCGGGACACTTGCTGTCCAACTGGCGGAAACGCTTTATATCGTCGAGCTTGACCGAGAGTTCGCCCAGGGTCTCATAGTTCGGATCGACGGCCTTCACTCCGGTGAGGTGCAGCAGGGAGTAGAGCAGCATGGAGGCGTGCCCGGCGGAGAGCACGAAGCGATCACGGTTGGGCCAGATGGGGTCTTCAGGATCGAAGCGCAGCAACTGCTGCCACAGGCAATACACAACCGGGGCCATGGCCATGGGCGTGCCGGGATGGCCTGAGTTGGCCTGCTGCACGGCATCCATGGCAAGAGTTCTGATGGTATTGATACTGAGCTGATCAATGTTGTCGTTCATCTATCGGTTGCCTCGGGCTGAGCAATTACGGCAGGTGAAGCGGCTGCGCACAATATGAACAGTTCGGACGTAGAATTCCTGGGATGAAGCAATGGCAGTTGCCATCTATAGTAATTCTACAAGAAGGGTATTGGATTCTGGAATGAAGAGACCGTTTAAAAACAAAATGAGACGGCGCCCACCACCGTCTCATGAGATACATCGAATTTCCTTCCACAGAACTTAGGACATTCAAGGCCGGCAATGACATCTTCCCTCAGCAAGGTTTCTGGATATCGCGCCGGCCTTTGGCGTTGCCACTCCGTTCGTTCTGATGAGTAGTGCAGGATGAAGCTGGATCGTTACAGGAAAAATTCGTGCTGGTTAACTGACAGAGTGACGGTAGGGGATTCCTCCCTTTCCCCTTCACTGTGTTCAGAGTCAGGGTCGGAACAAACCACAAAATTAGGACGGGACTGATGGCACTCCCCCTAGCAAATCAATGCTTGAATGCCATCGGCCCCATCCTGTGCCTCAGACGTTCTTTGTTGATTAGTGCGTAGAAAGGCGGAAACGTTACAAAATAATTTATTATTTTTTGGCCGCTACTCCCCCCATGATTCATAAATTAAGAGATACTCAGCTTAGATTAAGAAAATCCTCAGTGTCCGAAGAACCGTTTCTCCTGGGTAATGCCACTCATCCGTTCGCCGGCTTTCGTGTAACCGCGGCCATTCATGGGCGGCAAATAGTGCAAAGTTCGCAATTGACCCTGGTACACGGCTTTCTTATGTCTTTCACAATCACCGGGGATTCCGACCAGGACCTTTCCGAGGCCCTGCGCTCACTCCAAGCAAGTCTGGCTTGGACAGCCGCCGGACCGTAAGCATATACCGGCCCGCGGCTGGCCCGTCTCTTACTTGGCATCCCCTGCTTTGGCGGTGCTGGTGGCATTGGCGGGCGGTGCATTCTTCACCCATTTATCAAACCAGCTCACCATCTCATAAAGGGTATGCTCCACGGATTCGCGTCCCAGATACCCGTGCGCCTCATAAGGCAGTTGCACGTAGCGGACGATTCCTCCATTACCCTTGATTGCCTGGTACATGCGTTCGCTCTGGATGGGGAAGGTGCCGGAATTGTCGTCAGCCATGCCGTGGATCAGCAGAATAGGATGCCTGATCTTATCGGCATACATGAAGGGCGAAATCTTCAGGTACATCTCCGGAGCTTCCCACAGGGTGCGTCGCTCGCTCTGGAAGCCGAATGGTGTCAGCGTGCGGTTGTAAGCACCGCTGCGAGCCACTCCAGCGCGGAACAGGTCAGAGTGGGCCAGCAGGTTGGCCGTCATGAATGCGCCATAGCTGTGTCCGCCGACTCCTACCCGGTTCGGATCGGTCACGCCCATCTCCACCGCCTTATCAATCGCAGCCTTGGCGCTGGAGACCACCTGCTCGACGTAGGTGTTGTTCATGGTATCCGGGTCGCCAACCACCGGCATGGTGGCGTTATCCAAGACGGCATAGCCCTGGGTGAGCAGGAACAAGTGGGAGATGCCGGAGATGGTGGTGAAGCGGTTGGTTGTTCCAGCTACCTGTCCGGCGGTATCGGCATCATTGAATTCCAGCGGATACGCCCAGACGATCGTAGGCAGCCGTTCGCCCTGCTTGTAATTGGCGGGCAGGTACAGGGTGAAAGAGAGGGGGACGCCATCCGCCCGCTTATACGTCACAAGCTGCTTGGTGATGCCGCGCAACTGCGGTTGAGGATCAGGGAAGTGAGTCAGGACTTTCTTATCATTGGAGCCGGTGGTGCGCAGAAAATAGTTGGGCGGGTTCTCGGGGCTTTCAAATCTGGTGATGACGCGGGAAGCATCGTCGGCGGCCAGCGCAACTACCTCTTCAAAAGTGCCATCTGCGGAATGGAAGAGCCGCTCGGATTTCAACGTCTGCAGGTTAAAGCGGTCCAGGAACGGGTATTCTCCTTTGGGTGAAGCTCCCTGGCCAACGAGGAAGATGGAATCACCGTTTTGCCAGATCACTCGCTGCCCATTGGCAAGGTGGCGCATGACAGGATTGCCGGGATCACGATAACGATCACGGATAGAACGCTCAAAGAGCAGCTTGGGTGTGTGCCCCGGCTCACTGGCATTCACGATGAAGGTGCGTACCCAGCGGCGGCTGCGGTCAAAGTCGCGCACCAGGCCCATGCCCTTTTCACCCCAGGTCATTCCTGAGAAGCGATACTCGGTCTTTGCCAGCTCGACTGGCTGTGATTTGAAGGGGCTGCTGAGAGTGAGCAGGTGGTCGTGATAGGGAACTTTGGCGCGGGTGTCGCCACCATCGAGAGCTTCAGCCCAGGCCAGAGTGGCTGGTTCGCTGGGAATCCACTGGTAATCGCGTGCTCCGGTCATTACTCCTTCAATGGGTACATGCTCAGCCAACGGCAGGCTGGCCAGCTTGAATTCCAGTTTTCCGGTTGCATCCCATACTTCAACTTCCTTAGGGAAATCATTGAAAGGCAAGAGATAAGAGTAAGGCCGATGAAGCCTTACCGACAGGATGTGCTTGCCATCCGGCGAGGTGTCGACGCGAGTGTAGAGCCCAGGCTTGCCTACCTGGACTGTCTTGCCACCTTCGACCAGCAACAACTGGGAGGCTGAGTAGTAGTCGAACAGGTCTTCGTCATGTGAGCTTTGCAGCAGGTCTTCATAGGTTGCTGCGGGCGATTTCTTACCATCGCTTTCCTGAATAATGGGGCCATCGGGGGCCTGGGCTTCTGCCGGAGGATTGCCGCGTCCCTGCGGGACAGACTTGACCAGCAGGGCCTTGCTGTCAGGCATCCACTGCACGGCTTCCAGCAGAATCGGATTGACCTTTATGCCAAGGATGCGGTGGGCGCTCGCGCTAGCTACATCGCCGACCCAGAGTTCGATACCGTTGCTGGTGGTGTTGGTGAAGGCGAAATGCTGGCCATCGCCGGACCATTCAGGAGCGCTGAGATAGGCATTCTGCGGGAGCTGGATGGTCTGCTCTTTTCCATCCTGAACGCGGATCAGGTGTAAGGCGTTCAGGCGCGGAGGATGGTGCCTGCCATTGGTGATGGGATTGATGCGTATTCCCGCCAGCCGCAGCATGGGCTGGGCCAGATCAGCAATGGGAGGATTCGCCATGCGGTCAGCAACCAGAAGATAGTCAGATTTGGGACTGGGAATTACTGCCGGCGTGGGGGCAGCGTCCAGAAGCTCAGGAATCGGCTTGGGTGGCTTCTGGTAACCGTGGGCCACGGCCTGCTGCGCCTGTGCGAGCGCCAGCTGCGTGCACAGAAGGGCGGCAATCACGAGAATGAGTGAACGGAAACTCTGTTGTTTGCGCATGGAAGCCTCAGGTGGAGAGAATTGAACGGGAAAGTTTAGCACGGCAAACCACCATGGAGACACACAGGCACGGAGGAACACAGATCAGAATTTTTGCCGCTGATGAACGCTGAAAAACCAAAACTTCACCACAGATCAACACTGATCAACACAGATTGGATGAGATCAGAGGAATGGGTAATTGCTCTTGGCTCTTGGCTTTTTGGTCTTTGAGCTCGCAATCTTATCTGTGTGAATCAGTCCAATCTGTGTCATCTGTGTTGAGGTTTTATCAGCGTCAATCAGTCTCATAAGTGTGATCAGCGATAGGTTTTTGCCTATGTCAGCAATACTTCTTTGGAGCGCAGTTCGCGCACCAGGTCACGCAGCTTGGCGGCTTTTTCGAATTCGAAGCGCTTGGCGGCTTCGCGCATGTCGTTTTCAAGTTTGCCGATGTAGGCATCCAGCTCTTCCTGTGATTTGAAGTCGGGCATGCCTTCCACAGCGGCGGTCTCGTCCACGTAATCGGCTTCGGCAATACCAGCCAGCGACATGCTCAATGGACGAATAATCGTCTGCGGAATAATGCCATGCTCCTGGTTATAAGCCTCCTGGATGGCACGGCGGCGGTCGGTCTCGTCCATGGCACGCCGCATGGAGTCAGTCATGCGGTCGGCATACAGAATGGCGCGGCCGTTGACATTGCGGGCGCAGCGTCCAATGGTCTGAATAAGCGAGCCGCTGGAGCGCAGGAAGCCTTCTTTATCGGCATCAAGAATGGCCACCAGCGAAACCTCAGGTAAATCGAGTCCTTCGCGCAGAAGGTTGATGCCGATCAGCACGTCATATTCACCCTTGCGCAAATCGCGCAGCAGCTTGATGCGTTCCAGCGTCTCGATTTCAGAGTGCATGTAGCGGCAGCGGACGCCCACTTCGGCGTAGTACTCTGCCAGATCTTCGGCCATGCGTTTGGTCAGGGTGGTCACCAGCACGCGCTCACCTTTGCTCACGCGGTCGCGTATCTCGTGCAGCAGATCGTCAATCTGCCCCTTTACCGGACGCACCTCTACCTGCGGATCAACCAGTCCTGTAGGCCGGATGATTTGCTCAATCACTACCCCGGCAGCTTTGGTCAGCTCATAAGGTCCGGGTGTGGCGGACACATAGACCACCTGATTCGCCCGGCCCTCAAATTCCTCAAACTTCAACGGGCGGTTATCGAGCGCCGAAGGCAGGCGGAAGCCGTATTGAATGAGGTTTTCCTTGCGCGAGCGGTCGCCGTGCCACATGCCATGCAACTGGGGAACCGTCTGGTGCGATTCATCAATGAACATGATGAAATCGCGCTGGAAATAATCGAGCAGCGTGGGTGGCGGCTCTCCCGGCTGGCGTCCGGAGAAATGGCGCGAATAGTTTTCAATGCCGTGGCAGTAACCGACAGACTTGATCATCTCCAGGTCAAAGCGGGTGCGCTGATGCACGCGCTGTGATTCCACCAGCCGGCCTTCTTTCTCCAGCTCTTTTTCCCACCACGCCAATTCTTCGAGAATGGTTTCCATGGCGCGGCTCTTCTGGGGCGCCGACATCACGTAGTGGCTCTTGGGATAGATGGGCAGGCGGGTGTACTTCTGCTTCACGGTGCCAAAGAGCGGGTCAATCTGGGAGAGCGAATCCACTTCGTCGCCAAACAACTCGATACGATAGGCGTTGTCGTCGTAGGTAGGAAAGACCTCGATCACATCACCACGGACGCGGAAGGTGCCGCGCTTGAAATCGACATCATTGCGTTCGTAGAGGATTTCCACCAGCTTGCTGAAGATGTCATTGCGGCGGATCTTTTGTCCTTTTTCCAGGAAGAGCAGCATGCCGTAATAAGCTTCCGGCGATCCCAAGCCGTAGATGCAGCTCACTGAAGCGACAATGATGCAATCACGGCGCTCGAATAACGACCGGGTGGCGGAAAGGCGCAGCTTGTCCAGTTCATCATTGATGGTGGCTTCCTTCTCAATGTAGACGTCACCGGCGGGAATGTAGGCCTCAGGCTGGTAGTAGTCGTAATAAGAGACGAAGTACTCGACGGCATTATTGGGGAAGAACTGCTTGAACTCGTGATAAAGCTGGGCCGCCAGGGTCTTGTTATGAGCAAGAATCAGCGCAGGGCGGTTCAACTGCTCGATGACCTTGGCCATGGTGTAGGTCTTGCCCGAACCGGTCACGCCCAGCAGTACCTGGTGCTTTTCTCCGGCGTAGATGCCCCGGTTAAGCTCGTCGATGGCATGTACCTGGTCGCCCTTGGGCTTGTACTCGCTGACTAGACGAAAATCCATTCTCTAGACCTTTTTTGCCGCTGATGAACGCTGATAACGCTGAAACCCCAAAATCACCACAGATGACACAGATCAAGCCTCTCTGGTGACGAGTTTGAGTGGTGCAAATCTCTTTATTATAACGTGAGTTGGATGGCTGATGGGTGGTGCGAGACATCACTTCGGGGAACGGCGCTTGAGCAACTCTTCTTCCCGTTTGCGCAAATTCTCAAAGAATTCGTCTCCACCGATAGGTATCATGCGGCCGCTTTAGTATCGTCGTACCGCCTATCAAGCATTTTGCGAATTGCGATTTACTTCTTCGTCATATTCTGTTTGCGACATAGAGAATCTATAGAAACGGTGTATCTCAAAAAGCAAGAGCTAAAAGCCAGGAGCCAGTAGCTAGGAGCTTGGTTTTACAAACCACTCCAGCATCGGGATGCGCTGCTGGGTGATCCAGGCTTTCCAGCTTTCGGGAGTGACTTTGGGATATTTTTTCTTGCCAAATTGCACCCAGGCATCGCGATAAGGAAGCCATGCCTGTTGCGTCTGCCTGATGCCCTCAACCGTGACTGTTCCCCATTCCTTTGTGCTTCCATTCACAACGGCGGAGTAGGCGGCGTTCATATCGGCGTCAGCTTTGCGGGCGGCTTCTGGGGAGAAGTCGGGCAACTCGCCTCGTTCCAGAGTTTCCAGCATCTCGATGAATTGCCGCTCCATGAAAGCCTGCTCATGAACCAGAACGGTCCCATTCAAATCTCTTTCTTTGCCGGCATGCAGTTGAAAGAACTTTTCGGCAACCTGCTGCAGGGATTGAAATGCCTTCTGGTCTGCGGCGCTCCATTTAGAGGTGATTGCTTCGATTTTCTTCCGGCGCGCAAGACTGTCAAACCTGTCATCGAGAATGGCGCATTGTTCATACATGAAGCGCGCGGCGCTGTGATCGCAGACGGTGAAGCTATTTCCCGTCCAGTGGGCCTGCTTGTAGCGGGCAAGCTGACGGATGGTTCCGGCAAGATCGTCCGGCGCACCATTCAGTTCACAGGCCAGCTTGATCGCGACATCGAGGTTACGGTTGGCGCCTTTGCCGTTGGCATAAACCATGGTCAATATGGCCTTGCCGCTGAACGTCCTGGTTTCGCCTCTGTCCATCTCGGCATAAGCGCATTTGCGGGCGGTGACGGGATCGGCGGGACGTCCGAATCCAAAATACAAGTCTTCGGATACACAGTTGGCAAGGGCCTTGCTTTCATCGGGAGTAGGACGATCTTCCGCAGGCAATTCAGTGTTTTTAGCCTCAGCACAAAGCCGCTGGCTCATGGGGTCGGTAATCTTCGATTGAGCCATGAGAATTGGCACAGCCATGCATACGAATAGGATAAGTTTGAGGATGTGCATGAGGTGCTGACATTGTGACGGATTTCAAGATTAACCGCAAAGGGCACAACGCAGCAGGGCCGCAACCAGAGCAAGCCTCGCAGAATTGCCAAAATTGCCATAAATTGTAATCGCCCAGAATTGAAAAACCCTGCCAGCGTCAAAATGAGCTTAGAAATTTCCGCGAAAAAGCACGATTTCAAGGTTCTTGGGGAACTAAGGACGCAAAGGTAACTAAGCCCCGAACACCTTTGCCAGTTCGTGCGATTCGTCGATCAAGATGTCTGGCTGGGCCTCGACGAATGTATGAGGGGCGAAACCGTAATTTACGCCGACGCTGTAGGCGCCGGCATTCGACGCGGTAACCACATCGATATAAGAATCGCCGATGATTGCGGTTTGCTCCGGTTGTGCGCCGGCTTCAGCCAGCAGGACCTGCACTCCGGCGGGATCGGGTTTCTTGGTATGGAAGCTGTTACCGCCATAGACCTGAAAGAAATAATCCCCAAGATCCAGCGCCTGGACAATGGCGCGCGAGGGAACAACCGGCTTATTGCTCAGCACAGCCATCTTTACCGGGTCGCCGTTGCGGCTGGCGCGAATAGCATCGAGTGCTTCCTTGATTCCGGCATACACATAAGTGTTGTCGAGCTTGTGTTCGCGGTAATAGAGAAGGAAGAATTCCAGCGCCTGTTGAACGTAGCTTTCGTCGTCAGGATCGCCCAGGGAGCGACGCACCAGCATAGGTGCGCCGTCGCCGATATAGCTGGCGATCACTTCATTAGGCAGAAGCGGCTTGCCAAAGTGGCGCAACATGGCGTTGACGGAATTTGCCAGGTCCAGGCGCGAATCCACCAGTGTGCCATCAAGATCGAAAATAAGGAGTTTAATCTGGTCTTTAGGGATAGGGCGGTTGGTGCGGATCATTCTTTTTCAGTATATCCCGGCAAAGACCTTAGAGTTAAAATAGAGAGTACACCGCACTATGCCCGACCTTTCGAAACCAACAGGATTTACAAAGGAGACCCATGGCTGTCAGCAAGGCTGATTCGAAGAAGAACGCCACCGCGGTAGCAGAACCTCCTGCCAAGCCAGAGAAAACATACGAGGGCCTTACCCGCCAGCAGCTAATCGAGATTTACCGGCTGATGTATCTCTCGCGCCGGATCGATGACCGTGAAATCCTCATGAAGCGCCAGCAGAAGATCTTTTTCCAGATATCGAGCGCTGGGCATGAGGCGATCACGACGGTTGCCGCATTGGCAATGAAGCCCGGATATGACTGGTTCTACGGCTACTATCGCGATCGGGCGCTTTGCCTGGCGCTGGGCATGACTCCTTACGAGCAGTTGCTGGAAGCAGTGGGAGCAATCGATGGCCCCAGTTCCGGCGGACGGCAGATGCCTTCACACTGGGGACATAAGAAGCTCAACATTGTGACCAAATCTTCTCCCACCGGAACGCAGTTCCTCCAGGCTGTGGGTTGTGCCGAGGCCGGACGTTATTTCAGCCGGCATCCTGAGGCAGCAGAAAAGCACGAAGGCGACTATCGCCAGTTCAAAGATGTGATTTTCCACGGCGATGAAGTCGTCTACTGCTCGGCCGGTGACGGAACCACCAGTGAAGGCGAGTTCTGGGAGGCCATGAATAGCGCCTGCAATCTGAAGCTGCCCGTCATCTTTATGGTGGAGGACAACCAATATGCAATCTCTGTACCGGTGGAGGTGCAGACTGCGGGTGGAAGTGTTTCTAAGCTGCTCAGCGGTTTCCCGAATCTGCTGATTGAAGAATGCGATGGCACGAATCCGGTGGAAAGCTATGCCACCATGAAGAAGGCAGTAGAGTATTGCCGCTCCGGCAAGGGCCCCGCGCTGGTTCATGCGCATGTGATTCGTCCGTATTCCCATTCTCTTTCTGATGACGAGAAGCTGTACCGTCCCGATACCGAGCGGGATCAGGATGCCAAGCGTGACCCGATCACTCGCATGCAGATGTTTCTCATCCGGGAGAACATCCTGAATGAAGAACAGATCAACAAGCTGGAAAAATTGGTCGATGATGAAGTTGCCGATGCCGCCGAACGTGCCACCAAGGCAGCGATTCCCTCAACCGATTCCATCTACACTAATCTGTATTCACCCCATCTTGATTCCCGGCAGATGTCCTCTGAGCCGCAGCGGCAAGGCACAGACAAGACCATGGCCGATCTCATCAATGCCTGCCTGAAAGATGAAATGCGGCGCGATGAGCGCATCGTGGTGTTTGGTGAAGACGTGGCTGACTGCAGCCGCGAAGAGTATCTGAAGCAGAAGCAGATCAAGGGCAAAGGCGGAGTATTCAAACTCACTGCCGGGTTACAGATGGAGTTTGGCAGTGACCGGGTCTTCAACTCTCCCCTGGCGGAAGCCAATATTGTGGGACGCGCTGTGGGCATGGCCGAACGCGGGCTGAAGCCGGTGGTTGAGATTCAGTTCTTTGATTACATCTGGCCTGCCATGCAGCAGCTTCGCAATGAGATCACGACGGTCCGCTGGCGCTCGGACGGAAATTTCTCCTGCCCTGCGGTAGTGCGCGTGGCCATCGGCGGATACCTCACCGGGGGCGCCATCTACCATTCCCAGTGCGGCGAGGTCCTCTTCACGCATACACCGGGCATGGTGGTATGCTTCCCCTCCAATGCGCTGGATGCCAATGGACTTCTGCGCACGGCGATACGCTGCGATGATCCAGTGATGTTCCTGGAGCACAAGCGGCTCTATCGCGAAACCTTTGGGCGCGCACCCTATCCGGGGCCGGACTACATGGTCCCCTTCGGCAAGGCAAAGACAGTGAAGGAAGGGAAGGACCTCACGGTAGTTACTTACGGTGCGGTTGTCCCACGCGCTTTGCAGGCCGCGCAGAAAATTGAGCGGGAGCAGGGAATCAGCGCGGAGATCATTGACCTGCGCACCCTGAATCCGTATGACTGGGAGGCAATCGCCACCTCGGTGCGCAAGACCAGCAGGGTGATCGTTGCCCACGAGGATACGCTGAGTTGGGGCTACGGAGCGGAGATCGCTGCGCGGATTGCCGACGAACTGTTCGAAGACCTCGATGCTCCAGTAAAACGCATTGCGGCTAAAGACACATTTGTGGCCTACCAGCCGGTTTTGGAAGACGTGATCCTGCCGCAATCCGAGGATGTATATAAGGCGATGGAACAGTTAGCCAAGTTCTAAGTAACCACATCAGCAGCGTTTTGGTTGCGGATCTGCCGGGCTGTATCCTTTGTGTTCTTCTCTGCTTGCGACGGATTCTCCCGCGCGGCGAAGGATGGGTGCGGTCCATAGGGAGCAACACACCGCCAAATTCAATACACATCAACTACTTTTGTTACCTTTGCGTCCTCTGCGTCCTCTGCGGTAAAAGGTTTTGGTTGTGGCTCGCCAACGCTGTGGTTTATTGAACTTTAGTTGTTGTCGTTGCCGTGCCGATCAGGCCGGTGCGGTTGTCGATTACTCCCAGGCGCAGGATGTAATTTCCCGCAGGCAAATCGACAGATTGCCGGCACGGGAAAAATGAATTGTTGATCTTCTCAAAATTTTCCGACGTCAACTCGGCATGGACGATGGTGGACTCCCTCTTCAGCGAGGTATTTTCATCTTTATAGACCTGCACTACGCAGTCTACTGACGCGGACTGCATGCCCGAATCATTTTTCTCAAAGCTGAGCATGTGCGGATCAATCGCGAAGTTCACTGTAATCTTGTGCGGCGTATCGGCAGGAGTAAGTACCTTTGCCTTGAACGGCAGCCCGGTTGAGACGGGAGAGTTCAGGCTGAGCGCCTGGTTCAGAGCGGTTTCATGCTGCAGGGCGCTGTCTTTCGTGTAGGGTGCAGGATTCATGGCGTAATAACCTTGGCGATAATGCAGATTCAACCCAGGCCGGTTGGTCTTTACCTGAATTTTGCGAAACTTGCCGTCCCAGTTTTTGTCCGCAGGATAGTAGCCGATCGTGTAGTAGGTAGCGCCATCATCAATGCCCTCGCGCACCAGTTCATCAAGATCATTCTTGTAGTAAAAAGCCTTGCCGCCGGTGCTCTCCGCCAATTGGTTCATGATTGTGTGGTTGGAGAGATTGTCTCCGAAATCACGGGCCATGAGAGCGGTGCTGGCCGGGCCATAGTTTGCTTCCAGCGGCCGGCCACCAACCGCATCGCGGGGATCGCCGGTGCCGATATCCTGAAACGGAGAAGCGGCGAGTCCGTGAGCATCTACGGGGTAGACGTGCACCTGTGACTCCATTAACGCGTTGGTAGACTGGGAGGCAGCATATTCGAAATTGCGGGGATCACGGTACGCTCCATCTCTCAGCGTGAGTTGTGTATCGATATAGAGAGGAAATGTATCTGAGACCCAGATGAGGTTCTTTCTCCCCGGAAATCCGGCTACGTACCGGGCAATGGAATTCAAAGCGCTCAAGGTGGTTTCCACACGGTTCTCGGTTGTTGCCACCGTTGATTCCTGCTCGAATTCATCTATGTTTGCTTTTATGGCAGCAGGTAATTGAGCGGCGAAGACGCCCGGCAGAGTCAATGCGGGGCCGCCGGAAGGGCTTTGCATGGTATTGGATAGATTGTTGTGCAGATTATTGACAACTTTTTTCAAAGTTTCATGATTATCGGTAAAGTCCTGTATCAGGCGCAGGTTCTGGCCCAGTGTATAGATGGCTATAGGCACATCATCCGGAAGCTTTTCCAGGAGGGCAATCATGCGTTCACGCATGAAAGTCTGTCTGGGTGAGGCGGTGTTCAGGCCATCGAGCAAAATGATGTTGAGAGCGCCATTGGTGTGGTACTTGGGGATATTGGTTACGACATCCGAAACAGGCGCCTCAACAGGCTGCGCGGCTTTGATTGCAGCATTGGTGCGGCTCTGGAAATTGAACACCTTCACCTGCTGCGGCCTTCCATTTTCCAGTACCGTGAAATCTTCGCTCTTGAGATCGGCTACCGGCTGGCCTTTGGAGTTCTTTGCTACCACATTGACCACCACCAGGCGTGTTGTGGTTCTGATGACCGTTGTTGCTTCGGGTGATTCGGGTTTCTGCTGTGCCGGTGGATTTTGCGGGAGGGCGAAGCTGGTAGAAACTGCGAGCAATGAGACGAAAAGCGCTTTGGCGACATTGTGCATGAAGTAGCTCCTGGAGACAATCCGGCTATCTTTAAGCACACGCTGTTCCAATGTCAAAGTACTTTGTTTTATGAAAGTTGCAGGCGGACAGCCAGCAGCCGGATTGGTGGATTTGGACCAGATGTGGTGGAAAAGAAGCAACCGGGCTATTGGCCTTGTCAAAGAGACCAGCGTAACGAGAGCACAAACAATCCGGATTAACCGCAAAGGGCGTGAAGGACGCAAAGGTAGCCAAGCAAGAAATTTGGAATCTTGGTTTTTGAGAGCTTATCTCCTCGACATTCTGCCCCGGATGACCTAAAAGTGGAATGGCAGCCGAGAGCTAAGAGCCAAAAGCCAAAAGCTGCTGTTATTGCGTCAACAACACCACACCCACACACACCAGCAGAGCGGAGATCCAGCGGCGGCTGTCTACATTTGCCAATCACCACCAGCAGGCCTCGACGGGCACGCAGTTCTCCCAGATCGCCAATGCGTTTCATGGCGCTCGAGAGCAGCACGTCACCGGCGCTGGAGGCCAGCACGATCAAGGCAATCGCGCCCCAGAGTTCAAGCGATTTCATGCTGTCCTCCGGGGGCGGGCAGAGGTTCTTTCTTGGTTTCAGTAAGAGCGGGGCCGCGGGTGACCCAGCCTACGCCGCAACTGATGATCAGGACTCCAGCCCAGCGCATGGGGGAGACGGTTTCTCCAAGAAAATATTTTGAAAGCAGGGCAACAACCACATAGCCCATGGCCGTAGCGGGTAGCACGTAACTCAGGTCCGCCCAGGAAAGAGCCGTCAGATAGGAAGCAAAAAATCCGGTGAGACAGACAATTCCAAGCAACACCCAGGGATTACCCAGTGCGTAGAGTAATGTCTGCGGGTGATGCAGTTGAATCGGCCCGATAGATTTCATTCCCCGAGCCAGCAGAACGTCGCCTGTGCCGCCAAAACACATCACGGCCAGCAGGACAAGATACTTGCGAAGGTTCACCTGCTAGTCTCCGGAAGATACAGAAGACGCCTGGGCTGCCACGGATTCTGATCCAGGCTTCGCGCCGTTGCTGCGCATCTCTTTGGCAATGCGGTTGCGCTGCGCCCGCAGCTTCAGGAATGACTTGGCTTCTTTGTAAAGCCGCTTGCGTTCCATGGAGTTAAAGACCGCCTTCTTCACAATGCGGAAGACCGCCTTGGGGCGGAAATAGTATTCATCGTAAAACTTGTGTACCATTTCCAGTACGTACTCGCGGGGCAGGCCGGGATATTCGATCTGGGCTAATTGATGGCCACCATCGTCCACCATGCGTTCGGTGCCTACGATGAATCCATTCTTTTTGGCGAAATCGTAAAGCTCAGTGCCGGGATAGGCGTGAGCAAGCGAAACCTGAATGGTCTCGACATCCAGTTCTTTGGCGAAATCAATGGTGTTGCGGATGCTCTCACGGCTCTCGCCAGGCAGACCAAGGATGAAGTCGCCGTGCACGATGAGGCCGAGCTTTTTGGTGTCCTTGGTGAACTGGCGGGCGCGCTCCACGGTTGCGCCTTTCTTGATGTTCTTGAGAATCTGCTGATCGCCCGATTCATAGCCCACGATGAGCAGGCGGCATCCAGCTTCACGCTGCGCTTTCAAAGTTTCGTAGTCGGTGGTTACGCGTGAGGTGCAGGACCACGTGAGCCCGAGCGGCTTCAGCTTGGAGCACAGCTCCACCGTGCGCGCCTTCTGGATGTTGAAGGTGTCATCATCAAAGAAAAATTCCTTCACCCAGGGCCAGTATTCTTTGGCCTGCGCCATCTCGCGCGCCACGGCATCGGCAGAGCGCTTGCGCCATGGATGTCCGCTGAGCGTCTGCGGCCACAGGCAGAAGGTGCATTGCGCCGGGCAGCCGCGCGTCGTGTAAAGCGAGACAAACGGGTAAAGCAGGAAAGGCACGTTGTAACGGCGCACGTCCAGATCGCGGTAATAAACGTCTGTGACGTTGGGCAGCGCGTCGAGATCCTGTACATCAGGCCGGTCAGGATTATGCACGACCTTGCCGCTGGCATCACGATAGGAAATGCCCAGAATCTCTGAAAGCGGCCTGCCGTTGGCGAACTCCACCGTCGCATAGTCGAATTCGCGGCGGCAGATAAAATCAATCGCCGAACACTCCTGCAATGACCGCTCCGGCAGGGTGGTCACATGGGGGCCAACAAAGGCAATCTTGAGCTTGGGATTGGCTTCCTTCATCCGGGTAACCAGGCGAATGTCGCCGGGGAAGCCGGGGGTGCTGGTAAAAAGCACCAGAAATTCGTACTGCTTGCCTAATTCGATGGTCTCCTCGGCGGAAACATGGTGCGGAGGCGCATCAAGCAGGCGCGAGCCTTCCAGCATTCCAGCCGGGTAGGCCAGCCAAACCGGGTACCAGTACGACTCGATCTCACGGGTGGCAGGCCAGCGCGAACTGGCGCCTCCGTCAAAGTTCTCAAAAGACGGTGGATTCAGGAATAACGTTTTTAAAGGCATGGCTAAGTAAGCTCTATACTACCATCGTTTGCAGGCGCGTAAGGGGTAAAGAATCCAAGCGGTTACAGGCGGACACTGAGTGGTAAGGAGGTGCAGTGAACCGCGCCGAAGGACCTTATGGAACGGGCTACAAAATTGCCGGGTTCGAGAGCAATTCGTCCATCACCAGGTTACTTGCTCGCGCGCTTGAATCAGCAAACCATTGATAACACGCTTGGTCTCAGTAGACGAAAACACAATTTTCAACCACTCGATAAATTCAGCTTCAGTTGTGCACTCGATCTTCTGGTTTAAAAAGCTACAGTGCACTGGATATAGTGCTACAGGCTCATGCCAGACGGCGAACAGCTCATATGAATAGTTTAGCGTGGGAGCAACTAACCTGAAGGAATACCAGAAATCTCCCTCATCGTCCGTTCTACGGGAAACCGCGCCTTCAATCAACCCTTCGGTCTTTCCTGCGAGAGTCGCTGCTTGCTGTTTCAAAATGGTGAAAGGCGTGATGCTAGATTCTGTTTCGACGATCTGTTTTGGCCACAGGTCAGGGATCTCTGTCACGTTACCCTCCGCTAAAATTCTAACTCAAGTAATATTGGAAGATGGTCAGAACCAACTTTGGAATCTGGTCTGCCGTTAGGCAATAAAAGAGACGTCTTCCCTATTCTGCTCACGATTTTCAAGTCTTCTGGTTTAAACCTCACTGCCAACTCGGGTCTCAGCAATACTTGGTCAAAGATATTCCAAAAATAGATTAAATGCTCGGATTTTTCATAATAGTATGTGCCGGCTGGGGCACCGTTATGACCGTCACCAAAGTGACTCCACATCGGATTATAGAAGTAGGAGTATTTTTCGCCTTGAATTGTTCGAGGCGGACGCATAGCCGTTTCTTTAGTCATAACTGCGTGGAATGCATTGGCTAAGATCATGCCGTCCTCAAACGGGTTGACATTCAGATCCCCTATGAACAGGGTGCGCTGATGTCCAACAGCTTTCTCTGCAACTTGAATTTTATAAGCTAAGCGAGCACATTCTTGCGCTTGGCTGGAAGCGGTGAATTCCCGTTTACTTGGCAAGTGAGCAGAAACGAGTAGTATCTCTGCTCTCGCAGGAAGTTTGAGCCTGCTGATTGAATACCGCTCACTCTCATCCACTAAACGCAAAAACTCTGAATTGAATCTGACATACAACTGGATTCGTGGACAAAAGTTGCGGATAAAGAAGTATTGTGTCTTGATGTGGTTTAAACGGATAAGCAGTCCGGCTGGATCTACCGTGGACTCAGCGAGCACCAAAACATCAACGTCAAGTTCAAGTGCCGCGGTCACGATCAAATCGCCTAAAGGCTTACGGTTTACATTCCAGAATAGAAAGTTGGGCATTACCGGGAGAATTCTCGGTGCATTCTAACAAAAACTAACACGCAATCGGAGGAGACTCTCAAGCATCATTCAATTACTGCTTTGCCGGTCCCAATGCCCAGCCTTCTAAATCACCGGTCTGTCGCAGAAGCTGCACCTGGGCTTTGTCGAGGTCGAAGCTTGAGCTCAGGAATGCGGTATAGCGCTGGTGTTCGGTGATACGGGCGTTCTGTTCGTCCTTGAGGGTTGCGCCGCCAGCCTGAATTTTTTCATGGGCAGCGTCGATATCCGCCTGGGAGAGTTGGTGCTCCAGTCGCGAGACGTCGCGGGCTGCAGCTAATTGCGCGACGGAACGTTGCAACCGCAGAGTCTCGGAGCTGACCTGGTCCTTTATGTTTTGTGCTTCTTTCTGGGCCTTGAGCGCGTCGGCTTCGGCTGCTTTAGCCACATCACGCTGCGGCGAATTGAAAAAAGGGAATCGAATGAGAGCGCCGACTGTTATGTTGTGCCGTTGGAACTTGCGGAAGAATTCATCGTAGTTGTTGTAACGGGCCAACACTGCATACTGGCCTACAATGTCGAGTGCCGGATAGAGTTGCTTCGACTCCCCCAAGGCACGAAAAGATTTAGCCGTGGCGGTTTCCTGGGCGATCTTCACCAGAGGATTTTTCTCAACAGCCTGAGCGGCGAGGTCCGTGTCCTGTGAAACGTCAGGCAGCTTAGGGATGGTCTCAGTCGAGGTGCGGATGGAGTTCGCTGGCAATCCGGTGAGTTGGGAAAGACGCAGGCGCAACTGGTCTACTGCTGCCCGGATTTCGGCAATTTGTGCGCGAGTGCGAGCGCCTGTCAATTGGGCACGTGTTATCTCTAAATTGGAATCGAGACCGGCCTGGACGCGCTGGTTCACAATGTCCTCGTACCGCGCGGCAAATTCCTGCTGCTCTTTTTCGACATTCAATGAAGATTGCAGAAGATCGAGCTGGATATACGCGAGGGCGGTTTCCATAATTACGTCATTGCGGCGGTCGGCATTCTGTGCCTCTGTAGTCCTGACCTCGCCCCTGGCTGCCTTGATGAACTCCCGTTGCGCAGCGTTGAAGAGAAATGACTGGGTATTCACATTGAAAATAGAAGGGGCAGCGCCTTCAATGCTCAGCGGAAATCCATTGGAGTAGGCCAGCCCCGAGCCAAACGTCACCTGAGGCACAAAGAGGTCGCGCGACTGCAGGTAATTGGCGCGGGCGCGTTGCAGATCAGCGCGGGCAATGGCGCTGGTGGCGCTGTTTTTCAGCGCCAGTTCAATCGCAGTGCGGAAGGGAAGTGGATTGTCCTGAGCATGGGTGAGAATTGAGAAGGGACACAGAACACAAATGAGGATAAGGATTGCACGAAAGCTGAATTTCATGATTCACCTGTTCGGAGATCAGGAGTGAAACGTGATTCTAACGGGAAAGTTTCGCAAGCGCATCCTGAGCGGGCTGAAACTGAGAGGCCAATGCCAGCGCAGCGCGATATTCCTGAGCGGCCGCCTGCGTATCACCCTGCTTTTCCAGGAGCTGTCCGAGAAAGTAATGAGCCTGGAACACCGGACCATCTTCCGCCGGATTATCAGAGGCAATGTATTTGCGGAAAAGTTGTATCGCTTCGGGATAGTTGCGTCCACCCTGTAGCAGCAGAGAGGCTGCATCGAAATAGGAAACACTGCCCTGGTGTTTGGCGTTGAGCGACTGGTTGACCGCATCCTCTATTTCCTGCAACCTGCCCGCCCGCCGGTAGAAGGAACCCAGTGCTACCCAGTAACGCGAAAGATTTCCGCTGATCTGAATGGCGGTTTTGTACTCCTGCTCAGCTTTGCCTTTTGAGTTTGTCTGTTCTTCAATACGGCCATACATGTAATGGGCCAGAGCGGGATCATATTTCAAAACATAATCAGCCAGTTGCCGCGCCTTGGTTTTATCTCCGCCCATGATCGTGGGCGCCTCGGTATAAAACTCGCTCAGGTCGGCGCGTGCCTCGAGATTCTTTCCGGTGGAATCCGTGGACACTGCTTTTTCCAACTCAGCTTTGGTTTTGCGTACCAGGCTGATGGCCGATAAAGGATGCAGGCGTCCGAGGCTGTCAGCCTTTTCGCCATAAGCGCGGCCCAGCCACTGGTGATATTCACTGTTCTGGGACTGCAGCGCGACTGATTTTTCGGCGGCGCGGATGGAATCGTCCCAGCGTTCAAGCTGGAAATAAATGCGGGCCAGCAGGTTGTAGGCTTCCGCATCATTGGGATTCTGCTGAATCCGGGCGTTAAAGGTACGGATGGCTTCATCGGCTCTGCCGGATTCCAGCAGGGACATGCTGCTGGATTGCGCCAGCGCCGCAGCACTGAGCAGAAAAAGCAGCAAAACTGCCTTCAGGGGCCGCTTCACGCTCAACGCTGGACCACCTTTACTTCCATTCCATCGTGGAGGGCCTGAGCGTTCACGGCTCCCAGCGCGATCTCTGTGCCTTCCCGGATTCCATTTTTAATTTCTACACGGGTCAAGTTGGATGCGCCGGTTTCAACTTCGTGCGCCTTGATCTTATTTCCGGCAATTTCATAGACCACGCGCTTGCCCTCAAAATCATGGACGGCCTCACGCGAGACCGTAAGCACATTGTCATGGCGATCGAGGACAATATTTACATTCACATTCACGTTGGGCAGTAACTTGTGATCGTTGTTGGGAATCTCGCAGGTGATCTCCCCCACGGAACGAGTTCCAACCATGGTGACCGTGGTCGGGACGCGGGTGACAATCCCTTCCCAGGCGCGGCCCGGAAGAGCGTCCCAACTGATATCTACTTTTTGTCCTTTGGCCAGCTTGCCGATGTCCGGCTCATCGACAAAAGCGCGCACCTGAATGGTGTTGAGGGTGGCCATCTGCATAATCAGATCGCCGGTATTGACGTATGAACCTGCCTTTACCGGCAACTGGTAGACGATGCCTGCGAAGGGCGCGCGGATATTGGAGTTCTTGAGCAATTCCTGCGCGGCCTCATAAGCGGCTCGTGCTTCGCTCGCGTTTGCTTCGACCCGTGTTACGTCCTGACTCGAGAAACGTCCGGTCTGCTTGGATTGCAGGAGCTGCAAATCGGCATCAGCCTTCTTCAGCCGGTTGCGGGCCTCTTCAACTTCCGCCGGAGAAGCCGCCCCGTTCTGCTGTAATCGCTGGACAGCCGCAAGGTTGCGCTGCGCCGCATCACGTTCTGTCTCAGCCTTAGCCAGCTCAGACCTGTTGGTGAGGACTTCCTCCTGAGTGCCTCCGGAGTGTACTGCTTGCAGCTCGGCTTCAGCAGTGCGCAGTTGCGCCAGGGCTTTGGCCGCCTGGGCGCGAGCGTCGGCATCTTCAAGCTGCACGAGAAGCTGGCCGGTTTTTACTGTATCGCCATTGTTGACCAGCACGCGTTTCACAATCGAAGCAGCCAGCGCGTGTGCCTCAAAATTCTGAACCGGCTCAACTTTTCCATTGGTGGAGATGGAGCTGGAAATCTGCTGCCGCGTTACCCTCTCTGCGCGGACGGATACCACGCCACGGCGCATCTCCCAGCCGGAGAAGACCAGCAGCGCGATAATGGCCGCCGCCACAATCAGCACCAGGTTGTAGCGTTCGAGAAAACTGGCTTTTTCTTTTCTTACCATCGGGGAAACGTTTCAGTATAAATAACCGGCTTCAACGAGCGCACAAATTCCTGCTCATGTCCTGTCAAAGAAGGCACTCCCAGGCAGATGTGAGCTGCAAGTCTGGTATTAGATGCATGCGGCTGGTGTTCCGTTACTGAATCGAGCCTGTTGCTACAATTGAATCAATGGCAAATCGCACCGGCTATACCGAACAGCACGCGAAAGCGGGTTTGGACCACAACTTTCCTGAAATAGACACCTGGCCTAATCAGTTTCCCGCCTATGAGATTCTGGTAGACGTGCCGGAGTTCACCTCCGTGTGCCCGAAGACCGGCTTGCCGGATTTCGGCGTGCTGGAGATTCGCTACATGCCGGATAAGCTCTGCCTGGAATTGAAATCATTGAAAGAATACCTGCTGCATTACCGCAATCTGGGAATCTTTCAGGAGAACATTGTGAACCAGGTGCTGGAGGACGTGGTGCGTGCCGCTAAACCAAAATGGGTAGTGCTGAAAGGCGTGTTCCGTCCGCGTGGAGGCATCGGCACCACAGTAGAAGTGCGCTGGCCCCGGCCGAAGAAATAAATCTTTAGCCGCTGATAAACGCTGAAAACCAAGAAACTTACCACAGATCAACACTCATAAACACAGATCGGATTTTAGAGAATTCAAGTTCCTTCAGCCAGTGATTCAATCAAATTATTTGAATAGCTGTATCTGTGTTAATCAGTTCTATCTGTGTCATCTGTGGTCAGGTTTTGACTTTTCAGCGTCATCAGCGTTTATCAGCGGCTAAAGATATAATTGCCTGGCTCGAATGCAGCCCAAACTCTATCCCCGCCTCATGCTTGCGCTGCTTACCGGACTTAACATCCTCAATTACATTGACCGCTCGGTCTTGTTCGCGGTTCAGCCGCTGATCAAAAGCGAGTTCCACGTCACGGATGCAGAGATTGGCTGGCTCACCAGCATGTTTCTTTACTGCTACATGATTGCCGGGCCATTTGTGGGCTGGATGGGGGACCGTTTCCCGCGCAAGTACATCGTTTCCATCGGGATCATGGTCTGGAGCGGCTTCACGCTGCTTACCTGGATCACGCACACCTATCACGAGTTGTTGTTCCGGCACGCTATCGTCGGTATTGGAGAGGCAAGCTACGCCACGATTGCTCCCACTTTGATCGCCGATCTTTTCCCGCTGGAGCGGCGTGGACGAATGCTCTCTATCTTCTATCTTGGGCTGCCATTCGGCACGGCTGTAGGCTATCTCATAGGTGGTTCTCTGGGAGAACACTTCGGATGGCGTTTGCCCTTCATGGTGGCTGGTCTTCCTGGATTTGTGTTGGCGATCCTGTTGCTGACGCTTCCAGAGCCTCGCCGGGGTGAAACTGAGGAACAGGATAAGTCGGCTGTGCGCTCTACACTTACCGGTCTGTTCAAAAACGGCGCCTTCATTACAGTGAGCCTGGGCATTGCAATGTACAGCTTTGCCGTGGGTGGACTTCAGGTTTGGATTCCGACCTTCCTTGAACGCATGCGCGGTTTGTCCTTGGGGAGAGCCAACCTTATTTTCGGCGGTATTGCTGCGGTCAATGGAATTTTTGCCACCTTGCTTGGTGGCTGGATCGGTGATCGCCTGATGAAGCGTTATAACGGGGCTTACTATACTTTCTCCGGCATAGCCATGTTCATTGCCGTGCCTTTCATGGTCATCTCCATCTATGTGGCAGGCCCTATGATGTTTCCTCTCATGTTTATGGCAGTTTTCTTTCTGCTGATAGGGACTGCGCCAAGCAATGCTGCGCTGGTCAACTCCGTCAGTGCAGGGATACGGGCTACGGCGATGGCAGTGAACCTGGTGATTATCCATCTACTCGGTGACGCTTTTTCTCCAATTCTGATTGGCAAGATTTCCGACAGGAGTTCACTGCAAACAGGCTTCCTGGCCACATACGTGGCGGCAGGACTCTCAGGCGTGCTGTTCATCTACGGAGCGCGCTTTGCGCCACGGCTCCATGGACAAACATCTTCCAAGGCAGAAGCGTAGAGCCGCGAACAGAGTTGTGGCGTTCAGACGATGGCTGCAGCCCTTCCACCGTCTGGGCCGTGCTCTTGCACATCTCAACCACATCGTTGTTTCTCAGGGCGCCAGAAGTTTCACCGTCCTACAGCGGCGCTCCTGGCCTGGGCCAGTGGGTCTGCCGTACACACCTCGAAATCAATACCATTCAGGCTGACCGGGTCAGCCGCAAGTTCGACCCGGCGGGTAAGATGCGTGCTGCCGTAGGTAATCGTCAAGTCGTGCGGGCCACTGGAAAGATTGCTGATCTTATATTTCCCATCACCATCAACAATTACGACGGAAGCCCCGATGTCTATACGAAGGTCTACCTTGCTGTTGTCGAGTTGCGCTCCCGTGCATGTCACCGTGCCGTGAATGCTGCGGAACGCGCGCACCACAAAATCCACCCGCGCAGGTTCATTCACCTCTACATGTGCTGTTTGCGGTGTAAATGAATTGAAATCATAGGATGGCGGAAGCGACTGAGCGTCCAGTGTGACCGTGTATGTACCGCCATTGGTGAGATTGAAGCGGAAAGAACCATTGTCGGTGGTGCGTATCTGCTCCTGCTTCACACCTGTGATATGAATGACGGCCTTGCTGAGAGGCAGGCCGCCGTCATTACGTACACTGCCGAAAAGCAGGGCCTTGCGCGTGCTGATGCCAAAATTAACGACCGTATTCTCATCGGTCTCAACATGAGGGGCCGTAGTGAAGATATACGAACCGGCGCTCTGGTATTCGACGTCCACGGAATGTTTACCTTCCATAACAGAATGAAAGTAGTAGACGCCGGACTTATCTGTGTGGGTGCGCCGCACACCATCAAGGACAACAGTGACGCCTTCCATGCCTCCCGCAGTGTGCCCATCTTCATCCACAAATACTTCACCGCGTATCCAGCCAAGTTGCTGGAAATAGTTGAGGAAGCCGGGCACGCTGCCCAGTTGCCGGCGAAGCCCAATCGCAAGCAACGGAGTCCGCAGAACGCTGCCCGGGGCCTGTGTTTCAAGCAGTGATCCAGTAACGTCGAGCGTGGTCGTAGGCGTGAGATGTACTGAGAGACTTCCGCTGCCCAGCCTGGAAGTGACGCGCCCGATGATTCTCTGGTCATCAACTTCTCTGTATCCGAAGTCCAGTGACAGCAGATTTCGCCGCACCGTCCAGTTAAAAGTGCCGCCGTACTCATTGCGGACCGGCGCGAGGTTCAGGTTCAGGTTGGTGATCAATCCGCCGCCAATCAGGTCGGCATGAGCGCGGATGAAATCGAGGATGTCTTCCGGGGTGGTGGCGGTGACGCCCGCTTCAAGCAATGCCTGCCGCAGGCCCGGAACATTGCCGACCACGTAATCCAGGGTCGGTGCCTGGGTCTGGCGCGAGCCATAGAAAGTGAACCTTACCGGCCCGGAGTTGATGCGCATTGAATCGCGCACCAGATAAGAACCGAGGTCCGCAGCGTCATTGCGCCGGTATTGGTACTGGATGCTGTTGCCGAAATGCTGGGTATCGAAGGCAAGGCCAACGGGGACAGCATTGGAGACAATAGCCTCCGCATTGCGCCGTGACAGCTCTGCATGATCAAAGCCCCCGCTGAGAGTGAAATGGCCGAGCCGCCATTGCATCCGTGCAGCGGCAGAAGTGTTTGCCTGAGTGGTGCCGTCCAGCAGACGGTATGTGTCCCGTGTTCCGGAGAAATCCACGCCCAGAGTGCCGGTCAACTGATGCGTCCAGTTGCCACTGCCCTGGAAGCCTCGCGCAGGGGCGGCCGAAAGCCCGGGAAAATGGAGCGGGGTTGAACGCACCCGAACCTGCATCCGGTCCTTTGACCCGAAAAAGTCAAACAAACCTGCACCGGCCGCTCCTTCACTCATACCCAACTCCAGTTGCAAGCGAAGCCGCTCTGGATTCAGGTAGTCATACATCAACGAGCCGATGACGCCCGAGCGTCCGGAAGCGTAGGACGGCGAAGCATGGACCCACTGTGTACTGGCGATGAGACCGCTGTGCCGTGTGAGTCCGAAGCGGTAGCCCGCATCAATGGTGCGGTCAGGGTCAGGATCGAACATTCTCTGCCGGAAATTAGTGAGAGAGGCAATTCCGGCGTGCAGGAACCACGGGCCACTTTGGATGTGCAGGCCGCGCAAATCCGTTCCGGAGAGCGTGAGCGGCGATTGCTCCACAAAGCTATCCAGCAAAGTCACCGTGGTGGATGAACTGGCAAAACGAAGTGAGGCAAGCGGCAGAGCCGTCTGCCGCTTCTCCGGCGAAAAAGAGTGACCATTGGCAACTGAGACAGCGACGCTGGCTGTATGACCGCCCTGAGTGCGGGACATGTTTAACGTGGTTTCCACCTGGCCGGGATCGCTGGAATACATGGTCGAGATGTAGCCGGATTCCTGCATTCCTTGTTCGTGCATTCTGGCTGCCTTGATCCGCTCGAGTTGCTCCGGGCGAGGCGAGACAAAAACTTCATGCTCAATCGTGGTTCCATCGGCCAGGGTGACTACATGGGTTGTGCAGGGACGCTTGCCGCTAATGATGACCACGCCACCATCCACTTCTACCTCTGCGCAATCATTGTCAATGCTGTAAGCAGCAGTGGCATTGGTTCCAGTGACGCGGAGTTGGGCGCCGGCGGAAACGTGGATGGCATCTGCGGCAAAGGCTGCTGTGCCAAGGCATAGAATCGTTGTGATGATCTTCATGGGACGCTGAACTCTGTGGTGCGGGTGACGGCCTTTCCCGCATATTCAAGTGAACACAGCACCCGATATTTGCCCGGGGGAAGTGTGCCGGCATAATTAGCATGTAATGAGTTGCGCTCTCCGGGGAGCAATCTCTTTTGCTCAAAGACTGCTCTTCCCACCAGTTTTCCCGGCTGATTCACAATGGCGGCCACGCCGCGCACGATCACCGGTTCCGGCCCGATGTTGGCCAATTCCTGAGTCACAGTGGTATTAGTGGTAGCAGTCGGCGGGGCAACCTGAGGCGTCACGATATCAAGTTTCACATTGTCAGAGGTGGAAAAATCCACGACCGTGCCCAGGTTCAACTGCACTCTGGGGCCCTGGGGTGATTGCGCCGGTTGTCCACGAAAGAAAACAGCCACAGCGCGGATATCCGTTTCTACGGGCAGCACAAAGATTACGGGTACTACCGTTGCCTGTCCTGGCTGCAGCTCCACATGATTCACGGGCACCACTGCAAGAGCCGCGATGCTGCCGGAAGTCTGGCCTGCGGTAATGAAAGTGCGCTTCCCGTTTTCCACCAGAACATCAGTCACCTCAACTTTGAAAACATAAACCGAGTCAGTGAGGTTTGAGACCTTGAAATTCTGAGTGCTGGTTTGGCCGGCGCGTCCCTTCAGGCTGAGAGATGCCGGTGAAACGCTAATGAGGCTTTGTGCCGAAGCATCACGGCCGCCGAGGCAATAAAAAGTTAAGAGTAAAGCAAGAAAGGTTTTTTTCATCTCTCCTCCACCTGCCAGCAAATTTCTGCGTCCACCGCTCCGGCCGGCATTGATGCAGGAATCTCAATTTCGAGGCGATGGTCGCTCGTCTCATTCAGTTGAGTGCGCAGCATCACTACCGTCGGGCCGGATTTCAGTTCAATGCCGTCCAGCCGCAACTTGCAGGGATAGCAACTGTGAAGCAGATAAGCGCTTACCATCACGATTCCTGCAGCGTTGTTTCGGCGCGCCACGCGCACCCGAATATGACGCACGATACTGAATGACTTGGATTCTTTGGCGCCGCCATGTCTTTGCGACTCAGTTCCGTTATAAGAGACCCTGCCCAGATCGATATCTGTGTCGCCCGGCAAAGCGGGCCGGTGATCGTCCGTGACTACTGCGACCGTGAATTCATCTGCAGTCTGTAATGGCCGTGGGGACTGCGCTATAGCGGCCGGGAGGAGACCACAGAGAAGCGCTGCCAGAACAGCGCTTCTCCAGGCGGTTTTGGTGGTTGCTCGCAACATAATTAAGTCCAGAAAGAGTTATTCAAGTCCGATTAGTTCGCGGTAGCAGTGAAATTGATGGTGTTATCGATTGCCGCTGCTGACGCTGAGTCCGCAACCACGATGTCCCAGCTATAGCTGCCGGTTGATGCAAAGGTCCCGGTGCTGGTAAGCGTGGTGGCGGCGGAATCAGAAAGCGTGGAGCCATTCAGCTTCCAGGTCACGCCGCTTGCGGGAGCGCTGCCAAGCTGTGCAGTCAGCGTGTAATCGGTGCTGGTCAGATTGGCCTTATCGACTTCCACGCCCACGGTTGATGAAAGCGTCCAATTGCTGGCCCCACGGGCAAGAGTGAAACCGGTTGGCGCAGAGCCAAATTTCGAAATGTTGCCCAGGGCGCTGGTAGCTGCGGCAGTGCCGGTACCGGAAGTGGTGCCGCCTGCGTTCTGCACTAGCAAAGTAAGAGAGCTGCTGATGGTCCCTGTGACGGTCAGTGTTCCTGAGGCGGTCTGTGCAAATGCATTTTGAGCGCACATACAAATTGCAAGTACGGCTGCCAGGCTCGCCATCTTCAATGTGGTCTTCATGTGTTGGTCCATTCTCCTAGTGATTTGAGTGCCGGTTGGCACACAGCAGCAGATAATGCATTTGCTCTGCCAATGCATCTTGCAGGATGAAAGGAACTCTAGCTTGTTGATTTCATTGGCTGGAATCGTGCTATAGAGCTTCGCTGTGAAAACCTCGGATTACGACGTTTTTGTCCAGATTCTGGAAACTGTCCAAATCAGAGACAAACCTTTAGCTGCCTGAGGAGGAAATAGACGCTAACCTGAGCTGCGGGAGTGACTACTTTTGTTTCTGCGGTGGGGGGCTGTTTGATTTGAGACCTTCACGGATACCTTCTGAAACGGCCTTGCCTTGTTCGCGCGCCTTTTCAGCGCCCTGCTTGATCTCCTTGGCCGCTTCTTTGCTTTCCTGTTTGACCTGGGATGCCGCCTTTGCGGCGTCTTCTCGGGTCTTGGCGGTGTCCTGATTGCAGCCCAAAGCAAAGGCAAACGTGAGGAGCAGAATGAGAGAGAGCAGTTTCATGATTCGTAGCCTGTGCTTACTTGGAGGGATGAAGCGTATTGGAAGTTGGCTGTCTGGCGAATTTACCGCAAAGGGCGCTAAGGACGCAAAGGAAACAACACCAATTCATTTGGTGGGCTCCATCTGCAGGGCGTCGTTGAAGCGATTGAAATAATTGAACAGTCCGATAGAAGCCAGCAACTCGATGACTTCGCCTTCATCGAAGTGCTTGCGCAGCTCGGCAAAAAGCGCGTCGTCAATAGTATGAGAATCGCTGGTCATGCGTTCGGCCAGGCGCAGAGCCGCTTTTTCTTTGTCAGTGAAATCGGTACGGCTTTCGAAGTGATGCAGGTTGTTGATCTGATCTTCTGACCAGCCCAGCCGTCTTGCCAAGACGGTGTGAGAGGCCAGTCAATACTCGCAACGGTTGATCTGTGATGTCCTGACGATCACCAGTTCCTTCAGCCTGGCAGGAACGGTGCCGGTTTCCATGACGGCACGGAAATGGGCAATCATGGTCTTCAGGATTTCAGGCCGGTGGGCCACGGTGCGGAACATGTTGGGAATGTTGCCGCGCTGCTTCATGAAGTGGTCATAGATCGCGCCGACTTCAGGATCAACGGAAGAACGATCAAGACGTGAGATTCTCATAATATTGCTACAGGTTCTTCAACTGGTCTATGACTTTTTCGACCTCACCTTTCGCAGCGTTATTAACAATGTCAAACAGGCGTTCTACCGCCGTCTCCAAGCGTGACTTCGTTACATTCTCCACTTGGGGAAATGGAAAAGAGCTGGTTTGCTCAATTTTGAGAACATCATTGCCGTTTGGCTGTCGAACCACAAAATGGGCCCAAGTCTTCGTTTTGACGAACGGTAGAAAAGAATTAGACAGAGCAAATATCAGTTCGACACGATTAGGAAGGGTTGCTTCATAGGTGGTAGTCGACTTATTCCAAAGCAGTTTGCCTTGAAGAGTCTTTTCCGTAACAGTATTTACTAACTCAATCTGCTTAGGGTCGTCCTCAAAAAAAGTCAGAAAAGCATTTGCCATTGGATCAGCTCCGGAATCGCAGTCGTCCGCTCACTTTGCCCATTAATTGGCTTACAAAATCCAGGGTTTCCGATACACGCCGTACCTTCTCATTATCTACCAAGGTATCATCACGGAGGAATACCAGAATTCGTTTTAATTGTCTCGTTATAACAGCAATCTCTCCATGCTGTAATTCACGTAATTCCACCCAAGATGTTTCCGCCGCTGATAAGTCAATACTTAGTTCACCAGCAATACGCAAGACCGTTATAAGGTCTTGCGTTTCGTTGGCTTCTCGCAGTGATTGCAGCCGTCGAATAAATTGAGTGATTTCTTCGGCGGCGATCCTAATCAGCAACTCTTTCCTTGCTGCCGCAGCAGCCTGAAGGGCAGTAAAAGCCACCCGTTTAGCACTTCTCGCATATAGAATACTGATCACAACTCCGATTGATGAAATTAGAATTCCAATCAGAGAAAGAACATTGCCGATTTCGAATACCCAGTGCCACTCTATTTCGGCGAATAGTTGCACGAATGTCTCCCAAGGCGCTGCAAGAGTCCATCGGTTACTTGGTAAACGCCTGGATAGCGGCTGCTTCGTCATCCTTAATATCAAACACGGTATAGAGCTTGGTGATCTGCAGCAGGTCGTGGACTTTCTTGGTGAGCTTGAGCAGCTTCAGTTCGCCGCCTTTGTTGCGGACGGTGGTGAAGGCGCTGACCAGCTCTCCAATTCCGGAGCTGTCAATATAAGTGACATTTTCCAGGTTGAGCAGGATTTTGGTGTTTCCCTTGCTGACCAGGTCCTGAACTGTGTCCCGCAATACAACGCTGCCCTCGCCGAGGGTAATACGACCGCTCAGGTCAACAATGGTGACGTCACCTACCTGCCGGTTGCTAGCTTTCATTGTCACTTTAATTCCTCCTTGGCATTCGCGGCCTCCCGGCCTGTATGTTTCACTAATGTAATCTCGGTTCCCGGATGCAAATTCCTGATCGTGACCTCATCCATAAAGGAGCGGATAAGGAATATTCCCCGGCCTGACTGCTTCATCAGGTTCTCCGGCGCCAGCGGATCAGGAAGGCTCGCCTCATCCAGCCCTTTCCCCTGATCGGTGATGGTGATCACCAGCGCCTGCGGGGTTATCTCATAGGCTACAAAGAACTTCTTATGGGGATCATAGGCATTGCCGTGCAGTACGGCATTTACTGCGGCTTCCCTGACCGCCATGGCAATGTGGTGCTGCTGGTCTTCCCCAAACCCCCCGTGAGCAGCGATCTCAAAGGCCTTGCGTTCGGCCATGTTGACGCTTTCCAGCGTTGAGTCCAGCGAATACGTCACCCGGTTTGTCGCGCGACTGTTCACAATGGGCCAGAGAGACTTGCGCCGACACCTGCGTAAAGGGCAAATCGGTAGTTTGCCTAGGGGAATGGGGAGTTGTCAAACGCCCTTGAAAACCGGTAGTGTCCTAAACTTGCGTTAACGGCTATAAACGGCAGACCCTCTCACTTCTGCGTGTTACAAAGCGAATACGGACTGCACAGGTGGTATGAACACCCATGCAGCCCTAACCAAACCCGCACACGGAGGTGCAGATTGGCTGACAATAAGGGTAACAACCCACAACGTATATTCTCAAGCCTGAGAGAACTCGCAGACTTCCCCGAAGTCAAAGATAAGATCATCAACAGCATCGAACTCTCTTCCGATCTGGAGTTTTTTGAAATCACCGTCACGTTCCAAGACAAGACCAGACTCACTTTCATCATTGAGCCGTGCCTTGTCGCGTTCCCTGTTTTGGCTGATTGGACAGGTGGCGAAGAGAAAATCATCAAGCGGTATAAGCAGGTGCGCAGCAAGATTCCGCGAACTTAACAGCTTCACAACACACACTCAGCCCACCTGTGAGGTGGGCTGTTTTATGCACCTATCAGCAATTCCCGCAGAGTCCATATACGGCTTTCCAGTCCTGCTTCCATCGCTGGCGTAACCCTCAATGATCTGTGAACACGGCAGAAGTTGTAATAAGCGAAGTGCAGAGCGCAGGCCAGTTTCAGATTATCCAGCTTCTTTGAGAATGCGTTTGTGAGTCTGGTAAATCTCCTGATGGCCATCCTCATCGTGAGATTTTGCCGCTCAACATAACTGGTGGAAATATGCCGTGGGTCTGGCCTGCCGTCACGAATTTTTACTATTGCCTCTATCATCGGTGAAGGCGAATAGCGTCCGGCAGCGTCATGCTGGCCATGATCGCCGTATATCTTTACGAGTTGCGCGAAATCAGCACGACCAGCAAACACGTTTTCTACTCCGCGCTCATAAAAGTGGAAACCGTCTGTTGTGAGTTGAAACCGATGCTCAAGGGCAAGGCATGAATCAAGATTCTCTAAAAATCCGTAAGTTGTGGCGCGGTCACGCTTGCCTACTGTGAAAGCAGGAATCAATTTTGTGTCAGCATCAATCGCCACAAAAACCCATGCATCACCAAATTCTGTTGGGTCATCGGGCTGTAAATGACGTGCTTTTTTAGCTACGAAAGTCCAAATCTCATCGGCCTGGATTTTCTGGCAGCGCAGATCGCGCATCTTGGAATCCATCAACTTCACGCACCTTTCACCAGCGACAACCAACAGGCGAATGATTGTGTCCCGGTGCAGGCCAGTAATGCGCTCTGTGCTGCGAATGCTGGTTCCTTCGAGCAGGAGTTGAATTGCCAGCAGAGCTTTATCTTCGGGAACGGTCATTCTGCCAAACAAGCGCTCATGTTCTTCAGTGTAGGTTTTTCCGCATTGAGGGCAGCGAAACCGTTTCAGGCCATTGCGGTGCTTTCCAAAACTCCGACATTCGATGCTGCATGTCTGGCAATTCATGAGTAAAGAATAACAGCAAGCGCTTGCTGTTGTCAAGAGAAGAACTTGACAAGTGTGGTGTAATCATAAAAAGCAAAACCCCGATGCCAGTCGGGGTATGCGCACAACGGTGAGGCTGCCTGAATCTCACGGTAATGGAGTTGTGTGCCAAATGCAAACGCAAAATCACCAGCAATCCCGCGAGCATCAAAAGTGTACCTATTGCCCAAGCAGAACTCCTCTCCGGCCAGACCCGGATGCGTTACAGCGCGGCCAGCAGTTGCAGTTCGAGCCGCCGTTAGATGAGGGGATTCGAGACATAGTGCTCGCGCTTATCGCCGGGGGTGTGGAGACATTTGAATCCTGCGAAGGCGGCTCAGGCCATAGCTTTCCCGAACCAACGGTACGGTTTGAGGGAGCAGCTTCAGAGGGGTTGCGCGCTATGTCCGTCGCCTTAGCGAACGGGCTGCCAGTTTTCCGGTTGAGGCGAGTCTGGGGGATCATTGACGGTGCAATTCATGGCCCGTGGTGGGAAATGACGTTTGATCCCCCGAAGGACTCGCCGCTATGGGTTGAGAGAAACACGGCGGCGCGGTGCGCCGCCGTGACTGATTAACGACCCTCGCGGGTCATACGCTGACAGTCTTCACACAGCCGATAACCGCCAGTGCCAGGTTTGCGCTCCCACGACGGGATATCACGACCCGGCGGGCAGGCGTCATTATTGTGGTGGACACGATTCTGCGCTGGTTTCAGCGCTTCGTTCACCGAATAAAAAGCAGTCACTAAAGTCATTTTTGTACTCCTGTTGCCACTAGGGCAAACGGTTGATATTGCGTTAAAATGGCGGAGACGGTAGGATTCAAACCCACGGACCGGGTGTTTCCTTGGACGGTGAGACCCGATCAGCAGGGTATAAGCCTGCCGCATTAAACCCCTCTGCCACGTCTCCGCGTGGATAGATGAGTGCCCATCACGGCCTGCTCCTAGTTCAGTCCAAGACACACTGGAGTAGGCCTGTTATGGCCTTCGCTACGGATGAGCGTTTAGCGTTGGCTAATCAGGGTATTTTCATTCGAGTGCTCCTCTTGCAAACTTGTGCGCGATTACAACAGTCCTATTCCTCGCCTAAATTTCAACGTGGTTCGGATGTGCTCAATGGCCTCTATGCCGTTGTCGGTCAATTCCCATCGACCATCGGGCAACTGTTGTACTTCGTTGTGCTTTGTCATTGTTGTGCTCAACACAGCAGAGACATTGTTCGCAAAGTTTGCTGCTTTACTCTGGACTCCTGCCGACTTTAATGCATCGGCCAACGCTGCGGTCGTCATTGGCTGAGAATCGTGCAAGGTGTCCAGGATCGCCCAACGGACGCTGATGTTTGCGTATTTCAAATGATGTGGGCGTGTAGAAGCAGAGGAGTATCGGAAGGATTGGTTTTCAGGATGTAGGCTTTTCTGGAGAGTGGCAATGCTATTGTGAAGCTCTTTCAGTCGAGCTTGTCCAGCAATCACTTGCTGCAACGTTTGGTGGCGCTCGGATTCGAGGTGCTCTAAAACAGCCTCGTAGTGCGTCTTTAGTTCATCAGTGAGCAGCGGCATTGCGAGTCCTTCTATTCCATATGGAAAGCCTTGCGCTGCCTGAGGGTGCTATGTATACTATGAATGCGACAAGGACGGCGAATACTAAGGCCGCACCTCTCGCGGGGAACGCACCCCACAGACCTGCGCTATACAGCATCTACTTACCATCCTTCCAATTCCTTCTTGTGAAAAGAATTGGTCTCGGGGCCGGGACTTTAGTTCTGGCCCCGATGCAAATCAGATTACATCATGCCAAAGCAAATTGCAACTCAGTGCCAACGCTGATTGGATATCCACAACCATGTGCATTTTCAACGAGATATGTGGAAAACTTGCGGAAAAGCTATTGGACAAAAAAGCACATCCTGTTGCAGAGCAGTGGAAGGCAGGCCCAATATGTGGTAGGGCTTTTGTAAAGTTTGATTTAGTTAGCTTTTTCTTTTGATGGCGGTCTGCCACCTTTTTTGTGCTTTCTCTTCGCGGCGATTTCCCTGAAATACTCAGAACCACGTTTAGCAGTAGTGTTACCGCCTTTCCTTCCGAGTACAGCGGCAGGTGACACTTCTAGCAGGTGGTCGGCTAAGAACACAGCAGACGCCAGCAACTCTCTTAATCTTTGTGAGCGTCCTTCGGGCAGCTCTGTTGTGTCAATAATCTGCTTTGCCTCAGTAATCAGGTTCCGCAGTGCGCGAAGGTCTTTTTTAGCCATGTCGAAACCGTAACATTAACGGGTTTACAGGGCAAGCGCTTGCTGTTTTCTTTTCTGCAACGCAAGTTTAGGACACTACCTGAAAACCTGTGCCGTGCCACAATGGAAAATCTCTCCTGTTCGCGACATTAAAATTGTCCCCGGAATCCACGACACTCAAAAGAATTGCCAATGTGTCTTAGAGCATTTTAATCGAGCTTGCCAATTGCCCCCTGGATGTATCTCATTGCGAGAAATTCAGTTCCAAAATGGAACTGCGTATAAAAATTTAACAGTCAAAACATGGATTTTTGATTTGTCCAGCAGGTACTCTGGTTCCTCTCGCTTCAGAGTTCGTCAACCTACTCCGTTCAACCAACCTGCTAGATCACTTAAGTGCCTCAAACACACTCAGAGAAAGGCAAATTGCCATGTGCTGTAAGAAGACTCTTCTGCAAGCCTTCTGTTGCGGGCTATTCACATGCATCTTCCTGGGCACTGCGCTCCAGGCGCAAATCACAACTACTCCCTCCGATCCCGGTCCCCGTCCGGTAGGCAACAATAACCCCTTCTGCCCAATACCCTCGGCCAAGTTTCCCAACGCTCCGCCCTGCATTGACACGGTGCAGCCAGCCGACAACAACGGCAACGGTGGGGCCGGCAATGTTGTCCCCGGCAGCAATCTGACCGGCTTCTGGTTCCAGGCGCTCACAGTCTTTGAAGTGAAAGCTGTGGTCGGGCCGGGGCCGCAAACAGGCGGCTCCACAATCCCCGGCCTGGGACCTTCGTTCAATGCCGTGAGCTGTTTCGAGTGCCATTCACAGCCCACGGTTGGCGGCAGCAGCCCCAATAAAGCCACGCCTGGTTTTCCTAATGGAAACCCACAAGTTGCGGACGCGCCCACGGCAGCACAGCTCCAGGCAGTAAATTCGTTTATCAGTGCTACCGGTCCGGTCCGTGAAGCCCGGTTCCCGAATGGATCGCCCGGGGATGACACCATCCATCGTGATCCGGTAGCGGCAGGTTCTGTGGCCGAACTTTTTGTGATCCAGGGCCGCCCTGACGTTCCTGCTACCTGCACAATCGCACAGGAGGATTTCCCCACTCAGGTGACCAACCACAACATCATTTTCCGCATTCCCATCCCAACTTTTGGCGAAGGTTTTGTGGAAAATACGCCGGATGAGAATTTAGCGGGAAACCTGGCGACAGAAGACGCGATTGCCAACAACCCTAACTTCTTCAATCCGATCCTGGCAATCAAGGGAGCATTCAACACCAGCGGCAACGATCAGACCATCTCCCGGTTCGGATGGAAAGCGCAAAACAAGTCAATGCTCATTTTCGCGGGCGAAGCTTCCAACGTGGAAATGGGATTGACCAACGAAAACTTCACTAACGAAAGGACCAAGGGAAACGGTCAATGCTCTCCCAATCCTGAGCCGGAAGACCAGGTGATCGTGCCTCCTGATCCAACGGACCCGGCGAACCGTAACATCCCCACGATTTTCAGCAGCTTCGGAAAAGATGGCGTGGCTTCTGATATATCGAGCGACATCGAAAATTTCGCGGTGTTCATGCGCCTGAACGCTTCACCCAGCCAATGCAATTTCAACAGCGGCCTGGATCCAAACGGCAGGGCTCTGTGCAATCCGCTGGATGCTTCCTCGCAGCGGGGGGCCAAGATCTTCGGCAGTCTTGATCCCGGACTTGCCGGTTCTCTCACCAGCAGCAGTCCTGACACAAACCCGAATACCTCTACCATCCATACAATTGGTTGCGTCCTCTGCCATTCCAATTTCCTGAGGACCACCACTTCAGCCACTCCTGCCCTGAACAACGCAGCCTTCCACCCATTCTCTGATTTTGCGCTGCATACGATGGGTACGAACCTGGCTGACGGTGTGACCCAGGGCGCTGCCGGTTCAACTCAATTCAGGACCGCGCCGCTGTGGGGACTCGGACAAAGGCTGTTTTTCCTGCATGATGGCCGCGCTGACAACCTGCTGAGCGCCATCACGGCACACGTCCCCGTTAACGTCAGCAGCCCTGCTAATTGCACTCCGGACATGGGCGAGGCCTGCCAGGTGATTGTGCTGTTCAACAACCTGCCCGCTGGACAGAAGCAGGACCTTCTCAACTTCCTGCGCTCACTGTAACCTCAAGCCGATGCGGCGGTCCTCACGGGCCGCCGCTCATTTTAATGCTGGGGCCACGGGTGCTTTGGGCGGCTCAGTTTCAGTGCCGAAATATTCGTGATTGAATTCAGCCGGAACGGCGTCAAGGACGGCTTTCATCGCCTCCCTGAATTTCTGCTGGTAGATGGCGCGCGAGATTTCGGCCTTGACTTCTTCCAGCGGAACTATATCTTTGTTTACTATTTTGTAAACTACATAGTTTTTAGGTTCGCTTTCTACCTGTGTGATCTCGCCCGGTTTCAGCGAGAATACGTCCTTTGCTTCTTCGGGAAGCATGTCGGCCCGCCTGCGGTTTCCTAAGTCCACTGGCAAGGGCTCAACCAGCCCCAGGATCGTGTAGACATCCTGCTGAATGTTTGTAGGAGCGTCCCCCTTCACGGCGCGCGCCTGCGCTTCTTTAGCCACTTGCAGGGCCTTCTGGTCGAATTCATGTGTTTTGACCGAAGCACTTTCGCGGGGAACAAGAATGCGCGCCAGCTTCACTCGCTCATAATCAGTCTGGTGCTCATGGTAATAGGCTTCTATCTCTCCCGTTGCCGGATTCTTGTATTTTTCCTGAAGAGAGCGGCGATAGTAATCGGTGATGGCGCGCAACCGCGTCCATTCCAGAAACTCGCGCAGCTCAGGGGTGTTTTCCATGCCCGCTCTTTGGACAGCCGTTTCCACGGCAAGATAATCGGCGTAAGTTTTGGCCAGGTTGCGACGGGCATTCTCCGGCAGGGCTCGTCCATCAGGACTCAATGCGCTCATCAGAGCTTCAAATTGCTCCCGCGTCATTGATTTGGATCCGCTGCATGTTTTTTGCTGTCCGGTATTGGACGAATTATCACAGAGGCCGCGAACCGTAAGGACGGGTTGCGTTGTCGCAACTGCAGGTGTTGTATCGCCAGATTTACTGGATAGAGATTCAACCGAATTTTGCGCTTGGGCAGCCGGCGATGAGTCCTGCAATGGAGAGAAGCCCAGGCCGGCAAATACAAACAGGCAGGTAACCGTCCACATAAAAATTCCTTGTCAATAAAAATATAAGTTTTGAGTTGAGTGGGAGTTCCATCCATTTGAATTCCGCATTTATTGTTGTCCCTGCGCAGCACGAGCTCTTCTCCTGGTGCGCAGGACCATACCCACGATAAGCATGGCCATAATGGTGATTCCCGGAAGCATGATCCAGATTTCCTGTCTGGATGGTGCTGCGGGCGGACTGACTGGCTTTGGCGTCTCGCGAGTCTGGTGGGCCACCGGAGCAGGCGCCGCTGAAACAGCGGGTGTTCCGGGCTCTGTCACGCCGACTCCGGAGATTTGAAATGCAGGCAGTTCACCGGTGACGAGTTTGGCGGTGGCCTGCTCAATGGCAAGTCCGTTGACGATTCCCGCATTCATGAAGCCTGAGGGTTTGGAAGATTTGAACGATAGAGATGCAGGGTGCGCGACGGCGAATTTTTCGATTGGATAAGGCACTCTCACGTGCAACGTAACTGCGTCCTGGTAAGGCATATGATAAGCAAACTTAAACAGGGTATCGCCAGGACGAATCGGAAAATCAACCGTGTACTGCCCGTTATGGCCTTGAACAGGGGAAGCCGGAAACTTTTCGAATGACGGGTCTGACGGTCCTCTGAGTTCAACTGAATCCAGTATTGCCTGGCCGGGTAATGTGATTTCAAAATTGTGGGAACTGGCCTGCGTCACTGGAGGAGTTGAAGCATTGGTAACGGAATACATTTCTCTTACGGTGACTGTTTTGCCGTCGGAGCCAACCTGGGCGATGCCCATCTTACCTTTCAGGCCCGGAATCTTCGCAACTGCATCAAATAACCGAATTTGAAGCTGGGCAGGGTTGCGGACTGCCTGGTCATACGCGACTCCCTGGTGCAGTACCCGTATTACATAATGGGATTGGTTGGAGGTCGCCGGCAGGACGAACGATCCCTCGCTGTCCGTAGTGGTTCGTGCCTCTTCCTTTATTCCTTCACCCAGAAGCATGACTTGGTCCCCTGCGGCAGGGTGGCCGGTAGTTTGATTCAGCACTTTGCCCTTGATCGGCTCTTCTGCATATAAAAAGAGCGGACCCGCACAAGTAAGGAACAGGATTGCAACCCGTAAACAGAAGTTCATGGAAATACCCTCAAAGCCATGAAAACAGTGGCCTCAAGAGTACCAGAGGACAGACCGGACGCTTAGCGGGGAATAACAAATTTCCAGAATCACTACAGCAAATAATTCTCTGCGTCCTTTGCGTCCTCTGCATTGCTAAAAATCAAATTCGTCTCAAGGTGCGAAGAATTATTAGCGAAACTTGCACGTAAAAAATTCGTGAAATTCGCGTCCTTCGCGGCTTACTTGCCTTCCTCTGCGCTCTCTGCGTTCTCTGCGGTTAAGCCGTTTGGTTATGGCTCACCACGCTGTGGTTAATTTAAGGATGCGTTAAACCAATGAAGGTGAAAACCGCAGGACCATCAGCGTCTGGTCGTCCACCCTGGCTGAGCCTGCTCGGAACTTCAGCAGATCCTGGATGCAGGTGTTGACCAGTTCATCGGAATTCAATGCCAGACAGTCACCCAGTAACTGGGTGAAACTCGATTCCCCATACTGGCGCCCCCCAGCGTCTTCGGCTTCCGAGACTCCATCGGTATAGAGCACCAGCGCGTCACCGGGGGCAAGATGAAGCTGCATGGAAGAGAACTTCTGGTCGCAAAACAGGCCGACTGGAACGGCTGCCGACGGTAAGGAACGCACCCCATGAGCGCTGACCAGGTAGGGCGGAACATGCCCGGCGTTACAGATTTCTATAGAACCGAACCCGTCGGCCTTGCCGGAGATCAGCGTGGCATATTGAGTGGGCAGGGTGCTTTCGCTGAAGATACGGTTGGCCCGTTCTACCAATTGTTCCAGTGGCAGCCCAGTCGGAATCAATGCCCGGAACATGGCATGCAGGTTAGCCATGAGCATGGAGGCGGCAATGCCTTTGCCGGAAACGTCGCCCATCATAAAGTAAAGATCCTGGCCGTGGGGAATCAGGTCAAGGTAATCACCGCTAACCACGCCGGCAGGTTCGTAGTGGTAAGAGACCTTCCAACTCGCAGGAACTTTCTCGATACAGGGCAGCAGGCCCGATTGGAGGCGGGCAGCCAGTTCCAGGTCATCTTCCAGGGCCCGCTGTTCGTCAGGACGGAGGCAGCCCAGGCACACCTTCGCTAATGGGTCGGCGAGCAGGCGCTGGCTTTCCACCGTGCCGTCGCAGACCTCACAAATACCATAAGAACCGATGTCCACCCGTTCCAGAGCGCGGTCCACTGCATCAAGCAACTGCACCAGGTTAGCGGTTTGGGACTTCGCCATTGCGGTTTCCAGCTTCTCACGGCGGAGCAGCAACTGATCGCGGAGCAGATGAAGATCGGTGACCTGAATACCCATTGGGTTTCTCCTCTAGTAACAGAATCACGGGCCGGGCGGGACGATTCAATTTTTTGCCGTATTCGGCCCGCCAGTATCAAGTTAGCAGCCTTCGTTATGTGAGCACTATCCGATTATTGCGGTTGAATTCGAAGCTGAATGGGCAACCAGGGCAGATTTCAGCAGCTCTTATGATTTCTCTCTTGGAACGACAGAGATCATCCGTTATTCTGCAAAGCATGGTTGAGAACGTGGCAGAAGTCGCACTTTCCGCGATGATCGGCGCCCCCGTCTATGATGGCTCGGGGAAGCTCGCCGGATACGTGCGTGAAGTCGCGATTTCACCCCGGGAAGACTCCTCCCGAGTCTCTGATCTGGTGGTAAAGACCTCGGATGGCGACCGCCTGCTTTCCACAAAGCTGCTGTCCGGAGTAGGCGAAAGATCGATACGCGCCCTGGGTAAGTCCGATGAATGGCCTCCACTGGTCAGCTCTGAAGGAATGCTGCTGCTGGAACGTGACCTGCTCGACCAGCAGATCATCGACATCAATGGCCGCAAGGTAGTGCGGGTCAATGATGTTGAGCTGCGTCCCGAGCCCGTCAACGGCACCCTGAAGTTGAGAATCAGCCAGGTGGATGTCGGCCTGCGCGGCGCAGTTCGGCGTCTCCTGAAAGGACTGGCCCCGCCCAAAGCCATTGAGGTGCTGGCCAGCCGCATGCCCGAGCGTGCCATCCCCTGGGAAGCGGTTGACCTGATCGAGACCGACCCTGCCCGCCGGGTCCATCTCAAGCTTGAATATGAGCGCCTCTCCAGGCTGCATCCGGCGGATATTGCGGACATCCTGGAAGAACTTGCTCCGGCCGAGCGCGAAGCCGTATTTGGCTCACTGAATGAAGAAATAGCCGCCGAAGCGCTGGAGGAGATCGATCCCAGGCTGCAGGTCGAACTGATGAGCTCTATCGAATCAGACAAGGCTGCGGACATAGTGGAAGAGATGGACCCCGACGCCGCTGCCGACCTGCTAGGCGACCTGCCGGAGCATACCTCGGACGAAATCCTCGAAGAAATGGAGCCCGAGGAACGGCAGGAAGTGGCCGAACTGCTGGCTTTCCAGGAAAACACCGCTGCCGGACGCATGACCACCGAGTATCTGGCCCTGCATCCAGAGGCCACGATAGGCGATGCCATTGATAAGCTGCGGCAGTTTGAAGGAGAGAGCGAAACCATCAGCACCATCTTCCTGGTAGATGCCAATGAGGTATTGGTTGGAGCCGTGCCTCTGATTTCGCTGGTGCTGGCTCCGGCGAGTACCCGCCTTTCAACTTTGACTCCGGAGCACATTATTTACTGCGAAGCTGGAACCGGCGAACGAGAAGTGGCCGAGATGTTTGATAAATACAACCTGCTCAGCCTCCCGGTCGTAGACGAACAACAGCACCTGACCGGCGTGATCACAGCCGATGACATTATCAGCCTGTTGCGCAGCCATATCTAATCCATTGCCAGAATTAGTAATTGCCATAATTTAGCCCATCCTCAACATCGTCTTCCATCTCGCTTCTTTGCTTGTCCCGGATGCCGCAAAGTGCGAGAGGGTAACCTTTCATCAAGAATGAACTGTCATCGTGAAATTTCTTTTGCGCTAGTGTTGTCGTTTTGTGAATGGAGGGTTTATTCTGCCAAAGTGGTTCAATTCTCTATGAAATCGTCCGATGAAATGGCTCAAGCACTGGAAGACCCGGACCCTGCTCCTGCTGGCCGTCATTGGGCCGGGCTTTATTACCGCAAACGTTGACAATGATGCCGGCGGCATCTGGGTGTACTCGTCTGTCGGCGCCCAGTTCGGATACAAACTTCTCTGGAGCCTCATTCCTATCACCATCGCCCTGGTCGTCATCCAGGAGATGTGCGCGCGCATGGGTGCGGTCACCGGCAAAGGCCTCAGTGACCTGATCAGGGAAGAGTACGGCCTGCGGACCACCTTCCTGATGATGTCCACGCTGGTAGTGTTGAATTTCACCAACGTGATCGCCGAATTCGCTGGCATCGCCGAAAGCCTGCAACTCTTCCACGTTTCCAAGTACATCAGCGTGCCCATTTGCGCGGCCATTGTCTGGCTGCTGGTCACCAGAGGCAATTACAAACGCGTAGAGAAGATCTTTCTCATCGCTTCATTCTTTTATTTCAGTTACATCATCGCCGGGGTCATCGCCAAGCCCGATTGGACACACGCCCTCACCTCCACCGTTGTTCCCCCCTCGCGTCACGACCCGGAAGCCTGGAACAAGCCGTATCTCTATATGCTGGTGGGCACCATTGGCACGACCATCGCGCCCTGGATGCAGTTCTACCTGCAAGCCTCCATTGTGGAAAAGGGCATTACAGCGCGGCAGTACCGCGCCTCACGCTGGGACGTGATCTTAGGCTGCCTGTTTACTGATGTCGTGGCATGGTTCATCATTGTGGCCTGCGCTGCCACTCTGTATGCCGCAAATATTCGCGACATCGGCAGTGCTGGCCAGGCCGCCCAGGCCCTTCATCCGCTCGCAGGAAAATATGCCTCTCTTTTATTTGGCGCTGGACTGTTCAACGCATCGTTGTTTGCCGCATCCATTCTGCCTCTTTCTACCGCCTATACAGTTTGTGAAGGGCTGGGGTTCGAGTCAGGGCTGGACAAGAAATTCAGCGAGGCGTCCGTTTTTTACTGGCTCTACACCATCCTGGTAGTGGCCGGGGCCGCCGTGATTCTCATTCCCGGCCTGCCCCTGATCAAAGTTTCAGTGCTTTCGCAGGTGCTCAACGGCCTCTTGCTGCCGCCGGTATTGATTTACATGCTGCTTCTGATTAACAAACGCAGCCTGATGGGCAAATATGTGAATTCCAGAACATTTAATGCGATTGCCTGGGCCACCACAGCTATTGTGATCGCGCTGAGCGTTTTTTACGCCTTCAGCGGCTAACAGGCAGTTCAAGCCTGCCACTGGCAATGTCATTCACCATGGCCACGTCGGCTTCCAGAAAATCAAATGCTGGCAGTTCTTTGCGAGTGGCCCAGCGGATGTCGCGAAAGATGCGGTTCTGCAATTCTCCCTGATATTCCTCTACAAGGTAGAAGTGCAGCTCCACGGCATTGTTTGCGCCATAGTTATGCTGGATGGTGGTGACTTTGCGTCCGATGCTGGCCCTGATGCCAAGCTCCTCTTCTAACTCACGGGCGAGCGCCGCCACAGGCTCTTCATGGGGTTCAATCTTGCCGCCGGGAAACTCCCATTTCAGGGGATGCGGCTGATTTTCTGTCCGCTGGCAGATCAGAATCTTGTCTTCTTTAAGAAGGAGCGCTGCCACTACCTGCTTCACGAGGCAGCCTCAGAGAATTCAGGATCAACACAGCGCGGCACGCCGTAACTAAAACGAAAATCTTTATGGAGCGCAGCCACCCTCGGCTGCGGGGGATCAATCTTTCGCGAGTCGAGAAGAATTTGACGAATAGCAGTACCGGCAGGAAAGGTGAAGGCAAACAGCGCTACTTCCGGCTGGCGGCTGATCAGCTCCAGCGTATGCGTACCGAAACTCTTCATTCTTCAAAACCTTATCACAAACCGAAAACCCTACCGCTGATGACGCTGATCGGACTGATAAACGCAGATAAGCCTTTGTGACCTCTCGCCGGTAAAAACGGTATTCTTGCAACTTTTTTACAAAGGCCGTGTTTCTGGAACCGGAGAGGCTCGGCTATGCACAAAATTCAACTGATTCTCGCAGCCAATTTGCTGTTGGGCACCATGGCCTTCGCCCAGAATTCCAGTCTGGGGAATGACATTCGGAATGATCAGCAGGACTTGAGACATGACCAGCAGGAACTCAGGCATTTGGAGTATCGCGTTGATCAGGACAAGCAGCGTCTCAACATGGATCGCCGGCGTCATGCCGGCCGGGGCGCAATCGAGGCAGACAGGGCCCAGCTTCGGCGCGATCAGGAGCAGGTAAAGCGGCTCAAGGCAGATATGCGCCGCGACCGGCAGGACCTGAAGCGCGACCGCCGCGAGGCAAGGCATCGTTATCGCCGTGGCTGATACGCTCTCTTGCCTTTCCGCTGTGAATTTCTGAAAATTTGTCTCATTGCTATACTTTCTGCATGGCGCTTTATGTCGGCACTTCCGGCTGGTCCTATGCGAGCTGGAAGCCTGCTTTCTTTCCTGAAAAGCTGCCGCAGAAGAAATTTCTCGAGTACTACGCCACGCAATTGAACGCGGTGGAGTTGAATGCCACCTTTCGCCGCTTTGCTTCAGCCAATGCGCTCCAGGGCTGGATTGCCGGCACCCCGGCGCATTTTCGGTTTGCCGTCAAGGCGCACCAGTTGATCACTCATTTTCGGCGGCTCAAAGAGCCCGAGGGGCCAGTCAGAAGCTTTCTGGAAAGCATGGAGCCGATGCGGCAGTCAGGAAAGCTCGGGCCCATTCTCTTCCAGACGCCTCCGAATCTGCAGGCCGACCGAAAATTGCTGGAAGACTTTGTACAGGTGCTTCCATTTGCCTATCAGTTTGCCTTTGAATTTCGTCATGCGTCGTGGTTTGACGATGCCATCCTTGAGATTCTGAAGCAGAAGAACGTGGCGGTATGCTGGGCCGAGAGCGAGAAGATCACTGCTCCTCATGCAGCCACCGCGAATTTCCTCTATTACCGTTTCCGCCGCCCGGAATATTCCAAAGAACAACTGAAGCAGATTGCCGGTGAATTAAAGCGGGAATCAGAAGGCAGGGAAGTATTTGCCTTCTTTAAGCATGAAGAGAATCCCGAGAGTGCGCTGAATGCCACCATCGTAGCGCGGGCAATGGGCATTGAAGCCCTGTCGTATGTGTTGCCCGAGCGTACACGCAAGAAGACGGCGAAATCCTGAGAAAAAGTCTTATGGACCGCAGCCGCCCCGGCTGCCCGGAATTATCGCTGCACCCAGAAGATGCAAAGGCGCAGACCGCCCCTGAGGACGGTCTGCTGCGGGTGCCTTCGCTGGGAAGCTACCGCATGGCACTTCCCAATCCGTTGGCGTGCTTGCTCCCATGAGTTGACGCCACGCTCGCTGGCGATGCTGGTTTTGCCGGTGATTGAGAAGGAAGCCGGAAGCCGGCAGGCACGCTGGTATCGCCGCTCCCTTTGCCCGCTTCCTTGCTTATCGTGAATTTCCAGACCACATCCTGGCCGGTGCAGCTTCCGGTGAGGTCGCAAACCCCGGCTTTGAGACGTGCGGTGTAGGTTTCGCCGCCCTTCAAGACCACCGGATTGGGGAAGAGTCCCCAGGCTCCATCACCCACCTGGTCGATCCAGGCAGGCACCTGCGCGCCGTGAGAATCGGTCAGGGTGAAGCTGCGTGCATCAAGATTGCGGACAGGCCGCGAGAAGAACACTTTCGGTACTGCGTCCTGATAGACATCGCTTGCGCCCGGCAGCGGATAGGTCGCCACCTTCAATTGGCTCTTGTCTCCAGCCCCTCCGTTTACATTCATGACCATGGTGCGCACCACCATGGGCACAGGAGGCGCTCCTTCGACCACGGCCGGTTCAGTGGAAGGCTTGCGTCCATCGCACAGGCCGCCGAGCACGCATGGCTCCAGCACGAAATTGTTGTTGGTATCGGCCATGTTGCCCAGGAACTTCTGCGCCACGATGGCCTCAATCGACTGGTAGTAAATCGCAGCGGTCACCGCGATTGGCCCGCGCACGCCCACAGGAACTACAACGGAGTAGCGGTCTACCTTCTGCTGATACTCGGCGCGTCCACGAGGTTTCAGACGGGTATCACGCAGAAAGGAGTCGTCAAAGAAGTCGCCGTTGCCGTTTGTATCTTTGAACTGCGGCATGCCGGGATTGGAACGATCCACCACCTTGCCATCTCTATCGACAGGCATCCCCTGGCCATTGGTCACCAGGTTTAACGCCGTAGCATAGGGCAGATCAAGGGTGGGGCAGCCATCCCCCAGTGAAGCTACAGCTTTGAACTGCAAAGAGTAAGGATCAGCCGAGCCTGCCGGAATCTTCCAATTGCAGCCGGGGAAGTTAGGATCGATCATCTCTTCAGTGGTCAGATTGCCCACACCGATCGAGGTCCGGTTCCACACCTTGTCATGGATGGGCAACTCCGTTCCCGTGGCCAAATCATAGGCATGCAGTGAGAGCCATGCAGTGCGGCCCTCCGGGAAGCCCGTGGGGAAGTTATGCCCGCTGCCGGTATTGGCAACTGTTACAGCGATCGGTACGTCTCCGGATTGCGCTGTCGCCGGACCTTGCAGATCCATGCTGAGAACATGGCGCAGACGGTCCCAGGCCAGCCGGGCCTGCTGTGCATAGGCTCCGCGCCGCTCGGTGTGTGTCCAGAATGCACGCGAGTAGGGACTGTGGTGATCGTCAGAGGAGAAGCTGAAGGCGGAAAGCTCAGGATAACCTTCAATGTTGCCACTCTTGTCTATGTCTTTGCCGATCAACGAAGTGATGTAGGCGTTGCCACCCACAAAGTGATGCGTGAAGAAAGGATGCGGCCCTCCGCCTTGATCCTGATTGGCCACGCGATCTACTTCCGGCGGAAGCGGCTTGCCATCCTTATATAGCGTATTGGCGGTGCCGGGCTGGCCGTAATCCTGCTGCATGTGGCAGCTCTGGCAATCACGCTTGAACCGCGGATCAAAATTCTTGTTGCCCGGACGGTCTGCATAAGCGCTGTTGGCCCACTCCGTGTAGGTGCGCTCAATCGGGAATCCACCTGCCCATTTTCCCAGTTTGTTCTTGATGGGCAGCGCATTGGTCACGTCATGGCAGGCAGCGCACATCTCAGCGCGCACAAACATTGCCTGGTGGTATCCCTTGTGCTTGGAGGGATCCATCTTCTGGTAGTCAACGTTCTGCCCGAAGATCTGGCTGGTGTAGGTGTCAGTGGAAGACGGCGGTTGAGCCGAAGCCAGCGGGCCAAATCTTTCCGGATAAACAATCGCATGCGGTGACAGGCGATAGGAGCCTGCGCCGATGCTGTAGCCGAGATTCTGCTTGGCGGGATCAGGTACGCCGAAGGTATCCTGCCTGGCCGAAGCTACAAGCTCATTACGCGACTGTTTGCCGGGCGCTGGAGTGTAAGCACTGTCACTGCGGGCATAGTTGTGGAATGGCGTGTCACGCGTTTCTGCATAGGTGTGGCAGACCGCGCAGATGATTCCACTCTTGCCTGAAGTAGTGTTGCGGTACTGTGAGTCAAGCGTGGCAAAAGCGATGCCCGTGCCGTTGTCAGAGGTGGGGAAGAAACGAGGATCTCCCTGGGCGAACTCCAGGTTCGTCTTAGGGTCTATCGAGACATTCTTGATGGGAATGTTATCGATGTAATCCGTAGGCATGTGGCAGCGGGAGCAGAAGAAATCAAGCAGCGAGCCCGGTCGCGAAACCGTATATTTCTCCGTGCCTATATCAAAGGTCGAGGCACACTCATTTTCGTGGGCAAAGGGATTGTGTTTTGCCTTGGGCGTGCCATCGGGAGGGTTGGGTGTGTCGCATTCGCCATTGGCTGAAGTCGCGCGCGAGAGCAGCAGGTAGGCTGCGCGCCATGCCGGATCACGCCATGAGTTTGACATCATGGAGCCGTTCCACTCATCAAAGATTTTCTGGTGGCAGGTCTGGCATTGTCCTGGGCTATCCTCCTGCTCCCAGTGATCGTGATACGGCGGAGGCAGAGCCTTGGCCTCCGCCAGCACATAAGGTGCGCCCTCCGGCAGGCGATTGGGGATGTCGTTCAGCTTGCTCTGATCCGGCTGGTACACAACCGCGCTCACTCCTGCGGTGGTGGCCAGCAAAGCAATTAACTTTATAATTCGGCCGTTGCCGTTCAGCATCATGGCTCTACTCCGGAAAGTTCAGGCTGCATGTGTCTGCCTGGGGCATGTGGGTGCAGGCGTTCATAGGCCAGCACCGGATCGTTCAGCGGGGTTAACGGAGCCCGCGCCAGGTTATAAGTAAACAGCAGATACAAAAGCGCAAAATAAGCCAGCGCGATAGGGATTTCAATCAGTCCAAACTTCGGCCCGCTCCATAGCGAGGGCGTGATCAGCAGATATAGATCAAGCCAGCGTCCCACCAATATCAGGCAGCAGATTGTCTTAAGCACCTTGTGGTTGCACTTGGCTCCCTTTGACAGCAGTACCAGGAAGGGAATTAGCCAGTTGACGATGAAGTTGATGGCGAACAACACCAGCCATGGCCCATTGGTGCGCTTACCAAAGAAGGTGACTTCTTCGGGGATGTTGCCGTACCAGATCAGCAGGTATTGGCAGGTCCAGATGTAGGCCCAGAAGACGGTGAAGGCAAACAACAGCTTGCCCAGGTCGTGAATCTGATGCTCGCTTACGTGCTGGCGTAGCGGCCCGCGCTCTTTCAGCAAGACCACCGCCAGAGTAACCGCCGCGATGCCCTGCACGAATGTTCCGGCAAATACATAGACGGCGAACATGGTGCTGAACCACTCCGGCTCCAGCGAAATCAGCCAGTCAAAGGCCCCGGCAGTAAAGGTCAGCGCAAATGTCAGGATGAACAACACCGAATAAGCGGTAAGGCGCTGATGCAGCTTCAGGCTTAACTCCGGATGCCGGTCCTGCTGCAGGGAAGCCTTGCGGAAGAGCAGAGCGAAAACGATCCAGGTCACAACACAAAAAATCATTCTTGCGAATACCCATCCGGGTTGCAGGTAGCGGATTTTGCCCGCAAAGGAAGGCGTGCTGGCGAAAATGCCGGGATGGGTCCAGGGAAAGAGGTATTGGCGGCCGAAGTACAACAGCATCATCAGTACAGCGGCCACCGGCAGAGCCAGGGAAAAAGCTTCAGGAATGCGGCGCAGGCTGGCTGACCAGCGGGCATTGGTGGCGCGTTGCGTAGCCAGGAAAAACAATGCGGAGAGCGACAGGGAAATGAAGTAGAAGCCATTCAGCAGCAGGCTGGGCCAGGTGCGCGCCGGATCTGAGTACAGGCCATAAGCAGCCACCAGCACTCCAATCGCAATCAACACCACCGGCAGAGCTCTCTTCTGCGATGGCAGTTCGTATGTCACATGCTCACTCATTGCAATTCCTTTGCTCCCCTGAAGTTGTCTTGCCTTTCACGTCGCAGCTTCACTCGGGTCCGATCACCAGATCACCCGATCTCAATGTTTCAGTGCCTCTATGGCCGGTTTCACCTCGCCCGGATCACCCAGTCCCTGAAGCGACGCATGCACGTAAGTCACGATTTTCCAGCGCTCATCGGCGCTGAGCTGTGCGGCGTATGACGGCATCTTGCCCGCGCCCATGGTGACTACGTGGAAAATTCTTCCCGGCTGGAACGTGAGCAGCCGGTCAGAAACATACGAGGGCGGTGGAGGAATCTTGCTGGCAATCGGTCCATCCCCTTTCCCTTGCTGGCCATGGCAAACAATGCAGTAAGTGTTGTACAGCGCCTTGCCTTCCTCCAGGGTCCGCGGCGTGGCGTGATACGGGTCTTGAAGTTCACGTCCGGCCCGCTCCGCCTCCTGGTCTCCCGGGCCGAAATGAAAAGGCTGGTACCCGCGCGGAATGGTCCCGGAAACCGGACGCTGAAGCGTAAGACCGTCACGTGTAACCGGGTTCGGCGCAAACGCCTTGTATGCAGGCCCACGCGCCATATCCGGCATGTATTCATAAGCGCGGCTGTTTCCCGACGCTCCGCAACCCATAAAAACCGGCACCATCACCATCACCAGCCCCAACCCCATTGCTAAGAAACTGGCACGCATTCTGACCCTGCCTTCATTCACTCTGCGTTCTCTGCGCCCTCTGCGGTAAAAGCTTTTCATAACTCCGCCTCCCGCACTTTCACCTCATCCGCTCCGCTCTGTTCCAGCAATTCACGCGCATATTTCATATCGAAGGCGCTGTCTTTCTTCCGCAGGACCAGAGCGAACGTGTCATTGGTCACGCCCTCTGCCGCAAGCTGCTCTTTCTTGCCCGGATACAATCTGGCACGCACCAGCAGCGCAAAGAAGATCGAGAGCCCGCCGAGCAGCACGGTCAACTCAAAGCAGATGGGGACCCATGCCAGGGTGGAGTTATCAGGCTTGCCGCCCACGTTCAAAGGCCAATCCAGCACCGAGGTATAGAACTGGAAGGTAAGAGCCAGCGTTGTGCCAAACGCGCCCACCAGCAGCGTTATCCAGGGCAGGCGGGTCCGCCGCAGGCCCATGGCCTCATCCAGGCCGTGTACCGGGTAGGGCGAATAGACGTCATAGACGGAAAAGTTGTAGCTCCTGACGGTCTCGACGGCCTTCACCAGCCTGTCTCCATCAGAGAAGGTGGCGATCAAAAAAGTTCTACGCAATGACTGCCTCCTCTTGTTTCTGTTCTTCATCGTCATCACTGCTCAGGGCCATCTTGTAAGCGCCGTGTCCGGCCACCCCGCGAATCTCCCACATGGCGATCATGGGAAGGAAGCGAATGAAGAGCAGGAAGCAGGTAAAGAACAATCCAAAGCTGCCCACCAGTACGCCTACATCAATTTTGGTTGGATAAAACATGCCCCAGCCCGAAGGCAGGAAGGCGCGGTGCAATGAAACCACGATGATCACAAACCGCTCGAACCACATCCCGATGTTCACCAGGATGGAAACGATGAACAGCGCAGCCACGCTCGATCGGATCTTCCTGGGCCAGAGCATCTGCGGTGTGATCACGTTGCACAGCACCATCAGGTAGAAGCACCACGCATAAGGCCCGGTAGCGCGGTTGATGAAGTGATATCTCTCATAGAGGTTGCCGCCGTACCACGCGCTGAAGAACTCCGTCGCATAGGCATAACTCACGATCATTCCGGTGAACATGGTCACTTTGGCCATTTTGTCGAGGTGCTGCATGGTGATGTAGCGCTCCAGGTGCATGGTCTGGCGCGTAATAATGAGCAGCGTGAGCACCATGCCAAAGCCGGAGTAGATGGCGCCGGCAACGAAGTAGGGAGGAAAGATGGTGGTGTGCCAGCCCGGCACCAGTGAGGTGGCGAAGTCCATACTCACAATAGAATGGACTGAAAGAACAAGGGGCGTTGCGAGCCCAGCCAGGACCAAACTGGTGATCTCATAACGCGCCCATGTACGATGTGAGCCGTTCCAGCCCAGGCTCAACACCCGGAAAATAAACTTCTTGATGCCGCCCTTGGCGCGATCGCGCAGCGTGGCCAGATCGGGCACCATGCCGAGATACCAGAAGACCAGCGAGATGGTGAAGTAAGTGCTGATGGCTACTACGTCCCATACCAGCGGAGAGCGGAAGTTCACCCACAGCGGCCCGCGCTGGTTGGGAAAATACGGAAAGATGAAGAATGCGTCCCACGGACGTCCCATGTGAATGGCAGGGAAGAGGCCCGCGCACATCACGGCGAAGATGGTCATGGCTTCCGCCGAGCGGTTGATCGAGGTGCGCCACTGCTGGCGAAAGAGCAGCAGGATGGCGGAGATGAGCGTCCCGGCGTGTCCGATACCGATCCAGAAGACGAAGTTGGTGATGTCGAAGGCCCAGCCAACGCTGTTATTTAATCCCCAGACGCCGATTCCCTTGGCGATCAGCCACGTCACCATGCCTACCAGATCGAGCAATCCCAGGCACGCGATGCCAAAGCAGATCCACCAGCCCTTTCCGGGGCGGCCCTCCATGGGACGTGCAATGTCATCGGTGATCTGTGCGAGTGACGGATGTCCCTCGACCCAGTGCGGTGGCGGAAGGACCTGCGCCTCCTGGATTCGTGGATCGAATTCCATTGCGGTCGTGCTCATTGAGGCTCCTTAAATCTGCGTTGCCTTGCGGACTTTCTTCAGATAATCCACATTGGGCCGTGTTCCCAAATCTTCCAGCACCTGATACTGGCGCTGGCTGTGGCGCAGTTTGGAAACCCGGCTCTCCGGGTCTTTGAGATCGCCGAAAACAATGGCCTGCGTGGGACACGATTGCTGGCAGGCGGTCTGAATATCGCCATCCGCCAGTTCACGCTTGCCCTGTAAGGCTGTGTTCTTGGCCAACTGGATACGCTGCACGCACAGGCTGCATTTCTCCATCACGCCGCGCGAGCGAACTGCCACGTCAGGATTCAGCACCAGCCGCCCGACGGGGTTGGCCATGTTGTAATCAAAGGCGTCGTTTTCGGTGTAGTTGTACCAGTTGAAGCGCCGCACCTTGTACGGGCAATTGTTGGCGCAATAGCGCGTGCCGATGCAGCGGTTGTAGACCTGCTGGTTCAATCCTTCAGAACTGGTAGTAGTCGCCAGCACCGGACATACGGTTTCACACGGCGCATCCTGGCAGTGCTGGCACAGCATGGGCTGGTGCAGTGTTACCGGATTCTCTTCCGGCCCGCTGTAATAGCGGTCAATGCGAATCCAGTGCATGATGCGGATACGCTCGATCTGGTCCTTGCCCACCACCGGCACATTGTTCTCTGCCTGGCAGGCCACCACGCAGGCCGAGCATCCGGTGCAGGCATTCATGTCAATGGCCATGCCCCACGCGTGTTCGCCATGTGGACGGTCAGCCCACAGCGTTGGCAATGTCTCGCCCTTCTCGCTTTCGCCCTTCTGCAGTTCCTCCAGGCTCATCTCCAGAACGATGGGACGGCCTTCCATGGAGAAGTGCGTCTGCGTGCTGGCCAGACTTTCCTGGCGGCCGGTTTTTTCGATTGAAACGTTCGTCGCTGAGTAGCGGCGCTGCCCATCCCGCATCGCAGTCAGCGGAAAGACGTTGGTTCCAACATTCTTTCCAGCTTTTCCCACCTGCGTTCTGCCTTGGCCGAGCGCGATAGAGATGGTGCGGCCATCTTGTCCGGGTTGGATGAACGCCGGAATTTCGACTTTTCCGTTGCTGGTGTTAAGCCGCAGTACATCGCCATTGCTGATGCCCAGCCTGGTCGCCAGTGCAGGGGCTACAGCGGCATAGTTGCCCCAGGTAACTTTGCTGATCGGATCGGGCAGCTCCTGCAGCCAGGGATTGTTGGCTTGCGAGCCATCGCGCAGCGCCACGCTTTCATAGAAGTGCAGTTCGTATTTGTCCGCGGCACTCTGTGCCTGTTTGCTTTCCTGAAGAATAGTTTGCGCCGCAGCTTTCCAATTTCCATGGAAGGCCGCTAGCTTTGCAATTTCCCTGGATGGAAGAATGACAACTCCATCCTGCAACGAGCGCTCCCAGAACGCGGTGAAGTCCTGCACTTCCTTCTGGCGCGCAAACATGTTCTTTTGCCAGTAATCGCGCAGGTAGTTGTAGTAGCTTGGCTTTTCCTCTCCCGCCCAGCGCAGCAGGCTTTCCTGGGCGGCGCGGGTCTCGAACAGCGGAGCAATCAAAGGCTGGGCCAGGCTGAAATGCGACTCCACCGGCTCCGCATCACCCCATGCTTCCAGGAAATGATGATCAGGGCAGACGGCGCTAACCTGTGAGCTGGTCTCATCCCGGCGGTCAGCGAACGAAACTGAAAGCGAAACTTTCTTCAATCCGTTGAGGAACTCATCCGAGGAAGGATAGTCGTACGCGGGGTTCACACCATAAAGCACCAGCGTGTGTACCTTCCCGTCGTTCATCTCCTTCACCAGGTCAGCCAGCGCGGCATCGTCGCCGGTGCGCTGCAGTGAAGGATGAACAAGATCAACAGTCTTGCTGATGTTGCCCAGGAAGCTGTTCAGTGCGTTGACGACGATCTGTACCGATACATCATTCGAACCGCTCACAATCAGCGACTCACCACGATGCTTCCACAGTTCATCAGCTACTGCGTCCAGCCTTTTCGTCTCGATTGGGTCTTCGCCTTGTGGTGTTCCGGCGTTTCCGGCCTTCTGTGCGATGCGCCGCAGCAAGGCCACCGCGACGGCGCCCAGTTGCGACGGAGCAACAGGAACACGCACATCGGCATTGCTGCCGGTGACTGACATTCCTGATTCAAATTGAATGTGAAGAGCAGGAGTACCTTCCGGTTTGCGGTTGCTGGCATATTGGCGCGCAAACTCTACCGGCGAGAGCCAGGTGCCCAGGAAATCCGCCTCCAGGCCGACAATGACACGGGCTTTATCGAAGGAGTAATGAGGAATCGCGGCCTGCCCGAAGGACTTCGCATGGGCCGCCCGCAACGCGCTGTAGGAGATGGGATCATAGGTCACATGGTGGAAGTTCGGAAATTGTTTCCCCCACTGGGCAATGATCTCCCGTGTAGAAGGACTCGTGATGGTGCGGGAGAGGAGCACCACCGCCAGCGAGTCGTTGCGGGCAGCCGTCAGCGATTCAACAACATGTTTATCAATGTCTTCCCAGGCAGCCGGTTCACCCTGCCACAGTGGGCCGCGCAGCCGCTCATTGTCATAGAGTGAGAGAATTGTGGCCTGGCCAGTGGCGCATGTTCCGCCACCAAAGAGCGTGGATTCAGCGTTGCCCTCGATCTTGATCGGGCGTCCATCGCGCTGCTTCACCAGCAGGCTGCATGACGAGGCGCAACCCTGGCAGGTAGTGGCATAGAAATTGGCGACACCGGGAATGATCTGGTCTGATCCAACCAGCAGGGGAATTGCATTCTGTACGGGAGCACGGCATCCCGAGAGGCCTGCCGCGGCGAGACTGAATCCCATTAACGCCAGGAAATCCCGCCGCGTTGTTTTGGATTCGGAGGAGATAGAGGGCAGGCCCCCCGGAAATTCGCCCGTGATCCGTGGCCCATGATGCAACTCGTCGGGACTCTTCCAGTAAGCAGGAGGCTCGCCGATCTGCACCAACGCTGAATGCCCGCTCTTGCAAGAGGGCTTGTTCTTCCCGGATTCCATAGTGTGGTTGTTCATGCAACCTCATTTAAAACAATGAGCCATTAGCTTTCGGCTCTTAGCTCTTGGTTCTCCGATGATCCGATCACCCGATCTCCAGATCACCCGATTCATTTACCCATTTCCCCATTTCCCCAATGTCAGTAGTGGCAGCTTGCGCAATCCGTGCCCGCCACCGCTTTCTGTTTCTGTTTCAAACTCATGGCCGCGCGCTGGAATTCTCCTGTGGGTATCTCCGCGTGCTCGCGATGGCATTGCAGGCACCAGCCCATGGTCAGCGGAGCGAATTGCTCTACCTTGGTCATCTTTTCCACTTCCCCATGGCAGCGCTGGCAGGCCACTCCCGACTGCACATGCTGGCTGTGGTTGAAGTAAACAAAGTCCGGCAAGTTGTGGATCTTCACCCACTGAATCGGACGCTCCTGCTGCACCGCTTCTTTCAGCTTTTCAATCTCGACGGTCTGCTTCTCCAGCAGCGTGTGGCAATTCATGCAGACGCTGGCCGGGGGAATACCGGCATGGCGGCTGGTGCGCGCCGCATAGTGGCAGTACAGGCAGGGAATCTTGTTATCGCCCGCGTGTACCTTGTGCGGAAAGGCGATGGGCTGATCCGGAGAATAGCCCTGATGGACGCCGATGCGCGACATCTGCAACGCTCCGAATCCACCCGCCAGGGCGACTCCTAACACAAGAAGGAGCACCAGTTGAAAGCGCATGGTTTAGTCCTCCTCCGGCCACAACCAGGCTGCGGGATTGTATTTGCGCAAGCGCTCTCCTGCCGTTGCTCCCATGGCTCCGGTGAGGCGGGCCACACGTTCAAAGAAGAAGTGCAGGCCCTGCACCAGGAATGCTCCCAGCCGGGTTAATGGCAGCACCGCCAGCGCTGCAAACGTGGTGAACAGGTGGAGACGCACAACGAACGGCATCTCAGCGGCAAGCTGGGTCGTTGGGTTGAAGCGCAGCAGGGAAGCGATGTATGGGGTAAGAATGAGCGCACCCCAGGAAGAAGCCCAGCGATACGCAACTGCCAGGTACAGACCGGAAGCAATGCCCAGGAACAGCAGTGAAAGGAAAACAACGTCAGAGATTTCGATCAGCACCGAGCGATTCGACCGTCCCGTGTGCCGCCACAGCAGCTTTCCAAAACTCGCCAGAGCAACCAGGCCAATGATGAATCCGGAAAACTCCAGAAGATAGAGCCGGACCGGGCTGCTGTTCCATGACAGGATGAACCCCGGGAACAGCAGAACGAAGCCATGTCCCAGAGCGAGCAGCAGAAGCGAGATGTACCACGCGCGCTTCCCGCCGAATACAGTGCGCGCGTCCATGAGTTCGGCGCGCAAGCCATCCAACTGCGTGCGCGTCAGCAGATAGCGGACAATGATTCCCACCAGCAGCAAAGCCACTGCCATGTAAGGCCACGCGAAAAATAGAAAATAAGTCTTCACTGGTTCCCTCGTTTCTGATTGCCAGGGATAACCTGAGCGGATACCGGTGTGTGTGACCCCGTGTTACTGCCGGCGCCGTGGTGTACCGATCGGTCCCGCAGGAATGCTTTAATCGCAAAAGATTCTTTGGCAGTGAGGTAGTGGTCTGCACTGCCGCGCTGCCACCGGAAACATGGCTTGCGCAGAAATGCGGTCAACGCCAGGTCCTGATATCTCTCGTAAGCGTCCGTGAGATTCGGTCCGAGGCTTCCGTTGCGCAATCCTGCGCCTTCTACTGCATGGCAGGTGATGCAGGCTTCTGAGCCATACTTGAGAGCAGTTTCGCCCAAAAAGAGCTTCCGGCCATGGTCTACGTCAGCAGCGGTGGCTAGCTCCGCGTTGCGCTCATCGGCAGGCTTGATATCAGGGCCACTCATGGCGAGGTAGTCGAGAATGTCGTCGACCTGCTTTTCACTCAGGTCGACCCAGTCAGGCATGCGCTGCTGCCTGAATTCAGCAAACAATTTGGTGGCGACGGAATCGCCCGAGGCAATCACAGAGGACGAGCCGCGAATGAATTTATGCAGCCATGGGCGGTCGCGGCGCTTGGTGACGTCTTTCAGGTCCGGACCGACTTTCACGCCTTTGCCAAAAGTATGGCAAGCAGTGCAGCGTTTGTTGAACGTAGCCGCGGCTTCGGCAGAAAACTTCGCGCCCGCAGATTCATCATCGTCATCAGCTCCTGCGGGGCGCGCAGGCAGCGACAGCACCGTAAGCAGCACCGCAAACAGCACCGCTGTAATCAAGGCCAGCCGCTTGAGAACAGAAGTTCCAGTCATGTTCCACTCCCCGTTAAGGCGCTAAGCATTAATAAGAAATTCTTGTTTCCTGAGTTGAATCTTCCGCTGAACCCGCCATTTGTCTTCCCTTTACTTACTTTTGCTGCCTTTGCGCCCTTCGCGTCCTTTGCATTACTAGCGTTCGAATTCTTCTCTGCTTCCCTACCTTTGTTACCTCTGCGTCCTCTGCGCCCTCTGCCCTGAAAATCCCTATGCCGCCATGGGTGTCGTGAGTACCTTCAGACCGAGTTCCTCTAAGCGCTTCGTATGAAAACGTATCAGATGCTGGGAGCGGATTTGATCCAAGAATTTTGCACCCAAGTCCACGTAGTCTCT
>QHVI01000181.1 GCA_003223515.1 Candidatus Angelobacter sp. Gp1-AA117
CTTCCATCTTCGCGTAACGAGGCCGAACCGGGTTCACTTGCGTTACGGCTCACAGGCTTGCCGCACGAGGCTTCACCGGAAGAATCGCTCCTTCCTGCGCTCGTTGGGCTACTTGTCGAATAGGCAATTTACAAGGTGAACTCCTTTCAGTTCACAAGATCAGGCAGACTTCGCCTGGCGCTCCGAATGACGCGAATTGCGCGAATTTTCGCGAATCTTTTACGTGCAAGTTTCGCTGATAATTCTCCGCACCTTGAGACGAATTTGATTGTTAGCAATGCAAAGGGCGCGAAGGACGCAAGGGTAACGGGAGAAAAAGCAGAAAATGGAAAGATACACCCATGGCGCGTCCATCTGTAATTCATTGACAATGTGTCACTTGACCCGGTTGATGCGCAGTTGAGACGCAGTTTACCCGCAGTTCATTGTCTCCACCACACGAATCAGGGATTCTACCTCTGGAAAATTTCCAGGGAGGAACCCATGTATCGTCGTCTCAGTCTCATCGTCATTTCACTCTTTCTTGCCAGCCTCTTGGTGGTCTCCGGAGCGGCTGCTCAAACTGCTACCCCGGATAATCCGGATCAATCCGAACTGCTCAAGAACTCCAAGGACGCGGAGTTCATCCTGCGCAACTTCAAAACCATGTATGTGGATGCCCTGTATGCCAAGTACTTCGATAGCGAGCAGATGAAGGCCGCCCTCGGCAGGAATAAAGGCTTTGCCGCGCTCCACATAAGAATGGTCGATGACCCGCGGGTAGCAGACGTAGTGCTCAAGATAAGCTACACCTTCGCCTGGGACTATCCTTTTGAACTGTGGCACCAGAACACCACTACGGTGCTGCTGGCCGGAAAAGGGATTGGCCCGTTCTCTGGACCTGCAGGAGCCGCCAGCGTGGCCTATGAGTTCGTCAATGCCGTCAAAGAGCACAGGGCCATTCCCAAGGACAAGCAGAAGTAAGCTGCATTTGACTTGATGTGCCCGTCTGGTGTACATCTATTAGTTCAAATGCAGCAATCTGTTCACAGCCCGGTACTCGCCTGTTGTTGTATGGCCATGTGTATGTGTCTTTGTACAGGCGGGCGGTCGGTGCTGCAAAATCTCAGTTAGCAATCTTAGATTTCTCACCGGGCCGCTCAAACGAGCGGCCCTTCTGCTTTATATGGCAGCCGCTCCTGAAAGTGGTCTCGGGTAAAAATGAGGACGGCATGTCAAAGTTCAAGCAGCCAATCGCAATCTATTACGAGCACCCTCACTGGTTTCTGCCTCTATTTTCCGAACTGGAAAAGCGGGGCACTTCTTTCAAGAAGATCAATGCCACCCAGCATCATTTCGATCCAGCCCATTTGAATGGCGAAGGCGGCTATTCCCTGGTTTTCAATCGCATGAGTCCCTCAGCCTACCGGCGAGGACACGGACAGGCAATCTTCTACACCCACTATTACCTCGCCCACCTGGAGCAGCGCGGAAAGCGCATCGTGAATGGCTCGCGCGCGTTTCGCTATGAAACCTCAAAGGCGCTGCAACTTTCGTTATTGGAATCTCTGGGACTTCCGTATCCCAGAGCTCGGGTCATCAACAGCCCTGCTGACGCGGTGGATGCCTCACGTGGACTGCGCTTCCCCCTCGTAGTCAAACCGAACATCGGCGGCAGCGGTGCGGGGGTGACCCGCTTTGATACACGCAAGCAACTGGAGGAGGCTGCGGCTGCAGATTCGCTCGACCTAGGGCTCGACAACACCGCCCTGGTACAGGAATTTATTCCCGCGCGCGGTGGGCACATCGTGCGCGTGGAAGTGGTGGGTACCAAGTTCCTGTATGGAATCAAGGTGCATCTCAGCGGCAATACCTTCGATCTCTGCCCTGCCGATATCTGCAAGACTACAGGCGGACAGGAGCTGCAGCGTTCCGCCTGCCCGGTGGACGCGCCCAAGAGCGGATTGAAAGTGGAAGGCTACACACCGCCCGACGAAGTGATCCATGCGGTCGAACGCATCATGCAAGAGGCCGGCATCGAGGTGGGTGGAGTGGAATACATCGTGGATGATCGCGATGGACGCCTCTACTACTATGACATCAATGCGCTCTCCAACTTCGTAGCCGATGGCCCGAAGGTGGTTGGCTTCAACCCGTTCACGCAGCTTGTGGACTTCCTGGAAAAGGAGGCCGCGTAATGCGTTATGGATACTGGCTTCCGGTATTCGGCGGCTGGCTGCGCAATGTTGAAAACGAAAACATGGAGGCGAGCTGGAGCTATGTGAGCCACCTGGCGCGCCGCAGTGAAGAGATCGGCTTCGATCTCACACTGATCGCCGAACTCAACCTCAACGACATTAAAGGAGCGGAAGCGCCATCGCTCGATGCCTGGTCAACCGCAGCCGCCCTCGCGGCAGTTACGCGCAAGCTCGAGCTGATGGTGGCGGTGCGGCCCACGTTCCACAATCCGGCATTGCTGGCGAAACAGGCAGCCAATATCGATCACATCAGCGGTGGCAGATTGTCATTGAACGTGGTGTCCGCGTGGTGGGCGGAGGAGGCGCGTAAATACGGCGTCCATTTCGACCAGCATGACGACCGTTATGCGCGCACCTCTGAGTGGCTGGATGTGGTCGATCGGGCCTGGAAAGACGACCATTTCTCTTCCCAGGGAAAGTATTATCGCGTGGATGACCTGGTGCTGCAGCCCAAGCCGGTGGCTACGCGCCCGCGTCCGGTAATCTATGCCGGTGGAGAATCTGAAGCGGCCAAAAACCTGATTTCCCAGAAGTGCGATGCCTATGTAATGCACGGTGATCCTCCGGAAAAAATCCGCGAGAAGATTCATGATCTATCTGCGCGCCGCAAAAAGTGGGGGCTGCCGCGCATGCAATTCGGAGTAGCCGCCTATGCCATCGTGCGGGAGACCGAAAAGGAAGCACAGGACGAACTGCGCCGCATCACTGACGTAAAGCAGAACGCCGCAGGCTACCAGAATTACCAGCAGTGGCTGGCCAACACACAACTGGAGCAGCGTGTCTCGCTGGAAGATTACTCAGTTTCCAACCGTGGACTACGCTCCGGGCTGGTGGGTACGCCGGAACAGGTAGCTGAGCGCATAGAACAGTTTGAACAAGCCGGAGTGGATCTGCTGCTGCTGCAATTCAGCCCGCAGCTTGAAGAGATGGAACGCTTCTCCGAGTTGATCATCAGGGCTGACTATCCAACGGCAGCCCAATTCAGCGCCGAGGAACCCGCAAGGTACGCTCGCGCTATATAGGTTCGGGTCGCGGTTTGCAGTGACCTGGGGACGGTGCTCTGAACCAAGACGCGCACGCCGTCGCGGATTGAGCCGCTGAGCACCGTTTATCACAAATTTTCTTTGAATCATTTGGTTGCCTGAGAATTATCGCGAGCAACTCGCCTTAACATTTCTTTCCTGCCGCAGTTCGCGAAAATCCCGTGTTATCAGCCTCCTGCGCTCGCAATGGCGCATCCTAATATTTCAAGGGAAAGCAATCAAACTACAGAATCAGGCAACTGGCCCGCTTGCCTAGGGGCCGGGAAAGGGACTTCGCATGCGTAAGTATTTTTTGACATCGTCAGTATTGTTAGTATTGTTTCTAGGATTGAGTTTAGGTGTGGCCACAGCTCAAACCGCTGAAGGACAACCCAATAATCCGGGATCGGCTGCAAATCCCAATTCGAACGGAACTGTGCGCGGGGCAACAGGCGGCCAGGACTCACAGATGGCAGTGCCCAATCGCGGCATCGGCAGCGCCGGCATGGGAACCACGACTACCGCTGATCCCACGAACACCAACCAGACTCCGAACCAGAATCAGAACACGAATAGCACCAACGGCAACGGCACTGAAAACAATGCCCAGATAAATACCAACCAGAGCAACAGCAACGCCAGCAGCACCAGTTCGACTAATTCGACCGCGCAGCAGCCGGCGACTACTCCGTCAACCGATCAAAGCCAGAGCAACAGTAGCACGAGCACCAGCAGCGATCAATCGACCGCTCCCGCCGCTACTGCTCCGAGCACGTCAACTGATCAAAGCACGACCAATCAGGGGTCAACTTCAACGACGAATGATCAGGGCACGGCCAGCCAGGATCAGAACCAGTCAAATAACGCAGGACGCCTGCCTCAGACTGCATCTCCACTGCCGCTCATGGGCCTGCTGGGACTCGGCTCAGTAGCCGGCGGTTTCTGGACCAGCCGCAAACGCCGTAAGTAAGCACTCAACCAACCAACAAAAATGCGATTGCTAACCGGCAATCGCATTTTTTTGTTTGCATCTAGATAATCGCCCGCAGCCGAGGGCGGCCAATGTCACTTACTTTGCACATTCGAGCATGAATTTAAAAGAATTTTCGCATGGGCGGGCAGCAGCGGGGCAGATTCCTCCGCCCTACTCACGCGCTGAAGAAAACGCGCGTGAGCTTAACGGGCGTTCGGAATGACATCTCTCATTGGAATACAGCATGGTGTCCCTAAAGTAAAGTGACATTAGCCGAGGGCGGCTGCGCTCCATAAAGATTCCCCTTCCTTTACTCCGTTCCTCTGCATTACTATTCGTCAAATTCTTCTCGACTCACGAACGATTTATCCCCGCAGCCGAGGGCGGCCAATGTCACTTACTTTGCACATTCGAGCATGAATTTAAAAGAATTTTCGCATGGGCGGCAGCGGGGCAGATTCCTCCGCCCTACTCACGCGCTGAAGAAAACGCGCGTGAGCTTAACGGGCGTTCGGAATGACATCTCTCATTGGGATACAGCATGGTGTCCCGAAAGTAAGTGACATTAGCCGAGGGCGGCTGCGCTCCATAAGAATGGTTAAGGGCTGAATGCTGAGTGCTATCATGCACACAGCCAGTTCATGAGTACCCCATCCACAGCTTCGAATACTGACCTCACCGCCATTGCTGCTTCCCTGCGGCGGGCCATTGCTGAGGCCGCTTCCGGGCTGGTGGAACGCGAGACACTCGTTGAGTTGATCGTTCTGGCCGCCGTAGCCCAGGAACATTTGCTGGTAATCGGCCCTCCCGGCACGGCCAAAAGCGTGGCGGTGCATCGGATTGCGCAAACCATCGGCGGGCGCTACTTCGAATATCTGCTCGGGAGATTTACCGAACCGAACGAGATCTTTGGCCCTGTCGACCTGCGCAAGCTCAAGGAAGGCGTAATTGAGACTGAAGTTAGCGGCATGCTGCCGGAGGCGGATATCGCTTTCCTCGACGAAATCTTCCAGGGATCGACCGCCATCCTGAATACATTGTTGGGCATTCTCAACGAGCGCGAGTTCAGGCGTGGACACACGCGCATTCATTGTCCGCTGCGGGTATGTGTAGGCGCATCGAACGCGCTGCCTGAAGACGAGTCGCTGGCAGCTTTTGCTGATCGCTTCCTGGTGCGAATCTTTGTGGAACCCATCCCTGATCCCATGCTGGAGCAGCTTCTCGATGGAGGCTGGAAGCTGGAACAGCGTCCCATGGAACGCAAGGCCACCATGGCCGATATCGACCGACTGGCGGCCGCTGCCCGGCAATCAGATATGTCACGCGTGCGCAGCGCTCTTTCGCATGCCCTGCGAATTCTGCGTATGGCGGGAGTGTCGCTTTCGGACCGGCGCGTGGTGAAGGCGCAGTTCCTGATTGCCGCCGCCGCCATGCTCGCCGGACGGAGCGCCGCAACCGAGGCCGATCTGTGGCCCCTGATCTACGTTGTGCCCACCCCGCAGCAGCAGGATATCGCCCGCGAAAGCCTGCGCGAATTGCTGGCTGCCACCGACAATTCCACCCTGCCCTCGGCCGCGGAGCAGGCCTCTGCAGGACCGCTGATGCGGGCCATTCGCCTGGGGCTGGCCGGCAAGGAGTTGCTGCACGCACAACCGGCCGATCCAGCAGAGAAAGATGCATGGCGGCTCAAGCTCGAAGGCATTCTCCGCGAGATCGATGCAGGGCTGGCGCCGGAGCAGATGAATGAAGAATTAAGCGGGGTGCGCGCCGCAATCGTTAAAGTACTTGACCCGCAGAAGGCAACCGGTGAATGAGTTCAAGATCAACTGGATTGCGCGTGATGCTCCCCTGCTGCCCGCGGCAGTAGCAGCGCATGGTCCGGCCTCTCTCCGTTTGGCACGCCGCCTGTTGCAACTTCCAGACGAATCCCTTGCCCAATTGGAAGGAGTTGTCGGCAAAAATCTCATCCTGGTCCAAGGCAGCGAGCAACAACTCCCATGGGTCAATGGAGTCCAGTACCTGGGCGTTGATCCTGCCGCCCCGTTTCTACTTTTGCCCACCAATTACCGCCCCAGCCTGCCTGAGGCATTGGTGCAAAATGCCCTGCTGAAGAAGATAGGCAGCAACGACAGAATTGCCGTGCTTCCCTCTCCGTTGCTGCTGGTGCCTCTCAATCCCGCGCGGCCAGTCTTCCGCAGCGTGCTGGCAGCGTGGCTGGAAAAAGTACAGCCATGAGCATCAAGTTTCCTCCTCACTTGGCTGCATGGGAGCCGCAGCTCCGAATCTTTCCTCCCGAGATCGCCACGGGCCTGGCGGCCATGGTGCAGAAGATCACGTCGCTGATCGGCCCTCTTTCCGGACGGCACACAGAAGGACTCTTGCTGCCGGATGGCTTCGCCGGTCTGGCCAAGCGCGGCATCTACGAGCGGCTCATCGCCTCTGACTGGCTGCTGGCCGACGAATTGCCGGAAGAGTTCATGCGCCGCTCGGTGATGGGCGAGCACCTGTTCTGGAAGCTTGCTTACCTGGAACCCACGCAATCGCGCTGCACCCTGGCGATGTTCGATGCCGGGCCGGAACAACTGGGAGCACCGCGGATTGCTCATCTGGCCGCTCTTTCGGTACTGGCGGCGCGGGCCCGTAATGCCCGGGCTGAGTTCACGTGGGGCATTCTGCAGAATGGAGCACAGGACCTGCTGCCGGGGAAGAATTTCGCTGAACTGGCATTACTGATGCAAGCACGAGGTGTTTTAAGCGCGCAGCCGGCGGACTTCAAACAGTGGTTGGATCATCTGGCCGAGAATGAAGGTTTCGGAGAAGCCTGGGTAGTCGGAAGCGCGCGGACGATGCAATTTGCGCCGCCGAATTTTTCCTGCCTTACCATCAGTGACGTTCTTCAGCCTGGAGCACGACGCCTGAAAGTGGAGTGCCGTCCAGCGGGAACGCACAGCCGCACCATCGAACTGGAGTTGCCGGAGGCACCCTTCTGCGCGCACCTCCTGCGTGTTCCTTTTGTGCTGCCGGGCTCGCCGGTTCAGAAAACCAGCGACGCGCTGCTGCCGGATTGCCTCCGCTTTTCTGCCACGGGTAGAAAGCTCTACGCCATCACCACGGAGAACAGTGTTGTTGCAATACCTGTTCCCAACTCTCCCCGGGACCACGGAGGTAAAGCAAAATACTATTCCCTAAAAAATGCAGTCCTGGGTATCGGGCAGACAAGAAAGTCTACATGGGTTGTGAGTATGTCGCCTTCTTCATCTCTTCCCCATCAGGATACGTATGGCAGACTTATTTTTAATATCGAGCAATTTGGCCAGCCAGCGCTTCCCCGCAGGGGAGAATATTTGCAAAAGCGTATCACCGCAAAAAATGCGCCCATCTTCTACACCGAAAAGAGTCACTTACTCCCATGTGTCTGGTACGGGGGAGATCACGCGGTACCAGCCAGTATCTACCTGCTGGATCAGCACAGCACGTTATTGCGGTTTTTTGAAAGACATGCAGGCGATCAACAATGCGAGATTTTTCAGAACAATGTCCTGGCGGTGACCCGTTCCCGGCTGGGGTTGTTCTACGCCACCTATGATGAAAAGCGCAGCCAATTGTCAGTGGCTTACGGCAGCATGGGACAGGTACTTCACTCTTTTGCAGTCAAGGAAAAGCCGGAGCAAGCCTTTTTCGGCCGTGGCTCTCAAGATGACAGTCCCGAGTATGGATTGCTGGCTCTTGGCTATAAGGATGGCAACTGGGAAATCTGTAAACCTCAACAACGCGAGCCTCTGACGGTTCCACCGGGATTCAGCGTCCACGGCGTAATGAGAGAAGACCTCCACGAAGCCGCTTTGATCGTGGTGGAAGATGACCAGCGCACGCTGAGCCTGCTGGGAGCACACGGCCTGCGCCGTCTTACTGCGGCTTCCTCACGGATCGTGGCGGTCACCGGCGCTCAACAATATCCGTGGATTGCTTACAGCACGAGTGGCGGAGAGATCAGTGTGTACTCATTGCCGTACCGCAAAGCCATTCTGCAATTTCAGGGAGGCCGGGATTGATCGCGGTGCAGCCCAGGCAATTCGTGCATCGGGGCAGCGTGCTGGCCAGCGGCTTTCTTCTGCGTTGGGAATTGACCGGCATACGCGAGGCGCGGCGGCGTGTGCTTCCGCTGTTGGGTGGCGGCGCACAGGTGAAAACCACCGGTGATGCGTTCATTGTGCTGCTGCCGGGGCCGCTGCGGGTGATTGCCGAAGAATCGGTTGGAGAACCCCTGGTGAGGAACCATCGTATGCTCACGGCCCTTCCTCTCGACGCCGAAGAAATTAAACAGCTAGACATGCTGCAGGACTCGGTGGTATTCGCAAGAGCCGGCGAGATCCAGATAATTGAGCTTACAGCATGCAAAGATGAAGACGTATCCGCATGGATCGATACTTCTGACGCCGTAGTGGCCGAGGTGGTCTCGCTGGGACCTGCGCCGCAGCCGCCGCAATTCATACCGGTGAAATTTGACGCACGCGAGGACCTGCCGGGCGTGCCGCCGGCTGCGCCTGAACTCAAGCAGCTACTCCAGGAAATCCGGCAACTGAAGGACTCTCCTGCCCGCGAATCACGCTGGAACTGGCGCGCGGCATGGACATCCACCCGCGCACTCTTTGATTCTCTGCGGCAGCGTATGCGGGCAGGGGGACGGGATAGATCTTCGTCCAACTCTCCAGCACGAAGAGAAGCTGCTGGTGGAACGCGGGCGCCAGGAAAGGCCGCAGCAGGGTTTGCGAGTTTCCTGCAGCGACTGCGCCAGATTTTCCTGGGCAGAAAGCAACGAGTCCAGACCGGCAACGCCACGCAACAAACCACGGCGCAAAAGAAGAATAACCGCGCCGCTTTGTGGCTCAACCAGGCGGTGGCCCGAATGTTGAGCATGACAGGCCTCGCGAGACTCACCGCCGGACGCCAAGCGCGTTACGTGATGCGCATGATGCAGATGCTGCAGTCGGGTGACGTCCACGAAGGCCTGCGGCATGCAATCCCGCTGAGTGCGGTCCATGAACTGGAGGCCAAGCCCCGGCTCCTATTTGGCATACTGCGGCCGCGAGCTGCACTGCGTATCAATCCCAACCGGCCAAGCCCTGCCTACTCGATAGGAATGGGTCTGGATATATTCAATTATCTGCGCGATCTTTACAGGCAGACATTTCAGAGGCTCGACGCCCAGGGCCGGATTGAAGAAGCTGCCTTCGTGCTGGTGGAATTGCTGGCCCAATATGCTGAAGCGGTAAGCTATCTCGAAAAACACGGCAGGCTGCGCCCGGCGGCAGAGATCGCTGAAGCCAAGGCGCTCGATCCCGCGATTGCCATTCGCTTGTGGTGGCTGGCGGGAGAGTCACAACGCGCCATTACCCTGGCCTGCCGCACGAATGAGTTTGAAGCCGCCATCCGGCTGCTCAGCGCCCAACATCCTGAAGAAGCAGCCGATCTTCGTTGCGTATGGGCGCAACGGCTCGCAGATGAAGGCAAGTTCACAGCGGCAGCAGAGGCACTCTGGCCTGTGACCTCCGGGCGCTGGCTGGCAGACCACTGGCTTAGCCTGGCCATCGAACTGGGAGGCACGTCGGGAGCGGTGGCGGTAGCGCGTAAAATGGCCCGCTTTCCGCAAAGCTTTACCGAAGCATTACCCGCAGCAGAAACTTTGCTCGCGGATGAGAGTGCAGAACAGGTGCCTGTAAGGCTCGCGCTCATCGATGCTTTGCTGAATGAAGAAAACAGCGCGGAGTCGCAGATACTGGCCCGCATGGCGACTCGCGCCCTGGTGGCCCATGATACCGGCACGCGCTCCATCAGCGACATCGCTGTGCTTCCGGATGGACGTCTGCTGCTGGCGCTGGGCGAAGCCGGTATGCTGCTGCTCTCACGCACCGGCAAGGCCCTCACTTTCTTCAATCAACCCGCGCACAAACTGGTGGCCTCCGATGATGGCAGCCGCGTGATTGGAATCGCGCAGCGCGGCTCCGTCTGCCGTCTTACGCGGGTCGATGTGCCGGTGCGCAGCGCAGCCTACTGGTGTGACGCAACGATTACCGCCTGGAACAACCGGTTTGATGGTTCGCTGTGGATGGTCGCTCACGATAGAGATGTTTTCCTGATCGATACCCTGGCCAAGGGCTTTGACGCTGTCTGGCGGATTCCTGATATGGACGGCACTGTAAGGGCGGTACAGCGCACTAGTCACAGGAAATTTCTTTATGTGGTGACTGAGACTCCGGAGGAATTAGCACTATGGACCTACGAATCTCCCCGGTGTGTTTTGCGATCCAAGCAGATGTTCACAGCATCCCAGGCGCCTCTGCCGCAAAGTTCAGGTGCTCCTGTATTGCTCGGCCGAGAGGCTGTGCTCATCACAGAAGAAGGAATCGTCTTTGAAAAAGCGAGATTTCTGACAGAGGCGAGACCACGTATGGTCGAAGAAGAACGCCTCGCGTTTTACCCAGCCCAAGGTAGAAATGTTCTTGATGGCGACATTCTGTCCGGGAATTTCTCGGCTGCAGCCACCAGCAATGCGCGCATTGCCGTTCCGGTCTTCAAACCCGATTACGTGGATGTGCTGGTGCTCAATACCGATACCGGCACAGATAAGTGCCGGGTCCGCCTGCATGGAACAAAAAGCGTGGCCCTGCGCCTGGTAGGGAAAAACCTGCTCTGCGGCGACGACCTGGGCCGCGTGCTGATGCTCGACCTCAATACCGGTGCGGTGTTGCGGGACTTCAGAGTCTGAACTGCTTCAACCACAGCGTGGCGAGCCACAACCAAAACCTTTTACCGCAGAGGACGCAGAGGACGCAGAGGAGGAAGAAAGGGCCAAGGACGTGAATCTCGAAATGGGTAAATGGGCAAGTTGGTAATTGGGTAATTTAGAATTTGAATGAAGGAATTGCATTTCATTTACTGATTTACCAAATTACTCATTTACTCATTTCCTCTGCGCTCTCTGCGTTCTCTGCGGTTGAAGCTGTCATTTGCCACCCAGGATCTTCCAGTGGGGCCAGTATGTAAGCTGGAACGAGGCAGTGAAATCGTTACGGCGGTTGCCGGCGCTGAGTAGCGGGAAATTCCACCATTCATACTGCAGGAGACTTGAAAGCGAGGTCTTCTCATTCAGGCTCCATTCCGAGCGCACAAAGACATCGCGTAAATTGCCGCCCTGCAGGAACTGGAAGTCAGCCGTCATGGTGCGATAGCCTGCCTGGATAGTCTTATCTGAGGCAAACCAGTACGTGCTCTCCCCACGGTAAGCAATTCCCTGCCTTCCTACCGTGCCATTGCCAATGATGTCGCCTTTGCTGGTATAGCCATCGAGATAGCGGGTGTTCCAGTAGAAGAAGCCGCCTGCCGGTGGTTCAATCAGGTCGGGCAGGTTGGTGTAAGAAGCTTCCACGCGCAAGTCCATGTGATGGAGTCCGGGAAGCTGCGGCATGTAAATTCCAGGATTATGGGCGGAGCGCCGGGGATAACCAATGGGAGAGATTTCATCTTCGACGAAAGAATCGTCATACAACGTAAACCAATTTCTCAAGCCGGGTAGGCGGTAACTGAAATCAAAACTGGAGCGGCGGTCGCCGGGATCATTTCCACGTCCGGTCGCGTTTCTTGACCCAAACAATGAACGTCGTGTCGTTCCCCCGGTAATGGGGAAATCAGGGCCGCCCCACAAACCGGTCTTGCCCACGCCAAATTCAAAGTATTTAGTGGGATGGAAATTGACCTTCTGCCCATTGAGCATGGGTTGGCGTTCAAGACTGCGGCCAATGCTGGCGGCAAATCCCACTGCCGGATCCTGGGTGGCAACAAAATGCTGTCCAGTGAGCTTTCCAACCCAGAACTCCATGCGGTAGGGCCCAAGGAAGCCGAGAAAGCTGGGCAGCTTGCGCGGCGTGGTCTGGTCAAAGCGCAGCATGTACATAGGCTGCGCATTGTTGCTGGAAAGAAATGGATCTTGGGTCGGACCAGTCCACAAGGTCTGTTTTCCAAATGATGTCTGCCAGCCGTTCAGGTTGAGCATCACATAGGTATCAAGCAGCCTGAACTGATTGAAGGCCGGAACAGCAAATGCCGGCTGGATCAAGGGCTTCTGGTCGGCAACCTGAATGGCATTCTGCACCGTCTGGGAAACACCGGGGGCGGAGGGCGCATGCTCCAACTCGCCGCGCACATAAAATCCGAAAGGCCCGGTAGAGCCGCTGCTGGAAAATCCGCTGATGAAGTTTGTGCCTTCCTGGTACGGACGTCCGTAGTCATTCACAATAGTTTTGGCGAAGTGATAGCCATCGGTCAGGGGCTGTCCGGAGATGCCGGTGACGCGCGCATAGACCGAATCAAGCTGCGCGTAATGCTCGGCTGCCGTGCCTTTCAGTTCCGGAGCGAACTCCCGCGCCAGCGCAGCATAAAGGCGGGTCACCTCAGATGACTCAAAATCCTCAACATAGCCTTCGGCTTCTTCCAGCAAACGGGCGCATTCATAACGCGTCCACGGGCGCAAGCCAAAAATTCCACTGGGCGCAACACCCAGGGCCGCAAGGCGGCTGAAGGCGGGATAGACCCAGCTATCCAGCGGAACATAGGGAGAGGAAACCGTGCTGGCCGGCCACTTGTGCTCAACTCGGGATGCCTTGTCGAAGGTGCCATACTCCGCGCCCCACAATTGCGGATCATGATGGCGGCTATAGACCTGCCGCCCAATCAGATAACCGAGCGTGCTGCCCACCACCACATCACTGGGAAAGTGATTTCTTCCAGTCACGCGGGCAAGGCTGACCAGCGAGGCGAATCCATAAGCAAATGTTTTGGTGAGCGGGCCGGGGTACTCGTGGGCAAGCACCGTAGCCACGGACCACGTAAGCATCGCATGGTTGGAAGGAAAGGATGAATTGCTGATGGTTCCTTTAAAAAATTCTCCCTGCCCATTGCCTTCATTGGGACGCTCACGGCGGGTTGTGATCTTGAAGACTTCATTGACTAAGTAGGCGTTGAGAAATGCCTCGCCGGAGAGAATGCCGGCTTCGCGCTGGTGATCGTCGCCGTGCCACTTGCCGAGGATATACATGCCCGCAGGCGCAGCCACAGCGGCAGCCAGGCCGGCATTGGAAATCGTGCTGGAATGCGAAGAAAAGCTCCCATTGGGATCGATGCGCGAAGAAAGCTCCGCATCCGCATTGAGCAGTCCCGCAGTGAGCCCGGCCATGGGAAGCAGCCAGTTCAAATCGTTGACCTTGATCTTGAAAGGACTGGTCCAGATGTCCCGCTGGTCAATGGCAAAGTTTCTCATGAATTGCGACGGTACAAGACTGGCCGGGTAAGGATGCTCAGGATCAGTAGCCGGAGCGGTGGTTTGGGGAGCAGGATCAATGGTTGAGCTTCCGGGCCTGGGAGTTGGAGCAGCGGTGCTGGATGTGTTTTGCGAGAATGAAACTACAGAAAGGCTCGTTACAAGAGCAAGAATAAAGACACGATACTTCGATGGTAGTGACAACTGTGTTCCCCTGTTCAATAGCACTCGGCAATTAGCATGCAGCACTCAGCCCAACATAGATCGGGGTGATCTGCGTACCTGCTTCGATTCCTTTGCGCCCTTTGCGTCTTTGCATCCTTCGCGGTTCATCGGCCAAGCTCGTGGCTAGAAACTGATGGCTACGCGCGCCGCAACGGCCAGGCCCGATAGCACCTGGGCAGTCTCGGCAAACATCTTGATGCGGTCGCTGCCGGAAATCTTTTCGGGCACGTAAACCGTGTCGCCTGGCTGCAGGGTGCTGCTCAGCACACTGCCTGACCACCACTCGTTGGAAGTCCTGCCTACCACGGTGCCATTGGCGCGAACGACCATCACTTCTTTCTTGTTTGCGAGCCCGGTGGGACCTCCCGCCTGCCGGAGATACCAGCCCGCTTTTTTTCCGGGAGCATAGGTGATCGCCGTAGGATTAAACACCTGTCCAGCTACGAGCACGAAATTGGGCCTCTTGGGAATGAGGAGGGTGTCACCGGGGCGAATCTCAATGTCAACGGGAGTATTTTCCCATTTCTGGATATCCGGCGAGATGTGGATCAGCAGACGTCCATTGGGCTGAATCTGTTTGATCTTATCGATCAACTGCTGGCGCTGGCGCTGCATGGCTACCGGTTCCGGCCTGCCCGTAGCGTCGCCCTGGATGCCCTGCAACTGTAATTGCCGGACAAGATCATCGCGGCTTTTCGAAGAGATTTCCCTGACCTGCTCGCGCTCCAGCACTGCGCCGTAAGGGTAGGCAGTAGGCAGAAAGCCTCCGGCGCGTTTGAACACGGAGCTCAGCTTCTCGCCTTCTTCAATTCCGTAACGGCCGGGATGCAGCACCTCGCCATTCACGATGACGGCGCCGCCAATATTTTGCCAGCCGCCAAGCTGGCTGATGGTCAGCACGTCACCGGGCTTCAGCAGTATGTCAGTATCCTGCTCGCCGGCCAGTGCGCGTCCGATAGGAACTTTGCGGTGCTCCAGATCGACGCGGCTGCCATCGATGATGGAATAGCTGGCGAGATCGGCAGTTTCAGTGTAGGCGCTGCGGCGGAAACCACCGGCCATGCGCAGCAGATCGGTGGCGGTCATGCGCTCGGACAGCGGATACTCTCCGGGACGCAGCACTTCGCCATAGACGGAGACCTTGGGCGCATCGGCCTCATAGCGGCCAAAGATGCGAATAGTGTCAAACGGCTTGAGCGCAGGGGCTTCGGCTTTTTTATCGAGCACCTCGCGCAGGTTGAACCCAATCACCGAGGGACGCAAATCAGGAGGGCGCAAGCGCACGATTTCGGCGTGGTCGGCCGGCTCCGGCAGCAGGTCTTCAAACGAGCTGACGATGTCAGTAACCGTGAGGCCATCATGATAAGGATATTTTCCCGGACGGAAGACGTGTCCTTGAAGAAAGATGGTCTGATCGCTGTAAGGAAGAATGGGAGTAATCGTAATGCGGTCGCCATCTTTGATGGAGAACTTTTTCAGGTCAGCCTGGAGTGCCTGTGCATCGCCATTCTTAGGCAAGTTCAGGCTCAGCATCGCCTTGCGTTCATGCGCCTGAATTCTTTCTACCTTGATGGTGCCCAGTTCACCGGAAACCGGCACTCCACCGGCAAGATCAAGCGCCTGATCGAGCGTCTGCTCGTTGCGCAGCTCATAGATCGCGGGACGCCGCACCATGCCCGCAACCGTAACCTGCGGCCCAACGGGAGGAACCAGAATGCTGTCGCCGGATTCGATCCGCTCCTCGCCCGAACTTACGCCCTTGAGCATCAGCTCATAAAGGTCAACTTCTTCCACCAGCTTTTTGCCACGCAGATGCCTCACGGTGCGCAGAGAACCGGTATCAGTCGGTCCTCCGGCCATCAATAAAGCGTTCAAGGCACTGGAGAGCGCGCTGATATCGTAAGCTCCGGGCTTTTTCACATCGCCCACTACATACACGCGGACCGTGCGCAGACGCCCCAGTGAAACATCCACGGAGATTCCGCGGAACTGCCGTGAGAGCGCCTTGCGAACCATCTCAGTGGTTTCGCCCAGAGTGTGTCCAGCCACCAGGAGCGAACCGGCCTCAGGCAGCAGCAGCCGGCCTTCACGATCGACCGTGGCCTGAAGCCTCTGCGCCGAATTGCCCCAGTATTCAATGACCAGATCATCGCCGGGACCGAGCACGTAGTCGGAGCCAGCCGGGATGTCCATGGAGGTCTTGTCGGACGCAGTGCTGTTGCGGAACAGGGCTGCGCCGAAACGCTCCAGCTTCGCTGGGTCAATGATGGCTTGGGTGTAGAGGTCTTGCAGGGCGGGAAGATTGCGATAAGGATAGAACCTGCGTCCATCATTCTTCTGGACGCCCTTCTCGGTCATGCCGTATTCCCCCGCTGCACGATTTTTGCCAGCAGTGGTCTGGCCGCGACCTGCGCCCGGCTGCTGTGCAGAGGGCTGTTGTTGCTGCTGAGTAGCCGCCGGAGTTTCCGTCTCTTCGGGCTGTTCATTACCATAGCCGCGACGCTTCAGTTCATCGCTTACCGTCTGGCGAACACGATCATCCTGCTGGATTTGCGAGAACAGCCGCTCATCGGTGACATCGCCTTCGGTGACCGCATAGCCACGGTCACGCAGCTTGGCCACGATCTCTGACTTAGCTTCAGCCAGCAGATCCGGATTCGATTGTAGAATGTCGATGATATCGGCAGCGCTCATGGTGGTGTCGGCGGGCTGCTGGGGCGCCGCTGGCTGCGCTGGTGGCTGCTGTGGCTGTTGCTGTTGTTGTCCGCTGGAGCCTGCCGCAAAAACCATGAGAAGAATGGCCGGGAGGAAGCGGTATCTCGGTTGCGCAACCGCGCGCTTTAAAAAATCCAACATTGGTCTCCGATACGCAGAACTTTTCTCTTACTGTGACCCAGCTCTTTCAGGCGGCGCCAAATACTAACGCAGGATACAGCGGGAAGTTCTGGCTCATTGTAAATAGCCGAGTGCTAAATACACAATTGCGGGCTGCTGCCCGGAGTCTCCGGAATCAGCATGATTACTTCCTTCGGCAACTGACAAACACTCGAATCCAGCGGCAGCACGCAACCAGCTACACTGGATTCCAACCCATCTCCTGCTCACATCACGGCATCCCATTGAAAGAGAGCAAAAAAATCAAATCACCGCCGGTCAGAGTGTATGTACCGGTGGGCTTTCAGAGGAGACTGCCATGCAAAAGCATTTTCTCGCATCCTCAGTTTTATTTCTGGCGATGGGAATAGCCTCAGCCCAGATCACCGGCGGCGGAAGCGCCGGATCAACAGGAGCGCCGGGCGGCACATCGGGCACGACAACAACGGCTCCGGGTTCGGCCGGAACTTCCACCACGGGAACACAGACAACACCCAGTGGAACCGCCAGCACAACGCCGGGCACCGCTCAGAACCCGAGCACTACCGGTACGAGCACGACTGGAAGCAGTTCGACCACCGGCACAGGCACAACATCATCTCCAGGAATCAGCCAGGGCACACCCATCGTTACCGGTAATCCCGGCACAGTTGTAACCTCAACCCCCAGCAGCACGACAGGGACCAGCGCAACCACTCCGTGCGTCAGCGCCAGTACTCAAAGCGGCAGCCAAGTGGGCACCGGCAGCAGTCAGGTAGGAAGCGGCAGCAGCCAGGTGGGTGGAACTTCATCGCAGAGTGGAACTTCATCGCAGTCGGACATGGGACTTGAGTCCCACCCAGAAAAGATGAAAATAGGTATGAGCGACTGCGTGGGCGAAAGCCGAATCTCTGTGGCGCCTGCAAGAGCCCGCACCGCAGTCTGGCTTGGACATCGCATCGTACCCGAAACTGTTGCTCCTCTCAGGAAGCACGCAGGGCAGACTGATCCTGAT
>QHVI01000182.1 GCA_003223515.1 Candidatus Angelobacter sp. Gp1-AA117
CATTCAAAATGACTTAAAAAACGAAGACAGCAGGCTTTTTCTCGCATGGATTGCCAAGAAGTCTCCTTGCGGCTCGGAAAAGGAGCCCAGGCAGAATCTCAACTTCCCTCGTTCTCATTCCCCATGCAATTTAAACCCTCCGCATTGGCTAGAAAATGCGAAACTGTATTTTTTATTTCCGACAGACTCCTAGTGCCAAAATATAGAAATCCATCCGGCCCCTCCACAACGTCGCGAATGCGCCCGAACTTGTTCTGAAACAACACCTGCTCTTCCACGACCTTCGTGCCGCCCAGATGATCGAGAAGCTGTAATTGCGAAAAGCACAACAATACTCATAAGTGATATACGACGGCAGATGTGATGGGCTGAAAGATTCCCGCGCAAAGGCATGGCGACTCCGAAGTGGGTGAAATGCGGGGAACAGGTGGTACTTACTTCCTGAGATGCAGCAGCGACGCGGCGTTCTGTCCTGTATTGCTCCCGAACGAAAATTTTTTGTACTTTGGGTAGCTCGCGGCTAAAAAGCTATACTTTCATCATGCCTGCTGCCAGAAAAGCTCCCTCCAAAGCCAACGCTGATTTCAAGCCGGTCTTTGCCGCCTTGCAGCAAATTCTCAAGCCTTATGAAGGCAGGCTAAAGGCAGTCCACGATAACCCTGATTATTATTACCTGGAGACTCACGAGCCGACATACAAGAACAGGCGCATGTTCTTTGCTGCCGTGAGAACCGGGAGAAACTATGTCAGCTATCACCTGATGCCGGTATATGGCATTCCTGAGCTGCAGAAGAGCATTTCACCGGCACTTAAGAAGCGGATGCAGGGCAAGGCCTGCTTCAACTTCACCCAGGTGGACGAGGCCTGTTTCAAAGAACTTGCCGCTTTGACCAAAGAGGGCTTTGCGAAATTCAAGAATATCAAATTCATCTAAGGCATTCTTATGGAGATCACCAACGTCCAGGCTTTTTTGGATTACTACGAGAGCATCCGCCAGCGCACGCGCAACGTTATTCATACCATTCCTCACGACAAATTTGATTGGACCTACAAAGAGGGGAAATTCACCTTTGCAGACCTGATTCGCCACATCGCAGCCGTGGAACGCTACATGTTCGCAGAAAACGTGCAGTTCAAGCCCAGCCGCTATCCCGGCTATGGCAAAGACCTGGCAGATGGTCCGGAGAACGTGCTCGCCTTCTTTGACCGCATGCACCAGGAGACAGTCGAGATCATCGGCAAAATCACGCCTGAAGACCTGAAGAAGAAATGCACCGTCGTCTCAGGTGCACAGATCACCGTATGGAAATGGCTGCGGGCGCTGACAGAACACGAAATCCATCACCGGGGGCAGATTTATACCTATCTGGGGATGCTCGGCGTGGCCGTGCCCCCGCTTTATGGATTAACCGAGCCGCAAGTCAGGGCAATGAGTTCGGTGGAGTAGTTACCGGGCAGATTTCAGTTAGTGGAGATTCTTAAGCTCTGCTTCCAGTCTGGCTCGGCTCAGCCTGGCTGGTTCGAAATTTGGGTCCTGTTTACAGGCTTCGTCCATAAAAGCCAGCGCCTCCGAAGTACGGCCCAGGCCGATGGCACACAAGCCCATGTTGTAACTGGTGGCGGCAGACCGCGAGACGATCTGCTCCGATTTCCTGAACATTGCCATGGCTTCTTCAAAAAACCGCAATTCAAGCAAAACCACGCCACATTGGAAGGCGAGCTCGTTATCGGCAGTGTTCAGGGGATAGTGATTCTCCCAGGTACGCAGGACTGCGTTACGGAGGTCCTGCCGCTCGGTTGAGATGGTTTGGAATTGCCGCACTAGCACCGGAAATAGCCGCACGAAGGCAACAGGATCCCAGCGGGTGAGCCGCAGGGCCGCAAGTATCTGCGGGACTGACATCTGTTCCATGTGAGGATTCAGCCATGCAAACAGGGTGAAGAGGTCATCCGGCCCGAATGCTTCCTGCAAAACGCGGAATACCTCTTGTGTCTTGAGAAAATCAACGTCTGGGCGGCATTGAAGAAACCCGCAGATATTCAAGGTCCCAATATGTTTGTCTGGCAGAAAAGCCTTTCCACCCTGTCCCCGGAAATATTTGGCAATAGCATCAAAGTTCACCATCTGGGAGAAACAATTAGAGGAGTGGAATTCTATGCTGGGCTGTCCCTGGGAAAAATAAAGATCTTCTTCATAGACGAAGCCCTTATCGGCAGCCAGCACAAGCATATTACCATTGCTCAAAGATCCTAACTCCTGCAGCATTCTAAGGGCGGAACAAGGGAATAGCACAGAAGCGCTGCCCAGTTGTGCGCGGTACCACTCTAAAATATGGTTCCAGCTTTCGTCAGCATATCTGCGCGGCGAAACACCCACGTTTGTATAAGAAAGCTGCAGGTCACTGAGTTGTGGTGGCGCACCGTCCTTTCCATTTTTCGCTTTTACCGTTACAAGCGCCTCAAGAACTTTGCCGTCTTGAATGATGAAAGCATCCTGAGGCAGGCTGTCAAAGATGTAACTGGCGATCACAACAAGAGGGCTGCCAAAAATTTTTGACCGAATAGATTCAGCAAGCGTAGCACCTGCCTGAAGCAATTCAAACTCCAGAACTCCGGACTGCACAAATTCTGCCAGATAAGGATTGCTGCGCCAAGAATCCAGTAAGGCCTCCGAACAGTCGGTGAGGAAGTAGCGCACGGCGGCATCGGGATACAGGGCCATCAGGCGTTTCAAAAACAGATAACAGAATTTCCCATGTCCGGCGCCCATTTCCAAGATCCGCAGTGGACGATCTTTGGAAACAGGCGGTTCCTCTTTCTGACCTGATTTCATACACTCAGAAAGAAAGTTGTAGACGATGGACGCATATATTTCAGCAATGAATGGATTGTTGGTGATGTATTCAGGAATGCGGTCTTCCGTCCAGACTTTGAGGCCGCGCTGCTGGTAGAACTCCCGCTGCAGGCGCCAGATCAGCGATTCAGAGAGCGGAACATTGGCTTCCAGAATGTCAGGCATGGGAAATAAAAAGAGGCGCGATGGCCGCGCCTCTTCAAAATCGCTCCAAGGAGTGCGGCTAACTGCGCGCGGGAAACACTCCCTGCAATGCAATGATAAACGTCAACCCAAGGTATGGCGGCATATTGTTGTGGGGGAGATTACCGCCAGTGATAGAGGTAGCTAATGGGCTCATTTGGACGTTATTCGCAGATGTAGCCGCATAACTAGCAGGACGGCCTTTTCCACCGGATGACCAGACGTTGTTGCCTGGATCTGGCAGCCCCCCGGAAAGAGATTGAGCCTGGCAGGTGTGACTGTGAGCAGGCATTTCCGTTTGCAAGAGGGTTACAGTCTGTTCTCCGCCAGTTTCCCCTAAATCACGAAGGCTCAGACCTGGGCCTTGTCCAGCCTGCATGGGCGCACATCCCTGCAGATTAGGCAGAGCAAAGTTGCTCTTGCCGTCGCCGCCATAGGTGGTGCCAAGGAGGGAAAACAAGGCCGTATTCTGGCTGATAGGCATAAGCTGGCCGTCACAGAGCGCCCAGCCCTTGGGAGCGAAATTCCCCGTAAAAATTCTGATTTCGGCTAAAAATGGATTCGACATAGCAATCCTTCTCCTTTGCTAGTTCTGCGAGGGGAATATCCCCTGAAGCGCGATGATGAAGTTGAGCACCAGGTACGGTGACATATTCTCGTGCGCCTGGCTTCCTCCGACGGACAATATACATGCCGGATTCATGGAAACATCCGGTTGTGGGGGTACCGCATTGTACGGGTTGGCTCCAACCTGGGCCCATAGGTTGCCTGTCGCTGAAGTAAGATTAGCAACAGTTGAGGATCCCACGGGCACATGGTTATGAGCGGGCAGCTCAGTAATATTCAGCGTATGGCTGGTTTCGCCGCCCCTTTCACCCAGGACAATCCCGTTTCCAACATGCACAGGAGTGCGCCCCTGCAGATTGGGCAGTCCGAAGTTTACTCTCCCATCTCCACCGTAGGTAGTTCCCAGGATGGAAAACAATGCCTGGTTCTGGTTGATAGGCAACAATTGGCCATTACAGAAGGTCCAGCCTTTGGGGGGGAAATTCCAACTGATGATCTTGATCTCGCCCAGAAATGGTTCTGACATTTTTCTCTCTCCTTATGTGCGGCCCTGGAGACTTGACCTGTTTCGCTCCGGGCAGGCATGCACTACCACAGTTTCAATTTAGGTCTGTGAGGGGAATATACCGAACAGCGACAAAATGAAGTTGATCACCAGAAAGGGCATCATATTGTCATGCGGCTGTGATCCACCGGATACGCCTAATGCAGCCGGATCCATAGCCGTATCCGGGGCAGCACTCGAGTATGGGCTCAGGCTGTCTTGCTTGGCCCATGTGTTATTCAGCGGATTTGGAGCGGCTCCCACCGCTGAACTAGCCTGTGAAAGATGGCTGTGGATGGGAATCTGCTGCGTGGTCAGTGTAACCGTCTCTGCGCCGCCTGTCTGGCCCAGAGCGAATCCCGACCCGACATGGATAGGAACACGGCTTTGCAGATCGGGCAAGGCGAAGGTAGTCTGGCCATCACCGCCGTAAGTAGTCCCAATCAGATTGAAAAGCGCATCGTTCTGGTCAATGGGTATGATCTGGCCATTACAGAAGGCCCAGCCTACCGGGGCAAAGTTTCCTGCAAACATCCTGATCTCACCGATATACGGACTTGACATTTCCTCTCCTATTACTTGCAGGGTCACTGCCTGGCAAAGCAGCAATGACCCCGGATGTTTTACTGCATCACTGCTTACTGCACTCGTACATTCACGGTTGTTGTAGCCTGGTCGGTCGGTGTGGCTGCAGTAACGGTAAGCGGGAAGGTCACCGGACCGATTTGCGCTGTCGATGCCGTGCCGCCGCATCCTGCAAAGGCCAGTACCGTCAATAAGCCGGCCAGACACAGTGCCAGACGCACACGCGTCGGCTTTCTATTCTTTCCGGTCAGCATCATTCCCAACAGACCGAGCAGCGGGAGGAGCATGGCCGCATAACGCGGCGTAGCTCCGTTCATGCTGAACGGCGTAGCGTTGGCGTGCCTGCGACCATCGGTCACAGTCATGGTGACCTGCGTGCTGAGCTGGTTCTCCGAGGGAGGGTTAAAGCTGCAGGAGACACCAGCCGGCATGCCGCTGCACCCGAAGGTCACAAAGCCCAAACCGGCGCTGGAATCCACCTGGAGCATCATCGTTCCCGATCCACCCGTCAAGACCCCAAGGTCACTGCTTGCTGGACTGATCTGCAGCGGTGGCCCGATATGCGTCGGATCGTTGGCCGTGTTGTTGTTCGGGTTAACGTCTCCACCACCGGAAACCGTAGCGGTGTTGGTCACGTTGGCCTGAATGTTAATCGGCACATTCACGGTGAGTGTGATCGCCGGATAGCTGCTGCCTGAAGGCAACGCATCACTGCGTGTGCAGGTCAACGTGCCCAGGTTGCAGGTCCATCCGGTACCGCTCATGGCCGTAGGCACCAGCGTATTCGGAACAGCAGGCAAGGTGTCAGTCACAGTCACTGTGCCAACCGTTGGACCAAAGCCGACGTTGCTCACCGTGATGGTGTAGGTCGCGCCTGTCTGGCCACGCTGGAAGTTACCAGTATGGGTCTTGGTAATGGTCGGATCAGGAGCCAGCACATCGATGGTCGCTGTAGCCTGATTGCCGGAACCAGCGTTGCTGGAGGTCACCGTGCCCGTGGTGTTCACCTTGTGTCCGCCGGTTGTCCCCTTCACATCCACCGAGAAGGTGCAGGAGCCGCCCGCAGCGATGGTGCCGCCTGAGAGGTTCACGACCGAGAAGCCGGAGACTGTTCCCAGCGTGATCGTACCAGCGCCGCAGGAACCAGTCAGGTTATTCGGAATCGCGAATGTCAAGCCACCCGGCAGAGTGTCACCAAAAGCCACACCGGTGAGCGCCACCGTGGCGTTCGGGTTGGTAATGGTGAAGGTCAGCGTGGACACCGTGGGAGCCCCGATCAGGTTGATGGTGCTCGGAACGAATGATTTTGCGATACTCGGCGGTCCAATCACGGTGATGCTGGCCGTGTTGCTGGTTGCGCCCGCGCCGCTCTCGTTCGAGGAGATCGGGCCGGTGGTGTTGTTCTGAACACCAGCCTGTACTCCTGTCACGTTGAGCGAGATGGCGCAGGAGCCGTTAGTTGCCAGCGTGCCTCCGGAGAGACTGATGGAGCCTGAACCCGCAGCCGCCGTGGAAGTGCCACCGCAACTGCTGGTCAGACCGCTGGGTGTCGCCACTACCAGCCCTGCCGGCAGGGAGTCAGTAAACGCCACGCCAGTCAGAGCCAGTGATGTATTGGGGTTGCTGATGTTGAGGGTCAATGAGGTACTGGCATTCAGCAGAATGCTGGCTGCACCGAACCCCTTAGTGATTGTGGGCGGCGTAGCTACGCTGAGCGTGGCCGTGTTGCTGGTCGCGCCCGTGCCGCCGTTAGTAGAACTTACCGCGCCCGTGGTGTTGGTCACCGTTCCAGACTGCGTCCCGGTCACGTTCACCACAATCGTGCATGTGCTACCCGGCGTGGCGATGCTCCCACCCGTCAGGCTGATGCTGGTCGAGTTAGCCGCTGCCGTTACCGTACCGCCGCAGGTGTTGCTTACTCCTGGCGTGGACGCCACCTGCAACCCGTTGGTCAACGTGTCGCTGAATGCAACCCCGTTCTCCGCACTGGTGTTGCTGGCCGGATTGGTGATCGTGAACGTCACCGTGGTCGTTCCGTTCAGCGTGATATTCGCCGCTCCGAACGCCTTGTTGATCGTCGGCGGCGCTACCACCTTCAGCGTGGCCGTGTTGCTGGCAGTGCCCGTTCCACCTTCGGTTGAGCTGATCGCTGCCGTGGTGTTGCTGGCATCACCTTCTACCGTGCCCTTCACATCCACACTGATCGTGCAGGATGCGTTGTGAGCCACGCTGCCACTCGTCAGGCTGATCGCTCCACCGCCCGCTGTGGCCGTCACTGTTCCACCGCAGGTGTTGGTCACATTCGGCGTGCTCGATACCACCAGCGTCGCACTGCCCGGACCGCTGCTGACCTGCAACGTGTCACTGAACGCCAATCCAGTCAGATCACCGTTGGCCGGCGTTGCCGGGTTATTGGGGTTGCTGATGGTGAAGGTAACTGTAGTAGTTCCATTCAGCGGAATGCTGCCTGCGCCGAACGCCTTGCTGATCGTCGGCGGCGCTACCACCGTGACCGTCGCCGTCGCCGGTGTGCTCGCCCCAGCTTCGGTCGAACTCACGGTCACGCTGTTGTTCTTGTCGCCAGCCGTGGTGCCCTGCACATTCACGGATACTGTGCATGAAGCACTGGCCGCTACCGTGCCGCCACTCAGGCTCACAGAACCTGAACCAGCAGTCGCCGTAGCTGTACCGCCGCAGGTGTTGGTGAGACCGCTGGGCGTTGCAACTATCAACCCTGCCGGCAGGCTATCAGTGAATGAAAGCCCAGTTAGCGCCACATTCGTGTTCGGGTTGGTGATGGTGATGGTCAGCGACGTGGTTCCGTTCTGCGGAATCCTGGTCGCGCCAAACACCTTGGTCACCGTTGCCGGCGTAGCTACGCTGAGCGTGGCCGTGTTGCTGGTCGCCCCCGTTCCGCCGTTAGTCGAACTTACTGCGCCGGTGGTGTTGGTTACCGTTCCAGACTGCGTCCCGGTCACGTTCACCACAATCGTGCATGTGCTACCCGGCGTGGCTATGCTGCCACCCGTGAGGCTGATGCTGGTTGAGTTGGCCGCTGCTGTGACAGTACCGCCGCAGGTGTTGCTCACTCCTGGCGTGGACGCCACCTGCAACCCGTTGGTCAACGTGTCGCTGAACGCAACCCCGTTCTCCGCACTGGTGTTGCTGGCCGGATTGGTGATCGTGAACGTCACCGTGGTCGTTCCGTTCAGCGTGATATTCGCCGCTCCGAACGCCTTGCTGATGGTCGGCGGCGCTACTACCTTCAGCGTGGCCGTGTTGCTGGCCGCGCCCGTTCCACCTTCGGTCGAGCTGATCGCTCCCGTGGTGTTGCTGGCATCACCTTCTACCGTGCCCTTCACATCCACACTGATCGTGCAGGATGCGTTGTGAGCCACGCTGCCACTCGTCAGGCTGATCGCTCCGCCGCCCGCTATGGCCGTCACTGTTCCACCGCACGTGTTGGTTACATTCGGCGTGCCCGACACTACCAGCGTCGCACTGCCCGGACCACCGCTGACCTGCAACGTGTCACTAAACGCCACTCCGGTCAGATCGCCGTTGGCCGGCGTTGCCGGGTTGTTGGGGTTGCTGATGGTGAAAGTTACTGTCGTTGTTCCATTCAGCGGAACGCTGCCCGCGCCGAAGGCCTTGCTGATCGTCGCTGGCGCTACCACTGTGACCGTAGCGGTCGCCGGTGTGCTCGCCCCGCCTTCGGTCGAACTCACAGTCACGCTGTTGCTCTTGGTTCCAGCCGTGGTGCCCTGCACATTCACGGTTACCGCGCAGGAGGCGCTGACCGCTACCGTACCGCCACTCAGGCTCACAGAACCTGAACCAGCAGTCGCCGTGGCTGTACCGCCGCAGGTGTTCGTCAAACCGTTTGGCGTTGCAACCACCAAGCCTGCCGGCAGACTGTCAGTAAACGACAATCCCGTCAGCGATACGTTGGTGTTTGGATTGGTGATGTTGATGGTCAGCGACGTCGTTCCATTCAGCGAAATCTTGGCTGCGCCAAACCCCTTGGTCACCGTTGCCGGTGAAGCCACTATCAGCGTGGCCGTGTTGCTGGTCGCACCCGTTCCGCCGTTGGTCGAACTTACCGCGCCCGTGGTGTTGCTCACCGTTCCAGACTGCGTCCCGGTCACGTTCACCACAATCGTGCATGTGCTACCCGGCGTGGCGATGCTCCCACCGGTCAGGCTGATGCTGGTCGCGTTGGCTGCCGCCGTCACCGTCCCGCCGCAGGTGTTGCTTACTCCTGGCGTCGATGCCACCTGCAACCCATTGGTCAACGTGTCGCTGAATGCGACCCCGTTCTCCGCACTGGTATTGCTGGCCGGATTGGTGATCGTGAACGTCACCGTGGTCGTTCCGTTCAGCGTGATATTCGCCGCTCCGAACGCCTTGCTGATCGTCGGCGGCGCTACTACTTTCATCGTCGCCGTGTTGCTGGTCGTGCCCGTTCCACCCTCGGTCGAGTTGATCGTTCCCGTGGTGTTGCTGGCATCACCTTCTACCGTGCCCTTCACATCCACACTGATCGTGCAGGATGCGTTGTGAGCCACGCTGCCACTCGTCAGGCTGATCGCTCCACCGCCCGCTGTGGCCGTCACTGTTCCACCGCAGGTGTTGGTCACATTGGGCGTGCTCGACACTACCAGCGTCGCGCTGCCCGCTCCGCCGCTTACCGGCAGTGTGTCACTGAAAGCGACGCCGCTGAGGTCCGCAGTAGCGCTGGTATTCGGATTGCTGATGGTGAAGGTCACCGTGGTTGTTCCATTCAG
>QHVI01000183.1 GCA_003223515.1 Candidatus Angelobacter sp. Gp1-AA117
GGAGGGGCTGAGGCAGCATCCTGGATTATATCCGCGCTGATGCAGAATTCTTCCCGAATCATGAAAGGCATGATGTTTCATCCTCAGTGGTACATACTGGCGTTCTCAGCATTCGGCCTTGGTTGCGGACTGACTTTTTACTGTTTCGTAATAAAGCAGGTTGATGCTCAAAATCTGATGGCCGGTGTTCTTTGGGGATGGGTTGCATTAACCGCGATCGTAAGCTTCTACGTCCCGGGGGGCAGCTATCTGTTTCTCTGGCCCCTTCTGTTTGCTGCGGTCGGCCAGCTTGCTGTCGGAGGTACAAAGCTGATTTCGGCAAGAACGGCGAATATTGTGCTGGTCTTAGGCAGTTTGCCTGCCATTCTGGTAATAGCTCCTATGGCTCACAAGATTTTCTTTGCGTTCGCGGCACAATCAACTCTCATCGTAAATATACTTTTAGGCCTGTTGCTGTCTCTGCTGGTTGGCCAGATTGTTCCCGTGGCATCGTCACGGCGATGGTGGTTGCCGTCATTCATGGGTTCCACGGCCTTAGGGTTGCTGATCATCGCCATTGTCTTGCCGTCGCCCGTGTAAATACCTTCGGGCGGTATTCATCTCAACCGGCGACAAAAGCCGACCCGCGACCGCGCTATTCCATCAGTAGTAAATAAGGAACGCACCATCCAAAAGCTGTGCCACCATCGCGCGGCCATGGAATGCGGCTCGGCCCCAGTCGAGGGGTTGAATAGAGAAATGGCGGGCGAACCTGTACTTGCCGGGCGCCGCGAGTAACCTCACATCATACCCGATCCATGATGAAACAAGTTCCAGAAATGAGTTGTTTCCCGAATTCAGTTTCGAACCTCATTGAGTTGCTTCGATACAGGGCTCGTAATAAGTCTGGCATTCAGGCCTATACCTGGTTATCGGAAGAGCGGCCTACTGCAAGTCTCAACTATGAGGAACTCGACTTGCGCGCGCGCAGCATCGCAGTCCTGCTGAAGTCGGCAGGAGCCTCACATTCACCGGTTCTACTAGCATATCCGCCGGGTCTTGATTTCATCGTGGGATTTTTCGGGTGCCTTTATGCAGAAGCCATCGCTGTTCCTGTTTATCCACCTGATGCGAGCCGCGGCTGGACCCGCATGGCTTCCATTGCAGGCGATTGTGGGGCGCGTTTCGGACTTACGATGGCGCCGCTCGCAAAGCTGTTCGCCGAAAGAGAGGCTCCTTCTGGTGTTTGTTGGTTCACTGAACAGGACGCAAAAAGCGATGGCGCGGAGCGGTGGGAGGAACTATGCATCGTTCCCGAAACACTTGCGTTACTTCAGTACACATCCGGATCAACCGGGACCCCTAAGGGAGTAATGGTGAGCCATGGCAACATTCTCGCCAATGAGCATGCGATCCAGAGGAACTTCGGGCAAGACGAGTCTTCTGTGATCGTCAGTTGGCTTCCCATGGGCCATGACATGGGGTTAATAGGAGGCGTGCTCCAGCCACTCTACCTGGGTGCGCGCTGTATCCTGTTTTCGCCCGTTGAGTTTATTCGCGAGCCTGCACGCTGGATGCGGACGATTTCCACGCATCGCGCGACCACCAGTGGCGGCCCTGATTTCGCTTATCGTCACTGTTTGCGCAAGGTGAGCCCCGCGGACAAGGCCATGCTGGATCTGAGTTGCTGGCGTGTCGCCTTCAATGGATCGGAGCCAGTACGTGAAGATACTCTCGCCGACTTCAGCACAAGCTTCAGAGGATGTGGATTCCGTCAGGAGGCATGGCATCCCTGTTATGGTTTGGCCGAGGCAACTCTCCTGGTCTCATGTAATAGTCGTTATTCCTCTGACAAGACACATTCTGGTTCCCAGTCTGTGAGTTGTGGTCGTGTCATTGAACAGCATGACGTGCGGATAGTAGATCCTGAAACTGGACTGGAGTTCAAGGACGGAGCGAGCGGCGAGATCTTGATTGCGGGACCGAGTATCGCCCAAGGCTATTGGGGCCGACGGGAAGAAACGGAGGCGACCTTTCGTGCACGAATCGTCGGCAAAGAGAGCGGACCATTCCTCAGGACCGGAGACCTCGGTTTTTTTCACGGTGACGAATTGGTGGTGTCTGGCCGGCTGAAAGACCTCATCATCGTGCAAGGCCAGAACTATTACCCTGAGGACATTGAAGCCTCTGCAGAGCGGAGTTGCCGGGAAGCGCAGCCTGGCTCAGGCGCAGCTTTCTCTATCGGCGATGGGGAAGAGCAGCGGATCATCCTGATTCAGGAGGTGTCGGCAAAGCTGGCCAGCTATGAACCTGCGTTGTTGGCAATTCGCCGCGCCGTCTCTGCCGAATGCGGAATTCGTCTTGATATGGTAGTCCTGGTGCGGCGTAACGTAATTCCGAAGACTTCGAGTGGCAAGGTGCGCCGTGGTTGCTGCCGGGAGCTTTTTGAGAACGGCGAACTTCAAATCACAGCACAATGGAAATCAGAACCACCGACTGAGGCTGAAAGAAGCAATGCAGCCCAAGCTATGGATTTCAACAACGCAGAGTCCGTTTGTCAGTGGATTACAAGTCAAATTGCCATGTTGACGAGGGTGGACGCTCAATCCATCGATTCCGATGCGGAGATGGTCAGTTGTGGTATTGACTCGCTGGTCGCGGCTGAACTCACCAGCCAATTACAAAAGCAAGGGATTGACATGGATTTTACCGCTCTGCTCACTGACACTACGATTCGCAATCTGTCGGTGTTAATCGCGGATTCTCCAAAAGTCTTCCAGAAGAGCCAGGCGGTTACCAATCATGACCGCGAGTTTCCGCTGTCGCGCGGCCAATACGCGCTGTGGCTGAATCACCAGTTGGACCCTACGAGCCCGGTCTACAATCTCGCTCTTGCTGCTCGTGCCAATTCAAAAATCAGCGTATCGAGGATACGTAGCGCTTGTCAGGTGGTGGTTGCACGTCACGCCATCTTGGGTGCGACCTTCCCGGTAGTAGAGGGACAACCGCGCCATCATATCCATGAACACCCAGCGAATGCTTTTACGCACATCGATGCGCGAGGATGGGAACCTGGAGAAGCTGAGCGCCATGCCGCTACGGCTGCTTACGAGCCCTTTGATCTGGCAACGGGTCCACTCCTGCGGGTCACGTTGTACGAACGTGAATCAGGGCCCGCCGTCATAGTCGTGGCGGTACATCATCTCATCTCGGATTTTTCTTCTTTGGCGCAGCTGGTGCGAGAGATATTCGCAGAATGTGGCGCCCGAGAGGTACAGGAATTCTCGTCGGCACCTTTTGCAGAGTACGTCCGGCGTGAAGGGCAGTTTTTGACTAACAATAATAATAATAATGATAGGGAAAGCCGGTTGTGGGAATTCTGGCGGACGGAGTTGACACCGGTACCGCCGCCTCTTGAATTGCCCACCACTTCTCCGGTCATGACAAATCCGGTACGTGTGGCGGGGTGGGAATCACTGCACGTTGATCCGTCCACGGTTGCTGCTTTACACGGTCTTTGCGCTGAGCGCAACACGACGCTACACACGCTGCTGATTAGCGCTTTCGAAATCCTGTTACACCGGTATTCAGGACAGACCGATTTTGCCGTGGGATTGCCAGTTTCGTTGCGCGATAGCCGGGACTTCGGGCAAACCCAGGGTTACTTTATCAATCCCGTGGTACTACGTGCCCAATTTATTGGGGATCCGATCTTCTCAGAGTTTCTGGAGCAGACCCGGCAACGAATGTTGCGGGCGCTGAATCATCGACACCTCCCGTTCGGCGCTTTGGTCGAGCAGCTTCAGCCTGCTCGAATTCCAGGGCGGTCGCCTCTTGTGCAGACTGTGTTCACGTTTCTGTCTGAAGCCGGTACCGTTTCTAACAGTGCTCTGTTTGGGCTGGGGGTGGCAGGGACGAAGCTTACCGTTGGAGAATTCGAGTTGGAGAATATCGGATTGCGTCCTGTCTCCACGGAATTCGACCTTACGCTCATGGTTGCGGAGGCTGGAGAGGGACTCCATGCTGCCCTCTGCTACAGGCGGGATCTATTCTTGCCGGAAATGGCAGCCGCAATGCTACGGAATTGGGGTGTTTTGATCGAAAGCGTCTGTGAGAATCCCTCGCGAAGAGTTTCTTCTTTGCCGATTCTCAGTAAAGAAGAAACTCTTGCTCTGGTCGAATTCAATAAAACGACTGCGCCATTCGAGGGAGAAAGCAGCATTCACGAAATGTTTGAGCGGAAGGCAATGGAAATGCCGAATGCCATTGCAGTAAGCGGTGAAGGCAAATCATTGACCTACAGGAATCTGAATGACCGGGCCAGTCGGCTGGCCAGCTATCTGCGCGCGGCTGGCGCCGGTGCAGACTCGATCGTTGGTATTTGCCTGCGGCGCTCCCCTGATTTGCTCGTCGGATTACTCGGTATTTTGAAATCAGGTGGAGCGTATCTGCCCCTGGATGTTGACTACCCTGCCGACAGGATCTCGTTCATGCTTTCTGACTCTGGTGCTCAAATTATGGTAGCACACGAGGAGTTGACTGCGGTTTTACAAAGTTATCAAGGGACCGTTGTCTGTATCGATCGAGATTGGCCACAGATCAACCAATGCCCAAGTTATCCGTCGAGCAGGGCCGTGCAGCCAGAGAATCTGGCGTATGTGATCTACACGTCAGGATCCACAGGAGTTCCCAAGGGAGTAATGATCAGCCATCGTAGCGTACTGAACTTCTTTGCGGGAATGGACAGGATCATCGAGCCCGGGAATGACGCTGCATGGCTTGCGGTGACCAGCATTTGCTTTGATATCTCGGTGCTTGAAATTCTGTGGACGGTGACACGAGGCGTTCGGGTCATGCTCGACTCCAGTCTCTGTGCAGTTACAGCAATGAATCCAAGAAATGTTGCATTCAGCTTGTTCTATTTTGCCAGCGCCGCCAGCGCCGATCCTGATGCTCGCTATCGGCTTCTTCTCGAAGGAGCCAAATTTGCCGACGAGAACGGTTTTGAAGCCGTGTGGACACCGGAACGACACTTTCACACCTTCGGTGGCAGCTATCCGAATCCCTCGCTGATTGGGGCGGCGCTGGCGACAATAACCAGGCGCGTGCACATCCGAGCGGGAAGCGTGGTTCTGCCACTGCATCATGCCGTTCGAGTGGCAGAAGAATGGTCAGTGGTCGACAACCTGTCAAAAGGGCGCGCGGGGGTTTCATTCGCGTCCGGCTGGCACGCAGAAGATTTCATATTTGATCCTGATAACTATGCCACTCGCCGCGAGGTGATGTTCCGTAACATCGAAATCGTGAAAAAGCTCTGGCGAGGCGAGGAGGTGCCGTTCAAATCGGGGACTGGCACCGATGTTTCTGTAAGAATCTATCCTCCGCCGATTCAGGCTGAATTACCGGTATGGGTCACCGCTGCCGGCACGGAAGAAACCTTCCGCACGGCCGGTCAGATAAGGGCAAACGTGCTGACACACCTGCTGGGGCAAAGTGTTCAAGAGGTCGCGCTCAATATTTCTATTTATCGCAAGGCGTGGCGTGACGCCGGACATTCTGGAGAAGGAAAGGTCACGCTGATGTTGCATACGTTTGTGGGACACGATACCGATGCTGTCAGAGAGAAAGTGCGCGAACCGATGATCGCGTATTTGAAGGATTCGGTGGCGCTGATTAAAAACTTTGCCCGCAGCATCGGGGTAGCCCTTCCTGAAGATATCAATGGTCCTGAGATGAAGACTCTCCTGACTGCGGCCTTTGATCGCTACTTCGAAACCAGCGGGCTATTCGGAACACCCGGACGCTGCCTGAAAATGATCGAGCGTTTGAAAGAGGCAAAGGTCGACGAAGTAGCATGCCTGATCGATTTCGGAGTGGACACCACCTCAGTAATTGAAAGTTTGCGTTTGCTGGCCGAAGTGAAACACCAGTCAGAAACTCAGCTAACTGGTTTTGATCGTTGCCCAAGTCATCTTCAGTGCACACCCTCACTGGCGCGAGTGCTGCTTGACCGGGAGGATGTGCTCAAAGGACTCAACTGCATGCTGGTCGGCGGCGAGATGCTGCCTGCGGCTACTGCTGAACGCTTGATGAAGAGTGTGCCGGGGAGCCTCCATAACATGTACGGCCCAACCGAAACCTGTATCTGGTCAACATCGGATCTTTTGAGCCGCGATGCCGTTCAGGTCACTCTGGGACGACCGCTGGCCAATACGCAGGTATATGTCGCCGATGCCTACGGAGAACTGGTTCCTGTGGGCGTGCCTGGTGAAATTTGTATCGGCGGCGAAGGGGTCGCCCGAGGCTATTTGCGCCGCCCCGACCTTACAGCGGCTCGGTTCGTTCCAGATCCGTTTTCTGCATTCCCCGGAGCGCGGATGTACCGTACGGGGGACCGTGGCAGGCTCACCCGTGAGTACCGGCTGCAGTTTCTTGGGCGTCTTGATAATCAGGTGAAACTCCGTGGATATCGGATTGAGCTGGGAGAAATCGAAGACGTCATAAGCCGTCACCCGGCTATTCGTGAAGCGGCCACAATGGTGGAATCTCAAGACGAAGCAAGTTCCGAGTTACTGTGCTATGTGATGGCGAGGGAGGGGCACCGCCCATCTGCAGAGGAACTGCGTGTATTCATGGCAGCCAAGTTGCCCGAATACATGATGCCGGCCAGATTCATCTGGCTTGAGGATATGCCCCGGACGCCAAACGGTAAGCTAGACCGAAAGCTTCTGACCACAGCCAGCGGCACGTCCGCAAGCAGCAGTCAGTTGCCGAAGAAACCACAAGATGCCGTGGAAGAAGTCCTCGCGGAAATGTGGTCTGAGTTGCTGGATGTGGAGTTAATAGGCATCAACCAGAGTTTCTTTGATCTTGGCGGACATTCCTTATTGGCTATGAAACTGGCTGCCCTGGTACGTGAAATTTTTCAGGTCAACATCGATATCGGAACATTTTTCAAGTACTCCACAATCGAAGCCCTGGCGGAAGAGATCCGCAGCCTGGCCGGAGACCGTGCGCTGCGCTGCGCTGAATTGTTCAAGGCCGTCCGAGAGCTTCCTGAGGCGCAAGTCGAGGTCATGCTCGACGAAGTAGATCAACCTTCTCTTCAATAATCTTCATGGCAGACTCCACTTTATTACAGAAAAAGCTGGCATTATTTCATGCACTTGCCCGGAAACAGGGACTGGCCAGTGAGGAACCTTTTCGGAGCGATCCGCAACGACGCAACGGGCCAGCGCCACTATCGTTTGTTCAAGAGAGACTGTGGCTATTGCATCAGTTGAATCCTGAGGACCCCGCTTACAACGAGCACTTTGCGGTATGCCTTAAAGGGCAAATCGATGAACAAGCGCTCGAAAAGAGCCTGAACCAGGTTGTCGGGCGTCACGAAATACTTCGAAGCAAGTTCAGAGAGATCAATGGAGCAGTAGAAGCGGCGGTCTCAGATGTTTTTATTCCCCTTGGGATTGAGGACCTCCGGCAGAGGAAGGAGATTGACAGGTTGTCGGTGGCGATGGATATGGCATCGGCAGAAGCTCGCTTGCCCTTCGATCTGGCCACATGTCCTCTTCTGCGGGCCAAAATCTACCGCACCGGTGATTGTGAAGGTTTACTTCTGCTGGTTGTTCACCACATTGTGATCGATGGCTGGTCGTTTCGGATACTCCTCCAGGAAGTTGCCTCTGCTTACGAAGCTTATTCGAGAGACTTGCCTCTGCTGCTTCCCGATCTTCCGGCGCAATACTCTGATTTCGCGCGCTGGCAGCGAGAACATCACGACGAAGCTGGAGAGAAAGACGCACTGGAATATTGGACCACGCAGCTTGCCGGCGCATCACCAACAGCATTGGTGGTACACACGTCCACTGCCTGTACCAGTTCCTCTGGCCGGCAAACCGTGATCATTGATCCATCACTCATGGTCCGGGCAAAGAACGTTGCCCAGCAATCTGGCGCAACTGCATTCATGATATGGCTAGCTGCGTTTGTCGCTTTACTATGGCGATACACACGCCAGGACGATATCGTGACCGGCACTGCAGTATCCGTTCGACCCTATTCCGTCCTTGAGAAACTGATCGGCATTTTTATCAACACTCTGGCGTTGCGGCTTCGCCTGGATATCAACGACACCTTTCAAGAGTTACTCGCAAAGACCTACGCCATGTGCACAGATGCCTTTGCACATCAGAACGTTCCCTTTGAGCGCGTTGTTCAGGCGGTGAATCCCGGTCATGATCGCCGGGGAACCCCACTCTTTCAAACGATGTTTGTCTTCCAGGAGGCGCCCCGTCTTTCCCTTTCAGGACTGGATGTGATGCTCGTTGATGTTCATAACGGCGGCGCAAAATTTGACCTGACCCTAAGCGTTCGTCAATTCGGCGATGTCTCCGAGCTTTGCTTCGAATATCGCAAAGCAATGTTTGACGATGGGGCCATCAACGGCATGGCACAGCATCTGCTTACCCTGCTAGGTGGAGCACTTCACGGCATCGGGCGGCGAATATCGGATTTGCCGCTGCTGAGTGAGGCCGAGCGGGAGCAGTTGCTGAAAGAATGGAACCGGACGGAGGCAAGCTATCCGTTTCTTTGCATGCACGAACTATTCGAGCAGCAGGCGGAGCGGACGCCGCAGGCGGTAGCGGTGGAGTATGAAGACCAGCGTATTAGCTATGGAGAACTGAACCGGCGTGCCAATCAGTTGGGACACTACTTAAGGAAGCTGGGAGTGGGGCCGGAAGTGCGGGTGGGGATTTGTTTAGAACGAAGGTTGGAGATGGTAGTGGGCATGCTGGGGGTGCTTAAGGCAGGAGGAGCGTATGTGCCCCTGGACTCCAACTATCCGCCGGATCGGCTGCAGTTCATGATGGAGGACGCGCAGGCGGCACTGGTACTGACAGAGGGGAAATTCAAGGAACTGTTGGAGTGGAGTGCGGCAGAAAAGATTTGTGTGGATGAGAGGGTGGAGGAAATTGGCATAGAAAGCGGGGCCAATCCGGGCATCAGTGTTGATCTGCAAAATGTGGCCTATGTGATTTATACCTCCGGGTCTACGGGAAGGCCTAAAGGAGTAGCCATAGTGCATGAAGGGCCGCGAGTGTTAATGCATTGGGCGAGAGAGGCATTCAGCGGAGAAGCGATGTCTGGGGTTCTGGCGTGCACGTCGATCTGCTTTGATCTTTCGGTGTTTGAGATATTTGTTCCGCTCAGTTGGGGCGGGAAGGTAATTATGGCGGCGGATGCGCTGGCCTTGCAGGAGTGGCGAGGAGAGGAAAAGATCACGCTGGTCAACACGGTGCCCTCGGCGATGACCGAGTTGGTGAGGATGAAAGCGTTGCCGGAGTCGGTGCGGGTGGTGAACCTGGCGGGGGAGGCGCTGCAGCGCAGTTTGGTGGAGGAGATATACGGATTGGGTACGGTGGAATCGGTTTTTAATTTGTATGGGCCATCGGAGGACACGACCTACTCGACCTGGGGGTGTATGGAGCGTGGGGAAGAGAGGAGCAGTGTGGGCATCGGCAGGCCGATCGCGGAGACACAGGCATACGTGCTGGATGAAGGGATGGGAGTAGTGCCAGTGGGAGTGGCCGGGGAGTTATGGTTGGGAGGAAGGGGATTGGCGCGTGGATATTTGAACCAGCCGGGATTGACCGCTGAGAAGTTCATTCCCCATGTCTTTAGCAGGACAGCGGGAGAGCGATTGTACCGGACGGGAGACCGGGTGCGCTGGAGGAGTGAGGGAGAGCTGGAGTATCTGGGACGGTTCGATCATCAGGTGAAGGTGCGCGGTTACCGGATTGAGTTGGGAG
>QHVI01000077.1 GCA_003223515.1 Candidatus Angelobacter sp. Gp1-AA117
GGCCTTCGCGGAAGGCTTCCAGGATCGAACCCAGTTCTTTGATCAATATGCCAATGGACCAGCCATCACTGATGATGTGGTGCATGCAGAGCATCAGCACATGCTCCTGCTCCGCCAGCCTGATTACTTTGCCCCGCAACAGCGGCCCACAGGCCAAATCAAACGGCTTCACCGCTTCTCTATGACAGATCTCTCGGGCCTGACGCTCCCGCTCTTCTCCGTCTTCACAGCAGCTCAGATCGGTGTATTCAAGTCTGAAATCCGCTGCGTTCAGAATCACTTGCTGCGCCTGCCCCTCCTGGCTCGGAAACACCGTCCGCAGGTTCTCATGCCGCGCGATGATCAGCGCAAAGGCCTGTTCCAACTGCTCGATGTCCAACTCCCCGCCGATCTTCACCGCCAGCGGCAGGTTGTACGCCACACTCTCCGGCTCCAGTTGGTTGATAAACCACAATCGCTCCTGGGCAAAGCTCAGCGGCAGCCGCTCCAGCCGGCTGCGGTCCACCAGCTCAATCGCCGGCACTGCACTCTTTGCCGTGGCCACGATCAGCTCCGCCAACTGTCTCACCCGGGGCCGCTCAAACAGCGCCTTCAGCGGCAAATCAATCTCCAGCCGGCTCCTCACTTTGGCCATCACCTGCGTGGCCAGCAGCGAGTGCCCGCCTAACTCGAAAAAGTTGTCATGGACGCCCACCTTCTCTCCATCCAGCTTCAACACCTCCGCCCAGATTTCAGCAAGGGCTATTTCGATCTCGCCCACTGGCGCTTCATATTCACGCCTTACATAGGCACTTTCCCCGGGTTCCGGCAGTGCCTTGCGGTTCACCTTCCCATGAGGATTGAGTGGAAGCGCAGCCATCTGCACATACGCAGATGGCACCATGTACTCCGGCAGGATGTCCATTAATTCCTGACGGAGTTGCTCGGGAGTTACCTGTCTCTCAGTTCCATCATTGCTGTTTTCACAGGTGTAGTAGGCGACCAGCCGTTTCTCGCCTCGATCATCATCGCGGGCCACCACCACCGCTTCCCGCACTCCCATGCACTGTCTCAGCCGCGCCTCGATTTCCGCCAGTTCAATACGGAAGCCGCGTACCTTCACCTGGTCATCATTACGTCCGAGGAATTCAATGGCGCCGTCTGGCAGCCTGCGCGTGAGGTCTCCGGTTTTGTACATCCGCGCTTCAGGATTGGGCGAGAACGGGTCCCGCACAAAACGTTCAGCGGTCAAATCCGTCCGGTTGAGATATCCCCGCCCTACTCCCGCGCCCGCTATGTACAACTCCCCCGGTACCCCGACAGGAACCGGTTGCTCATAGGCGTCGAGAATATAAAGCCGAGTGTTCGCGATAGGCCGGCCAATGGGAATTGAACGCGTTTCACTAACGCGTTCCGCAATCTCAAACGTGCAGCAACCTACAGTTGTTTCAGTAGGACCAAAATGATTTATCAGCCGCACTTGAGGGAAACGGCGTTGCCAGAAGAGAACATCAGATGGAACCAGCGCTTCACCGCCGATCATGAGAGCTGCAGCCGGCGCTTTACCGGTATCCTCGGGAATTAATTGATTAAGGAGCTTTAGATGGGAGGGTGTAACTTTTATGAGCGTGTGACAAACGTCTGCAGAGGAAAACAGGCTCGCCAGACACTCCATCTCCGATCCACGAGGCAGCAATGTCAATGTCTGTCCCGCAACGAATGGACCAAACAATACCGTGATCAATCCATCAAAGCCGATGGAGTGGATTGCCGGTGAACCAAAGCCTGCGTGGCGGTAATAATTGTGATCCGACCAATGCAGATAATTTGAGAGATTCCTGTGCTCAATCATTACCCCCTTGGGTCTGCCAGTAGACCCGGAGGTGTAGATGATGTAAGCGAGATGATCCGGCCGGAGGCCAGTGCTCGCACGATCCAAGTTTGTCTGTGGCTGATCTCTCCAACTGATATCCCTGCCAAGGTCCAGCACAGTCATTGTGTTTGTGATGGGAGGGAGTTGCGCGCGCAAGTGTTTCTCGGTCAGAAGCACCACTGGAGTGCTGTCTTCGAGCATGAATTGCAGACGGTCTGCCGGGTAGGCCGGATCCATAGGTATGTAGGCCCCACCGGCCTTCAACACCGCAAGGATGCCGATCATCATTTCTATGCTGCGCTCGGTGCAAATAGCTATATGTGTTTCCGGCTTCACTCCTAAGTGGCGGAGATAATGTGCCAACTGGTTGGCACGGCAGTTCAATTCCGCATACGTGAGCTCTCTTTCGCCCTGCACTACGGCCAGAGTCTGCGGCACTCTGCTCACCTGCGCCTCAAACAATTCATGCATGAACAGATCATCTGCAAAATGAACTGCAGTGTTATTCCACTTCTCCAGTACCTGATGGTGCTCGCTACCGTTCAGCAGCGGCAGCCGGTCGACAGGTTGGGCTTCACCTCCGATCATGGCCTGCAGCAATGTATGCAGGCATCCGAGATAGCGCTCAATCGTCTCACGCTCGAACAGCGAGGCGGCATATGTAGCACCGCCAATGATCTTTTGCCCTACCGGCTTCAGCGTCAAGGTAAGGTCGAACTTGCTCATGACACGTGCAGGCGGCAGTGGCTGGACTTCCACTCCAGGCAACTCCAGTTGCGCTTCAGACGCATTCTGCCAGGCAAATAGCACCTGGAACACCGCTGCATGCGCGAGGGTGCGCACCGGGTGCAGCAGTTCCACCACCTGCTCAAAGGGAATATCCTGATGCTGTTGTCCGGTCAGGGCCTGCGTTTTCACGCGTTGCAGCAACTCTCCTACTGTAGGCTCACCGCTCAGGTCCACCCGCACTGCCAGGGTGTTAATGAAACATCCGATCAGGTTTTCGATTTCGCTTCTTCCGCGATTGGCTGTCGGCGTTCCGACAACCACATCCTGCTGTCCCGACAAACGTCCCAACAGCGCCGTCCATCCAGCGAGCAAGGTCATGAACAGGGTAGTTCCCTGCTTGCGGCCCAATTCTTGTAATTCCGCCGTCAGTTTCTCATCCAGCGAAAACTCTATGAATGCTCCTGTATAGTCCTGCTGGGCCGGACGTTCGTAATCCGCCGGCAATGATAGCAATGCGGGAGCACCGGACAGCGTGGCCCTCCAGTACTCAGCCTGCTGCCGCACTGCATCACCTTCCATCCACTGCCGCTGCCATAACGCATAGTCCGCATACTGCAGCCTTATCTCAGGCAGATATTCCTGTTTGTCATGCGCGTAAGCCCGGTAAAGAGCATTCAGCTCTTCCAGCAGCACACCCATTGACCAACCGTCAGAGACGATATGGTGCATGGTGATGACGAAGACGTGGCGCCGATCTTCGAGTTGTATGAGACATCCACGGACCAGCGGCCCTCTCTGCAGATCGAAGGGTGCATCCGCTTCCTCCTCCATTAATCTTCTCAGCTCTGCCTGGGCTTGATTCTGTCCACGCAGATCATGTTCCAGCAGCCGGAAGCAACTGTCTTTGGCATCGGCGATCTGCTGCACCGGCTCTCCAGCGACCACAGGAAAAGTGGTGCGCAGCGATTCATGTCGCTCTACAATTCGGTCCAGGGCACGGCGTAATGCAGCCCGATCCAGAGTTCCGTTCAAATCGAAGCTTGACGACATGTGGTACGGGCGGCTTACTCCCATCTGCGCCAGGAACCACAATCGCTGCTGGGAATATGCAAGCGGCAAATGCTCAGGCCGTGAAACCTGCTCAATAGAGGCAAAATCAGGCGCAACTTGTTTTTCGTCTGACTCCAGCCATTGCGCTAAAGCAGAGATCGTTGGCGTGCGGAAGAGTCGAAACAGAGGGAGAGTGATTTTGAATTCGTCGCCAATACGGGCAATTACCTGGCCGCCGGAAATAGAGTCGCCGCCCAATTCAAAAAAGTCATCGTGAATCCCAAAATTCGAACGCCCGAGGACCGCCTGCCATATAGCAATGAGACGCTCTTCTGCAGGAGTACGCAGGGCGCCAGCAGATTCAACCGCGGATTGCATTGGCTCTGTGCTGGTCAGGCCCAGCAGGGTAGCCATACCCTTTCGTTGGGGCTTGCCGGTGGGTCCTTTGGGGATCTCATGAAGGAATTTGATGCAGTAGGGCACCTTGAACGTCGCAAGACGCCTGGCCGCAAATTCCTGTAGCTGGAATTCCAATTGTTGGGCATTGGCCGCGTCTACTTGCGGACGCAGAACCACGCAAGCTGCCACCTGTTCGCCCAAAGTCGGATGCGGCACAGCGAAGGCCAGGGCCTGCTCCACCGCCGGATGCTGCATCAAAACTTCTTCAATTTCTACCGGCCCAAATTTTTCGCCGCCACGGTTAATCGTCTCAGTCGTTCTTCCACTGAGAAACAGGTAGCCATCTGAATCCAGGCGGCCAAGATCACCGGTGTGGAACCAGCCATTGATGAACGACTGCCGGTTGGCCTCATCATTATCTATATAGCCGGTGGTCAGGCCTGCACCGCGGACCACAACATTGCCTACCTGCCCTGCCGGCACGGAGTTCCCGTGATCGTCAATCACTGCCAGTTCACATCCCACTGGCAGTCCAACAGAACCGGCCTTTCGCTGGCCTGGAGGTAGTTGGTTAATAGAAATCAGCCCGGTTTCGGTCATGGCGTAGGCTTCAATCACCGGGACACAAAATACTTTTTCCAGCCCGCTCATGACGCTGGTTGGCAGGCCGGAGGCTCCCGATCGAATGAACCGCAGCGAGCAATCTGTGGCTGCATTCGGCATCTCAAGCGCATGTTTCAAAACCGCGTGGTGCATGGTTGGAGCAGCGGTGTACCACGTTGGGTTAAAGGTAGTCAGCCAACAAAAGAACTCGGATACCTGAAAGCCAGGAGTACACACAACACTGGAGCCAGCGCACAAAGAGGTCAAAACTGCGAAAGCCAGACCGTGAATGTGGAACAGCGGCATCACATTTAGACAACGGTCTTCAGGCTTGAGAGCCAGGGCCGCCACATTCGTCCGCGCAGCATGACACAGGCCGCGATGAGTGATGGGGACCGTCTTGGGACGGGAGGTGGTGCCCGTCGTGAAAAGCAGCATGGCTACACCGTCGGGCTGAGCAAATCGGGGAGCACCGCAAGGCGGGAGTTCCTGACATTCAAGATGGAATGTTCCAGAAGTCTGATGGGTGACCAGTTCAATCACCGGTATGTTCATGGTCCGCGCCACCGTGACCGCCGGGCTTGATGTCCGGGAGTTTACGATGAGGGCCCTAGGGGAGGAGCTTTGAAAGTAGAGTTCAAATTCGGCCGCAGAATATGCGGGATTGAGAGGCACGCAGGTTGTGGCCTCGGCAACCGCAAGACAGCACACCCCTGCCTCCGGACCATTCTCGAGCACCACAGCCACCCGATCAGGGGCGCGCAGGCCTGCACGGTTCAGGCACTCAACCGTGGTCTCAATCTGTTCGACCAGCGAGCGGTAATCCAGAGGGTTCCGGTCCACGCCAAGAATGGCGGGACTTGTCGGGGAACGCCGCGCGGCGTCCTTCAGCAGACTATAGATAGTATCTTTTGGAGACATGCCCTTCCTTGGCTGGCAGGCGCTGCCTCGTGAACGCGGAGCAATGCCTGCCAAGACCGACATATAAATTGTCGGGGGTTAAGGTCAATACTGTTCGTTTAAGTAAAATCAAGACTCTTTCGTCATCCTGAGACATTCTCGACGCGCCAGCAGCAGGAATGTGGAAGAGCCTGTCCTGAGCGAAGCCGAAGGAACCTTGTGGTTGACTGTTGATTGAGAAAGTTCGAAAGCTCTTAAGTGAACAGTATTGGAATGAAAGCTCTGAGTAGATGTATAGAAGCAAATAAAGGCCCGCTATAGGCGGGAAAGATTATGCTCGAATGGATCTGACAACTACAGAGTTGGCCGCAGGCTGTCCTACCATTACGAAATCAAACAGATCACGCTGCAATGCCAGAATCACGTCTTCTTTAGGCAGATATGGCCGTTCCCCCCGAAGACTGGCTGCGATAGCGGGGTCGTGCAGGCAATCCTGGATTGCGGAAATATGATCATATTCGCTGCCGGTCAAAAGGTGCTCGATGTAATCTCCACAGCGCTCGTCTTCAACGGATTTTTCCAGTGCTTTCCATCCCATTCCCACCAAAGTGACGGGGTCGCTCGCTCGTCTATGGCGGATATATCGAGCAACGGCTGATGCGGTGGAGTAGCTGGCAACAATGATTTCCCTGGCGCCATATCTAACGGCTAAAGCGCCCTGAGTCCCGGCGCTCGAGCGCAAAACTACTTTCCTCTGTTTGAAGTAGCTTTCACCTTTTTCAATAATCTCGCTGGGCGAGTTGCCTATATCAAATCCGTCCGGTTTTGCTCCGTTCACTTCACCAGCAACTACATATTCCGGATCAGCGCGGCGCAAGTCCAGGGCTTCTTCCGTATTTCCCACGAGTACCAGTTTCCGGATGCCATAACTAAACATCATGGCAGCGCATGTGAATGCTCTTAATACATCAATCACCACCACAATGCTCGCGGCCTGCCGAGCCCCAGTCAGGGTGCTGCGCCGTTCAACTCTTATGCTCTTGCACTCCGTCACCGGCATTGGTCAGTACACCATTCCGGGATCGCAGTAGTACTTGAACTCCAGCAGGTTGTTTGAAGGATCCATCACAAAAAAAGTCCGGTGTTCTTCACGAAGGCCTTTGAACCTGATGAACGGCTCACGAAAGAATTGGATCTTCTGCTCGGCGATAGTGCACAACATGCGGTCAAAAAGCGCTTCTTCGGTAAAAGTAATGCCAAAATGCCGCGGGTAAACTTCCGGGCTCATGTCGATTTTGTCAGGGCTCAAATGGCAGACAACCTGGTGGCCCAGAAACTCAACTGTGACTCGATCATGGTAACGGCGTGCAATTCTGCATCCCAGCCTGGAATAAAAGTCCGCAGACTCATCCAGATTTGCAGATGGAATCGCCAAATGAAACAGCAAATTCTGGTTTTCTGTCATTCCATGACTTCCTTTAAGAGTTGTGTATAGCTGACTGTATTTTCGAACAGCTCCAGCGTATCTGATCTAAGCCCCAGCCGAAGAGTTTCCAGGCTGATAACATCATCAGCCGCAATATTTGCAAAGTTCGCGTTGGGGCCTAATTTGCGAATGAAATAAACCTGAAGATCTTTATTTGGCGCCTCAAATACCAGGTCGTCGGCTGAAACCCCCGAATTCAACACCTCCGAAATGAGGCCATATCGGAGCTCTCCATTGTCGCGGCAAATGCCGCTCTTTCCTGACTCCCGGGCTTCCATAATCACCTTTGTTGCGCCTGCTTCGAAGTCCTGGCGAATGAATTCGACCCACGATTTGGGGGCAAGTTCCTGTGATCGCTGCTGGTCTTTGTAGCCGACCTCACTCAGTACGATAAATTCCGCGGCAAAGCGGGAAATGTACTCGGCCTTTTCCCGGTTCGACAATGCAATGGAGCCATTGGAGATTTCTACATATCTTATGCTGAGTTCACGGCAAAGCTGCTTGTAGTTTTCCAGCTCTCCCTGCAGGAGTGCTTTCTCGAAAAATGTTCCACCGAAAAATACAGGCACTTTGTGGCTATGAGCGAATCTCACTTTCTCCCGAAGATCCGGTGTGCTCAGTGCGGTGCCCCATCCGAGCTTAATCAGGTCAATCAGCTCCCCATAGCTCCTGATCATGTCTTGAAAGTAACCGGTAGGAAGACCGCGATCAATCACGATAGTTAGACCTGTTCTTCGCGGCTTTTCTGTTCGTTCGGGTAATGAGAATAACTTCATTGAAGACCTCCACACATGTAATACATAGGAATCGCTAGACTGGACCGGTTCAGTGTTACTCCATAAGTCAGCCCGCATTCGCAGGCGAAAGAAGTTAGCCCGGCGCATCAGCGCCGGGGCTTTAGCAATAGAACCAGTACCAAAGCCCCGTTGGGCGACACAAAACAATGAAAGTGACATTGGGCTTTATTGAATGCTGCATAAAAGCCCTGTATGAAAGATATCTGAGGTCAGGAAGATTAAAGCCAGCGAAGTTGGCGATATTCTTCTAGCTCCCGGCGTAAGCCGTGGGAAAAGAGGCAAAAATTACAGAGCCCGCTTTTAGCGGGCGTCATTCTTTTGTTCGAATGCAGGTGCCAATAGTCCCCTGCTGCCGATGCGCCCTAACAATCCAGGAACCCGCTATCCTTTAAATAAGTCAGGTATGTTCCTATGAGATTTGTATCAATTTCAGGACATGTGAGTTGTGTTCCTTTGAGGCCCTCAAGAGTTTGACGGCAATCAAAAGCCGGCATCTGCAGGGGAGGGCCACCGGCGAATCCCGTCAGCAACGGATACAGAGCATTCTTTGAAGAAGTTTTTGCATCATCAAACAGCAGCTTTCGCCACTCCGGATACGGGACCAGCACAATTTTGTAGCCGAGCGAACAGATGATCCGAAACAACTCTCCCACAGGAATATAGCGCCGTCCGACAACATGGAAGACATTCGATTGCACTTCTGGCTGGCGGGATAGATGGACTATAGCTTTGCTCACATAATCCACAGGTACCATCTCGATCATTGCATCCATATCGGGTGCGCTCCCCAGTTGAATGCACCCCTTAATCATTCGCGCGAGAAAATCGTCTGTATTCCAAATTCCAGTAGTGCTATCTCCGGTCACAAATCCCGGCCTGTAAATTCGTACCGGCAGCCCCCGCTCAGCGGCAATCATGACCATTCTTTCCGCCACCCACTTGCTCTGTGGATAACCGGCAGTGAGCCCCTGCCAGTTCGTAGGAGCACTCGACTCCAAAACCTTGGTATCGGTTTTTGTCGTTGGCGGGAAAACCCCGATAGTCGAAATAAAATGCATTGGCTTCCGCTTGACTCGACAAGCGAGCCGAATTACTTCCTGTGTTCCTCGCACATTTGAATCTTTGAGGCTGTTGTAGGAATAAATAAAATTCACCACAGCGCCATTGTGATAGACGGTATCAATCACGTCACACAATTTGTCGAATGTTTCAGTCCCGAGGCCCAGCAGAGGCTGTGCCAAATCCCCGGGCACGGGTATGACCCGTGGCGCGAAGTCATCATTCCACAAACCGTATTTGAGAAGATTTTTCTTTATCCTTTCAGCACCGTCACTCTCCGAGCGGCACCGGACCAGGCAATACACACACGCTTCGGTTGTCTTCATGAGCTCGTACAATAAATACGCGCCCAGGAAGCCTGAGGCACCGGTTAAGAGAATTGTCCGGGCGGCAGTGAAGTCGGCTTCGTCACCGTTCGGTGCCGGCGGTTGAATGTCAGGATCAAGCGTTGCCTCTGCTGCCAAATCGAGAGGCGGGTCTACGGGCGGAACGCGGCGCTCCTCTACGGCAGAACTTGCTCTGCTGGTTCCGTATGTTTTGCCTCTGGTACTAACCAGGCTCAATGAGGCCTGAAAGTCAACATAATCTCGTAACCTGTTTACAATTTCCGGCTTGTGACGAGCAATAGAATCACTGATTTCTTTTGTCAGCGAGCCCTTTGGCGCATAGCACTTCAAGTCGGCCCCTTCAAAAGATAATTTGATGCCTTTGCTCGCCAGTTCAGTCAGCAGTTCTAAAACTTCTCCCACGATCAGCCTCCAAGGTTGAACTTCAGCTATATTTCTCTGGATTATTCACAACGGCGGCTTGCAACTATCCTCTCACTCACGATCCACCGGGCAAAGCTGACTGGATGATGGCGGAGAGGAGAAACCCGGCACCTGCATCATCATTTCAAAATGATGGCAGTTTGATTAATTGTGATATTTGTCGTACAGGCTGAGAATCCCCCGAAAGGTCGGATTATCTGGCTGGAAACCCGTGAGCTCTTCATCCAGCCTGACCGAGTTCTTTACTGCATCGGGAATCCAGTCAGTGGGCTCAGTAGAATCTATGGAACAATCGGCTTGAGGCAGTTTCCGCGTACCTATGCCGATACTATAAGGCTCGAGCGGTCCATAGTGATGAGTCGAATGGTGTAAAACTTCAATGTCCCTTCTCGGCAATTTTGGAAAGATCCCCGGAATATATTGATGGGTTTTAATGTCGCCGGTCACTTCGATCATAAAAATCGCGAAGGCAACAACGGGATTATAGAACGCGGTCGGTGCGCCCATCGCGTACCGCATAAATCCTTCCAGCAAGCCGTTTTCCGCCACGGCAATCATCCCTGACGGAATTGCATCATGGTGCGGTCCATGCATAAAAATAAACTCGAACTCGGAATTGTGGCCCAGCCAGTGGTCCCTATAGAACCAGGCATTCAGCACCTTGTACCAGTTCCGATGTATGAAGATGTTGATTACGGCCATGACCGGCAGAAAAATCACTGAAAACCGGGAATGGACGATCACGATGTACCATGGCGCGATGGTAATGATATGCGTCAGGATTCCCGTGCAATAAGCATGGATGATTTCTAGAGTGATATTTGTGTCTTCCTTGACGACTCTTTTCCAGGGTGTCTGTATCAATATTTCCCGTACCAACTTTTTTTTGGCCAAATGGTCCATTAGGATGATTGTTCTGAATACGGTTATCGCAGCAAAATGTATCCAAAACAAATAAAGGGCAACCCTGTGCATCAATTCGACATGATGCGGGAGATTCGGCGTCGCGGCGATCAGTACATTTTCCAGCAGCAGTAGGGCAAGCGCCATGAAATATACAGGCTTCAGATTTTGGAGCTTGTAAACAAGCAGGTACAAGATCTCCTGTGGCTTTCTTAGAAGCAGCGGGATTGTGAATTCCACGCTATGCCTCACGATGAATGTGACAAGCATGAAGGCGCATAGAGTAAAACCCATGAGCGACATCATGTGGCCGATGCTATAGGAAGCGCCGATGACAGATGCGCTGAGGAAAAGCATCAGCAGATAGTCAATGAAATCTTTCTTGTAGTAAACAACTCTCGGCTTGCTCTTTCCGTATATTTTATGGAAAACAGCCGAGTTATTCTGATTCATGACACTCTCCCGCCAATCAGGCGGATCCTGGTTACTTATGACGATTGCATTGGGCTGTTCGCTCGGCGGACCTGCACTTTTCGAAAGCCAATAAACACGACCAACTGTTGAAACGCTTTTGCGGCTCTTAACCTGATCTGGGGAAGAGGACGAAGGTAGGCGGAGCCGCAAGCTGCGTCACTGTCCACGATGCATGTTGAAGTGAACGGGGATTTCCTTCTTTCCGTCCTTGGTGTGAAAGATAAGGTCCTCGGAATGATGGTTCTCGTCGATCATCGTTATCACCAGACGATGCATGTGGCCGTCCTGTACATTATTGAGATTGGTGGCGTCCAGATAATCGAACTCCAGGGTCTTGCCGTCGGGTGACATCTTGCCGATCATCCGGGGCTGATTGCCGGCGGCACAGTAGTGGGTCACCATCAGCCGGTCGCCATCGAGATGGAACATCGTAATCATATCGTCAGGGGGAGCGTCCATTTCGCTCATGATCGCAGAACCGTTGGAGGTCACACGGAATGTAACGTGGAAAGCCCGTTTTGGATCGTCACTCTGCCAGGAACCCACGAGGGCTTTTAACTTTTCGAATGATTTCTGAGCATCCGATTGGGGAACTGTCGAATCGGACTTGGGCAATGCAACAGTGGTTAGTACCATCAGAACAGACAACAACGCGATACAGAGCGATTTCATGTTTTCTCCTTACTATGATTATGGATTTGAGTAGTCGTAAGGGCCCACGGCATCAACGGGCCCGGCAAGGCAACGGCTTCGAGTCAGCCGCTTCGTTTTGGTGTGGAAGGAACTCATGGCAGCAGTTCGATTTTGTTATGCCATGCTGCACTGTTCGCTGGTGGTAAGGAAAGACAAACTGCCAAAGCAGGCTGCCGCCCAGGGAATCCCATCTCCAGTCCCACCCATCGAAACACTCCATCCAGGCTTGCGCACCATTCCAACTGCAATAACCGTGCCAATCTCAAAGCCGATTGCCCGAACCAGACCGGTGACAAACCCACTTCTTATAAAGTAATGGCTCAACTACTGAGGTTTACTACAGGGGTGATGGACGCTACAGTGCCCGTCCGTGGAATCAGATGTCCGCTGCTGGACAAGCCTTTATCAGAATGAAAGTGCGACTGTGAGTTAGCAGGGAGTGTAAACCGAATCTGTTCCTCACACTGGGAGAGGAAGTCTCCAGCATTTTTAGCTGTTAGCTGTGTGTTTCATTAAGAGCAATTGCAGGTGGAAGTTACTTCGGCGGGGGGAGCTGGGCAGCAGGCTCGGGTGAGGGGATGTCGTTGTTCAAAGGCGCTGTTGGCTGGGGAATTTGGGGTCGAAATTTCTGAAATTCTGCTTGTATTCTTGCCCCTATAGTAATACTATTATGACGGAAGCACATGGAAAGGTTTCATAGATGGATTCGACGGGATGTTTGCAAATTAGCCCTGACGCCCTGACAAACCATGGAAATCCGGCATAAATCCAGTGTTTTCTGAAAGATCGCTTGTCATGGCGCTGTCAGGTTTGTCAGGGCAGCCCGGGCACTGCTCATAAATGCGCTTTAGCGCACCGGTGGAAGAGCGGGTTTTCAGGCTCGCGTTATAGTCATGAACTAGCAAACGCGACCATATTGCCGCTGGAATTCCTTAATCTGAGTCAGGAAGAATGTATCCGTCCCTTGAGCACTCCTTGCCTGGACGATAAAATCGGTATCCAAAGTAACATTGCGGGTGCCGAACTTCACAGCATGGTTGTTCTTGAGCAAGCTTTCATACTCTTGCATGGACAGCTCATATCTCTTATCCAGTTGCTGCTGGATTCGCAAAGCGCGCACGCGATTCTGAGCGTCCTGGGTCACGATTCCACTAAAGAACTCGGAACAACAGCCGGATCCGTAGGAAAAACAGCCTATTCTCTGTGGTGTGCTGAAGTCGCCATGATCGATTGTGCTGACCAGCGACAGCATGGTAGTTGCCCCCATTATGTTGCCGACACGTTGACAATAGGTGAGGCCGGGAGCCACGCGACGCTCAAAATCCGCCTCGATCACCTTGGGATTGGCCTTAACTATTTTGCGCATCATGTCGCGATGCGCTCCCTTGATCATGCCTCCGAAAGGGGTATGCATGGCAAGGTAAGCAAAGGTATTGATGAAGTCCGCGCCTTCTACACGCTTCTTATACTCCAGAAATGCTTTCTCGTAACAATCCAGGTAAGAAAGAAGGGACAAATCGGCATCGCCTGCCTCGCTATCGGGAACAGGCCGGCAAGTGTCCATCACCTCATAGCCGTAATAGCCATTAGCGCCGACATCCACCTGGAAAATGTAAGGCTTTTCGCTGATTATCATCGCCACGGCGCCCGCTCCGCCGCTCGGCTCAGCAAACGACCAGTCGTGCGCCAGCGATTCTCCACCTTCCACCGCCATGAAGCGAGCCATGTCAGTAGCAATCACCAGCGCTTTTCCTCCCGGGGAGGCCTGAGACAAAACGAAATTGACTGCCATCTGAAAGCCTGCCACTCCGGAATAACATGCGTTCTTCAATTCAAATAGCCGGCAATTACGATTGAGGCCCAGAAGCTTGTGGAAATATGTGCTCATGGATTTGCCGAAATCAAAGGCTGATTCCGTGCAAGTGATGACCATTTCAATCTGGTCTTTTTCGTCCGGGCTCATAGCATCAATGAGCGGCCTGGCTGCGTTCACACCAAACGTGACAGGATCTTCATAGGGCAAAGGGACGGTTTTTTGCTTCATCAGCAAGTTTGCGAACCTGGCTACATCCAGATTGCGATGTCTGGCAAGCTTGTCTACATTTACGCAGGCGCTGCCTGCAAAAACATTGATTGCTTCGATTCCCACTAGGCTCATATATTTTTCCTCTTTTTTCGGTCCATTGAATTTGCGCAGACGCTTAACTGAAATTGAACATTTTTCCCAGATTCTGGCCGCTTCTCAGGCGAAATGCTGCGAAGGAATTTTTGTCGGTAAACTGCAGATACATATTGTCTTTACACAACTGCGCCAACCGTTGACCCGGTGGTTTCCCGTAAGAATGGCCCGGGAAAATGCGTATTTCCGGTGTTAGACGAGTCTTCAGATGTTCCAGGCTTGCAAACATCTCGTGTGCGGACTCCACATCCAGGCATATGCCACATCCCTCGGCAAACAAGACGTCGCCCGTAAACAAGTTATCTCCTATGAGGTAACAGGTGCTGCCCGGTGTATGCCCCGGGGTGAAAATGGGCGTAATCAGCATGTGACCAACAGTCCACGGATTTCCATCTATGGCGATCAACTGTTTAGCGTCAAAACCGGATGCTGCAATTTCGCCTTTGGACATCCATATGGGACACTCGTACTTCTCCGCCATGGGTTTGGCCAGGTGAACGTGATCGGGATGGGAATGAGTCGTTAAGATGCCGCTTAGGCTGGCATGAGCATCCAATAAGGCCTCCTCTATTTTTTCCATTTCCCAGGCTGGATCTACAATAACTGCTTCACGGCTGATCGGATCAACCACCAGATAGTTATAGTTTTTCATGGAGTGATAACACGTTTTCAATACGATGACACGCGGCATCATTCCGGTGTTTCTTGCGCAGTCTGCATTTGCGTACTGCTGATTTAATTCATAGTTTCCGAGCACGGCTGATTACTCGTCCTTTCAGGCGGTTTCTGCTTCTTGAAAGCGTTCTTTCGGTACAGGTGAGATCTGAGTTGGGCTTAGATAATTCGGCTTTAGCTGTGACGACCAGGGTTGTTGACGAATGCAAGCTGTCCTGAGGAAGTGGCCAGCGGTCTGACGAACAGATTCCTGAACCTGACCAACACATCTCCGCTTTCATTCAGGAGGCGAATGTTGAACTTTCTTACGCCTCCATGATTCTGCGAATGTGAATCTGCAAACTCTGCGTAAGCGTAACAAATCTGGCGCACGGGGTGAAGAATGTCCACTTCATCCAGAGCAAAAGGCAGGTGGGGCGTTGCGCTTTCCAGGCGTCCAACCAGACCCGCGATAGTCTGCAAGGTGCCATCAATCATGCTGGGATGAAGGATGAATTGGCTGAAATCACCTTTTAAATGATCTGTTATTTTCAGCCTGGATAAAGCAAAGGAGTCGGTGACATAAATCTCCTGTATGGTCTGGAACGAGGGGCCGTAATTCAGGCCACATTTTCTGAATTTTTCGTAATAAACAACCCCATCCTCCCTCGTTGCACACTGTGCCTTCAGAGATTGAATCGAAATTCGATCCCCGGCATCCTCTGGATCCGCGGCCCCGTCCCTGAAAGCCAGTCTTCCTTCTGAATGAATAATGGGTTCATTATCGTCGTTAAACGACGAAATCACATATTCGATGCTATCCCCTACGGGTTGCAGTGAGGTCCGAAGCGTCTGAATGCCGTTCTGGAAAGTCAACGGCTGAATCCAGACAATATCAGTGAGCTTATGAACTCTCTGTTCCCCGCTGATATTTCCTGAGACACACGCCATCTCCAGAAATCCTGCTCCCGGGAAAACCTTCTGTTCGTTCACCCTGTGATCTACAGCATAGAATTCAGTATCGGATAACGATGAACTGAAGCTGATCCCTTTCAAGTTGGAGGAATTGTAGGAAATCAGAGGATGCAGTTGAGTATTAGAAACCGTGCGCTTCTGCGGAGACAGGGAGTCCGAAAACCAGTATCTCTCGCGAGCAAAGGGATAGGTGGGCAAACCAATCCGGCAGGGCGTATCCCCGGTATATAGAGTTTCCCACTCGAGTTCTTTGCCTGCAACCCACATCGAAGCAACTTCATCCAGGTTTTGTTCCTCTGGTATCTCGAGCTTGAACATTCCCTTTGTCCGTCGCGAGCCGAGACTGCCTCGATAAATGTTGGCTGAAGATCCTCGTGTGCTCCAATCGCTTAAGCGCTGGATGAGTTCATCCTTATCCGAAACCACCACTGCCAGTCTCTCTTCCATCGGTTCTCTGCCGATCTGGAGGGTATAGCAAAGGTCGGTCAGGTTAATATCCTGTTCACTTCTTAAATGAGCGACGAGATGATTGACGTACTCGCGCAGCCGATCCTCATTCTTTGCTGAAAGTGTGAACAAGCTGGGACCAGTTCCTCGCGTGTCGCACGGAGATCCTGAAACCTCGTGCTCCTCCAGGATGACGCAGGCGTTCACTCCCCCCGCTCCGAATGAGTTGATGAGCGCGCGCCGCGGGTGATCAGGAGACGATTTCCATTCTGATAACCCATGCTGCAGATAAAACGGTGATTCCTTGAAATCAATATTGGGATTGACCTCGTCAGAATAAATAGAGGGAGCCAATTGCCGATGCTTCAGTTGCAATATAACTTTGGCCAGACTTGCCATTCCTGCCGCTGACTCCGAGTGCCCCAGGTTAGCTTTAACCGAACCAATCGGGCAGAACTGTGTTTTTGCTGTTTGTTTTTGAAATGCCTGAGTCAGCGCGACAATTTCGATGCTGTCGCCCAGTTGAGTGCCTGTGCCATGACCCTCAACGTAGCTGATGGATTCAGGATGGATTTCCGCCTTATCGAGCGCCCGGCTAATCAGATGCGCTTGAGAGTTCGGATTAGGAGCGGAGTATCCGTTGGACCTTCCACTGTGATCGAAAGCGCTTGCCCGAATGACAGCATAAACACGATCTTTATCCTTGATGGCTTTGCTAAGCGGCTTCAGTACCAGTGTTCCTACGCCTTCTCCGGGAACAAATCCATCACCACCAGCGCCATAGCTGTGACATTTCCCTCCCATGGAAAGCATATGTCGCTGGCACAGAGATTGGTATTTCGAGGGATGCAGATACAGGTTAACGCCTCCGGCGATGGCAACCTGGCATTCTCGGTTCCTGAGACTTTCGGAAGCGAGATGAACCGCAACTAATGAAGATGAACAAGCCGTATCTACGGGCATGCTGGGGCCATTGAAATCGAGGAAGTAAGAGACGCGATTCGCAATAGACCAGGGCAGGGAGCCAGGATGAACAATGTTCCCGCGGCTCCGCTCTTCAGCCGCCCATAGATTATAGGAATTCGTGGTGACGCCAACAAACACGCCTACGTCTGCACTCTTTGCTTTTGGAAAGCGCTTTTTCAAGCTATCTCTGGTATATCCAGCATCCTCAATAGCTGCCCAGACAGATTGCAGGAACAGGCGCTCCTGAGGATCAATGATTCGCGCGTCTTCAGCGGAAATATTGAAGAACTGTGGATCAAACTTGTCATAGTTATCCAGGAATCCGCCCCATTTGCAGTAAATTTTTCCATCAGCAGCGGCGGCGGGATCCGGATGGTAAAACTCCTCATGGTCCCAGCGATTTAACGGTACCGAATCAACCAAGTCTCTTCCATGCTTCAAATTTTCCCAGTATTCATTAAGGTTCTCAGAGTGAGGATAGTACCCATGAATGCCGATGATTGCGATGGGCTCTAGGTGATGATTTTCCTGTGTACCTGGTCCTTCATTTTGTACCACTTTTTCCGCCGCAGTTGACGGCACTGCTGCCTCTTTCGCTGCACCGGCGGACCCAAATCGTACGGTCACTGCTTCTCGTTTTTCCTGCAGCAGGAACCTGGCAACCTCGCCGATTGTCTCATGCTCGTACAGCATGGTTTTCGGCAGCGGTCCCAGATCTTTCTCTAAATTGAGATTGAGCCGACTGATCATTACCGAATCGATGCCAAAGGCCTCTAAACGATCTGACGAACCAATTCGGTCTGGAGCAAGTTTGATTTCCTCTCCAATCAGAGACTTCAGATACTCTTCCGTTCGGGAAAGGAGCGTTGCGACATCAATGTCCCTGGTTGAGGCCGGCGCGTTTGTAGAAGACTGAGCGGGTACCCGAGTCACATAATGCGTTCTCTGTTTTTCTTCGGAGTGCCTGTGCGCCAATGGCTTTCTGGAATCCACAGCCGGCTCAACACTACGAGGAGATGGCGTTTCCACACTCAGCCAGCATCTTTCCTTTGCAAAAGGATATGTAGGAAGGGAAACTCTTTTGTGGCTTGCATCGCGATGCATAAGAGACCAGTCAACCTTGACGCCCAAAGTCCAAAGTCTGGCTATTTTTTCGAGATCCCTGACAGCGAGAAGATTCTGAAGAAATACTGCCCCTGCTTGTCCTTCAATCAGATTGCCCGCACTGAACTGATCTTCTCTGACATCCCCATCGAACACATTTGTCAATTCGTCCAGGTTGACTCCCGAACTGGACTCCAGATGCTTTCGCAGAGTTATCCATTGATACAATTTGCTTCGAAGGTCTTCCACACTCGACGTTACAATCGCAAGCCGCGCAGACATCGGTGTGCGTCCGATCTGTGAGGTATACGCTATATCTGCCAGGTGAATATCTGCAGCGCTCTCGAGGAAATTGAGAATCTTTTCGGCATAACAGAGGAGAGTTTTATGGTCTCTCGCTGAAAGGACGAAGGCTTCCAGTGGCATTGGATCGGAGGCTTTCTCCAAGTTTTGTCCTTTGGGGTATTCCTCCAAAATGAGATGGGCGTTCGACCCGCCAGCGCCAAATGAACTCACACCCATGCGCCTGGGGTGCTCAGCAGCGTGTTTCCATTCCGTTAGCTGCGTCTGCACATAAAACGGCGAATCCTCAAAGTTGATATTTGGATTAAGAGGATCGGCATGCAGGGACGGCACCAATTGCTTGTATCGGATTTGCAATAAAGCTTTTGTAACAGCTGCAATCCCGGCTGCCGCCTCCAGATGTCCAATGTTTGATTTGACCGATCCGATGGGGCAGAATTGCTTCTCTTCACTGGAATCTCCAAACGCTTTCATTAACGCCGTAATCTCGATCGGGTCTCCCAGAGAAGTGCCTGTGCCATGAGTTTCTATATAGCTCAGAGTTTTGGGATCAATATTGGCTTTCCTGAGGGCATCGAGAATCAAACCGGCTTGAGCATTTGGATTAGGAACCGTGTAGCCATTGGTTTTTCCACCGTGGTTGACTGTGCTTGATTTGATGATGGCGTATATCTGATCGCCGTCGCGGAGGGCCTTTTCCAAAGGTTTGAGCAGAACAGCCCCTACTCCTTCCCCTGGTACATATCCATCTCCGCCCTCGCCAAAGCTCCGGCATTTGCCATCACTCGCGGCAAATTTCCCCTGGCTTAGAGTTACGTATTTATAAGGATGTATCGTGACATTCACCCCACCGGCAATCGCAGCATCTACTTCTCCCTTCCGAAGTTCCTGACATGCCAGATGAATAGCTGTCAGGGAAGAGGAACACATCGTATCTATGGCGATGCTGGGTCCGTGAAAATCGAAAAAATAAGAAACCCGATTGGCAATGGAAGCATGGGAGGATGTGGGCAAGACCCCGTCGCCGCTTAACATCGATTCGGCTCCGTAAAGCTCATAATGTCCCCACATTACTCCAACAAAAACACCGACGCGTGTCCCTGAAATGCTCTCTTTCGTATAGCCGGCATCCTCGATGGTTTCCCATGCCGTTTGAAGGAATAAGCGCTCTTGCGGATCAATCAGTGCAGCTTCTTTCGGTGATACGTTGAAAAACAACGGATCGAATTTATCCACATCGGCAATGAATCCGCCCCACTTGCTATAGCTTTTCCCTGACTTGCCCTGCGCGGGATCGTAAAACCGGCTGTGATCCCATCGGTCTGCGGGAATTTCAGTAATGCAATCGCGGCCGTTTTGGAGATTTCTCCAAAATTCCTGCAAATTCTCGGCTTGCGGATATCTTCCACTGAGCCCAACAATAGCAATGTCTTGCTGCGAGTTTGCTTTCAGGTGGTGGAAACGATTCCTGCCCAGTCGTGATGGAGCAGGATGTTTTTTGGGCAGGGTAGCGGGTTCAGCTTCTTTTGCTTTCGGTCCGCCACGCAACTCTCCGATTTTTTCCCGCAAAATCGTCGGGTGCGCCTTTACAAAATACCCAGCCAGTCCGGCTATGGTTTGGTATTCAAAGAATAGAGTTTTGGAAAGCGAACCAAATGTCTTTTCCAGATGATTCGTTAATTTCATCGCCAGGATTGAGTCGATTCCATAATTTTCCAGGACGGTGTCTGGATCTATCTTATGAAACGGAAGCTTCAACAATTCCGAAAACTCCCTGCGCAAAAATTCCTGCGTTTTCTTAACAGGATCTGCCGAATTGCCCTGCGCAGGGGGCATCGTGGACTTCGCTGGGGATTCAGATGTCACAGCAGAGTGACCTGGCAAAGCGCGCCGTATCTTTACAAGATCGCCCTCCACGGCCAGCATCTGGTCACAGCCGAGCGCCAGACTACGATAAAACGCCTGCAACCCCGTGCCCGTCTGCATCGCCTCCATCCCCGTAACCTCTCGCAGCCACTCCTGCGTGGCCCCATCCACCTTCATCCCCCCTGCCTGCCACAGCGGCCAGTTGATCGAACGCGTCCGCCCTCGCCTCTGCCCGGCCTCCACCAACCCGTTCCGGTACCCCGCAAACTGATCCATGAACCCGTTGCCCGCCGCGTAATCCCCCTGCCCTACGTTCCCCATCGCTCCCGCAATCGAGGAAAACAGCACAAAGAAATCCAATCCCTCTTCCCTGCTGGCCTCCTCCAAGTGGTACGTCCCCAGCACCTTCGGCCCCAGCACCTCCGCAAATTCTTCCTTCGACTTCTTCACAAGAAAGTTATCCGCGATCATCCCCGCGCTGTGCACGATCCCGTTCAACTGCCCGTACTCCTCCTTGATCCCCCCGATTAACCCTCGCACCTGTTCCCCATTGCCCAGATCCACCTGCCGGTAACTCACCCGGCCTGCGTCTGAACATAATTCCTGCAACCGCCCCTGCTTCTCCGCCGTCAGGGCCGAGCGCCCCGTCAACACCACCCGCCCCTGCTCTGTCTGCTTCACTATCTCTTGCGCGAAGATCAGCCCCAGTCCTCCCATCCCGCCCGTGATCAGATACACTCCTGCTTCCCTGAAGGCCACCTGCGGCTGTGGCTTCTCCGCCTCTGCTACGGCTTCTTCCCAGCGCAGCACCTGCCGCTGCCCTTGCCTGTAGCGCACCTGCGCATCTACTCCACCGCTGCTGTTACTCTTCTCTGCACCCAGTTGCCTGGCCAGTTCCCCGGCTGTCGTCCCCGCCGCAACCAGCACCATCTGACCTACTATCTGCGGATTCTCCAATCCTGCCGTCTTCAGCAATCCCCCCAGACCGCCCAGCACCGCCTGCTCCCCGGCATCCTCCACCACCACCTGCACCAGCACCTTGCCCGCTGGCCTGCTCCCCAGAATGCTCTGCAGTTGCTCAAAGCACTCCAGCGCAGACTCACAGTAGCGTTCTGCCAGGTTCTTCTGCTCGCCTGACTGCAGCCTTACGCACCGGCTGCGGGAAAGCAACGATGCCAGTTCCTCCACGCTTACTTCCGGCAACCCGCACACCAGCACATGGTGTTCTGCATATCTGCCGCTCTTGCCTGCACCCGCCTGCACCTCACTCGTTTGCCACACCGGCACCGCCACCAGGCTGCCAATTGCCTGGCCCGGCGTAGCAGCGGTTGTTTGCATTTCTTGTGTGAGTACACGCGAGGACAATCCATGCATCTGTACACAAATGTTCCCGTGCTCATCGCACAGGTCAATATCCATCTTGACGACCTTGTCCCCTGCATGAACATCACCCGCGTAACGCACCCAAGCGAACATCTCCCGAGCACAAGGCGACATGATCCGCAACGAATCCAAAGCAAAGGGCAATCGCGGCTGCTTCGATAATTCCGAGCTATCGTCAAATAGCCCGATACAAGATTGGAGGGCAGCATCCATCAAGCTCGGATGCAGAACATAATCTCCCCAGCTATTTCCAACCGTTTTCGGCAAATGCAGATGTGCCAGCACCTGAGTACTGCTGCGATGAATGCCAGAGATACCGTGAAGCGAGGGACCGTAGACGAAACCCATCCGGGCACAGGCAGCATATATGTTGTTCGGCTCCTCCTGGCGCATCTGTCTCTTGAGCTGCTCAAGATCCAGTCTGGCTGTCGCTGGCTTTTGAATGAATACTGCATGACCCTGGCAATGCACGCTTTCCTGGTTGTCAACCTGACTGTAAATCTCGTAGTCAATCTCGTCATTGTCATTCGTCAATAGCGCAACGTGCACCTGCCGCGCTCCGCTGACCACCAGCGGCTGCGCCCAAACTATATTGCTCAGTTCCAGAACGGCGGGTTCCGGCAGTTCCGGCCAGGCCTGTTCCACGGCTGCCCTTGCCATCTCCAAATATGCGACCCCAGGCAACATTTTTTGCCTCGCAGCACCATTCGCCTCCACCTGATGATCGGCCAGGAAGAACTCCTCTCCCGTGAAGGTCGAGCTATAGCGTTGCTCACTCAGGTCAGAAGTGTTGCTATGCAGCAGCGGGTGCAGGACAGCAGTGACTGTATCATTCGCAGTCACCTGGCCATTTCCTGTTGCCTCGATCCAATAGCGCTCTTTGGCAAAGGGATAGGTGGGCAAATTGATGCGCCGAGGCTTAGTCTGGCTGTACAGCTTGTTCCAATCTACCACCAGCCCCCTGACCCATAAGTCCAGCAGCTTCGAAAACTTCTTATTCGCTATCCATTTGTCAATTGCCTGTTGCAGGTCAACATCGCTGCTGAACAAGGACAGCGCTTCATGATTCCGTTTCACCTGTCCTTCATACACATCTTCGATTTCCTGCTTACCTGCAAGGTAAGCCTCAAGCTTCTCTTTCAATTGCTCGATGGAATTCACCACCAGAGCAACACGCCTTTCCATCGCCTCTCTGCCTGTCTGCAGCGTATAAGCGATTTCCAGCAAATCACTCGCCGGGGCTTTTCTGCCAATAAAGTCCAGCAGGTCCCGCGCCTTTTGCTTGAGTTGTTCTGCTGTTCTGGCGGAGAGAGGAATGATGACCTTTGCGCTTTGAGTACCGGCAAAAACTGACGGCTTGGCTTCAGTCGAAGATGAATATTCTTCTAATACCAGATGCGCATTGGTGCCGCTGAAACCGAAGGAACTGACGGCTGCACGCCGCAGTGAACCTGGAGCCGCATCCCAAGCCTGCTTCTCCTGGACAATATAGAAAGGTGAGTTCTCAAAATCAAAATGGGAGTTCTTTTGATTCACATGGAGGGTAGGGACTAACGTCTGATGCCGCATCGCCAGAAGAACTTTTTGCACGCCGGCAACGCCGGCTGCCGATATGGTATGGCCAATGTTGCTCTTGACAGAACCCAGGCCGCAGTAGTTTTTCCGGCTTGTTTTATCTTTGAATACGGTTGAAAGAGCTTCCAATTCAATTGGATCGCCCAATTTCGTACCGGTCCCATGGGCTTCTACATAGGTGATGGTTTCCGGATCAATATTATGTTTGGCATAAATGCCGCGTTCGAGTTCAATCTGACTGTTGATGCTCGGCGCCGTGATTCCATTCGTCCTGCCATCCTGATTAATCCCTGACCCCAGTATGACGCCATAGATAAAGTCATTATCTTCCTGAGCATCTTTCAAGCGCTTAAGCACCAGAGCGCCCACTCCATCGCTCACGACGATACCATCTGCGCTGTCGTCAAATGTCTTACATTGTCCTGCCGGCGAAAACATTCCAGCCTGGCTCATTGCGAGATAGAATTCAGGCGTCAGGAAAAGAGTGATGCCTCCCGCCAGTGCCATGTCAGTGTCACCGCTCAATAATCCCTGGCATGCAAGGTGAATAGCTACCAAAGAAGAGGAGCATGCCGTGTCTACAGAAATGGCGGGGCCCTTCAGGTTCAGGTAATACGCTATTCTTGCTGCTGCGATGGCGGAATGGTTACTTGTGATCGGTGCCCCAGCCAGGGCCTTATTCTTTGACAGAAGCAGCGCATAGTCGCTGGTTGAGATTCCCAAGTAAACTCCGCACTTTTTACTGCCTAAGCTGTGGCTTGAATAGCCCGCATCTTCGAATGCTTTATAGCTTTCCTCCAGGAACAGGCGATGATGGGGATCTATGTAATTAGCTTCATGGGGAGAAATTCGGAAGAACAGTGGATCGAAGCAGTCGATATCATCTAACGCTCCCAGCCACTTGGAATTCGCTTTGTCTTTCCTGAGGGGGTCAGGATCATAAAAACGATTGCTATCCCAGCGGGACGGCGGCACTTCGAGAATGGAATTTCTTCCTGCAGCCAGGTTCTCCCAGTACTCTCGCAAGTTACTTGCCTGCGGATATCTTCCCGACATTCCGATAATTGCAATCTTGTCATCTGCAGGGGCCCGACGACTCGCTTTCCTGCGACTGCTGCGGATTTTCCTGTTGGAATTTATGCCATAACTGATTGTGGAAGAACTGAGGACAGGCATGGCCAATGCCTGCTTGGAACACCCATGCGACATTCTTACTTCTTTTTCCAGTAAAAGCGCAAGCTCCTTTACGGTTGGGTAATCGAAAACGGCCGTGTTGGACAGCTCCGTGCCATATTCCTTATTAATTGCAACAATCAGTTCAGTTCCAAGGATGGAATCTAATCCCAACTCAACAAATGCCCGATCAACATCAATGATGGCTGTCTCCATCCGCAGCACTGCGGCCAGAATGGCTTTGACTCGTTGCTGCAGTTGCTCCGGATTAAATGCTCTCTCCGGTTCCGGATGGCCATGTTGGCGAGAAACAGATGTTTCTGCAGTGGAGGATGCTTTGACTATCCCTGCATTTTGCAGGTAATAGCTTCTTACCTTAGACAGCGTGCCTTCCAAAACCATGAGTTGGTCATAGGAAGAGGCCAAGCTGCAATAGAACATTTCAAGACCCGTAGCCGTCTGCATGGGCTGCATACCAGTGGTTTGCTGCAGACGTTTCTGACCAGCATCATCGAAATGCATACCGCCAGCCTGCCATAACGGCCAATTAATTGATCGTGTAAGCCCGTGTCTTTGCTTCGCAGCCATCTGCTCATTGCGATAGGCGGCAAACTGGTCCAGAAAAGCATTGGCGGTGGCGTAATCCGCTGTTCGCGGGTTCCCGATTGCGCCCGCAACGGAAGAGAACAATACGAAGAAATCCAGTTCCAGATCCTGGCTGGCCTGATCCAGATTGTAAGTACCGATGACTTTGGGCATCAGCACTTCCTCAAATTCAGCAGCGGTTTTCCTGGGAATGAAATTCTCAGCAATCATTCCTGCACAATGGAGGATGCCATTCAGTTGTCCGAAGTCTTTTTTGATCGCAGCGCAGAGTTCTCTGACATGATCAGGATCACTGAGATCCAGTTGGCGATAGCTGATCCGACCGGCTTGTGGTGACAATTCCTTTATCCGGACTTGCTTCTCCTGGGTTAATTCTGAGCGTCCGGTCAACACCACATGCGTCTGGTCCGTCTTAGAGAGAATTTCTTTTGCAAACAACGTTCCGAGTTGACCCAACCCGCCCGTGATCAGGTAGACGCCCTGGTCTTTAAATCCAACTGGTAATGTCTCCTGGGTAGATGCTATTTCCTGCCAGCGTAAGACCTGCCGCACATCCTGCTTGTACCTGATCAGTGAATCCAGCCCATTGCTCTTCTCGGCATGTAAATGGAGCGCCAGTGACTCTGTGGTTATTTCCGGTGCTGCAAGGATGAGTTGACCCGCCAGTCTGGGATTTTCCAGCGTCGCTGTCTTCAGCAATCCTGACAGGCCTGCCAGCAATGCTTGCTCCTGGTGGTCAGCGACAACAATCTGTACCAGAACTCTGCCTTGAGGCTTGTTCCGGAGAATGATCTTGATCCGCTCAAAACACGTCAGCGCATGCTCGCTGTAGCACTGCGCAATATTTTTCTGCTTCCCTGCCTGAAGTGAAAGACAGTGACTGTGCGGCAACAAGGACTCCAGCTTGTCAGCGTCTACTTGGGACAATTGGCATAAAAGAACGTGGTGTTCCTCGTACTCAACCTTGACTGCGCTGGCCAGCTCAATTCTGCTGGTTTGCCATACTGGAACTGCTAAAAGACTACCGACTGCCATTTCCTGTGCAGCAGTTGCATGCGGCTCTTTATTCAACAGGCACAAAGAAAATCCGCGCATTTGTATGCAACTGTTTCCGTGCTCATCACACAGGTCAATATCCATTTTGACGAGGTCGTCACCTGATTCGCTATCCGCCGAGCAACGGGCCCATGCCACCATCTCCCGAGCACAAGGTGAGATGATGCGCAATGACTCCAGCGAGAAGGGTATTGGCGACTGGGTGCAGTCTTGTGACTCTCCGCCGATGAGTGCAATACATGCCTGCAGAGCCCCGTTCATCAAGCTGGGATGTAGAACGTAGTCTTCGCATGTATCCTCTACCGGTCCCGGCACTCGCAGATGCGCCAATGCCTGGTTCTTTCCCCGATAGACGGCGGTGATTCCTTCAAACGAAGGTCCATAAATCAATCCCATCCGGGCACACAGTGCGGATATACTACCCGGCTCCAGTGGACTCATCTGCCGTTGAAGCTGATCCAGATCAATCCTGGCTGGGGCCACTCCACGAGTCCAGGTGGCACGACCCTCGCAGTAAACAATCTCCTTGTCGTCATCCTGACCGTAAATTTCGTATTCGATCTCATGGCTATCATTTGTCAGTAACGCGATGCTCGCTTGCTTATGCTCGCTGACAAAGAAGGGCTGCCCCCAAGCCGTATTGCGTAGTTCCAAGAATGTCGCCTGCGGCCGCTCAGGCCAAGCTTGCTCAATCGCGACGCGTGCCATTTCCAGATAAGCCATTCCCGGCAACAGCTTTTGTGGCCCGTTGCCATTCGCTATTAACCGATGGTCCGCAAGGAAGAACTCTTCTCCCGTAAATGTGGAGCTGTAGCGTTGCCCGTTCAGATTCGACGTGTTGCTGTGCAGCAATGGATGAAGAATAGCTGCTCCGCCGGATGCCAAAATACTGTTCCGTGCAGGCTTATTCGCAGTCTTAACCCAGTACCGCTCCCGCGCAAACCGATACACCGGTAAACTCATCCGTTGCGGCTTCTCCCCCACGTACAGCTTGCTCCAGTCCACCTCCAGCCCCTTCACCCACAACTCCAGCACCTTCCTCAACTTCCCTCCCCCCAGCCATCTCTCCACCGTCTGTTGCAAGTCCGCATCGTTGCGGAACAACGCCAGCGCCTCCTG
>QHVI01000078.1 GCA_003223515.1 Candidatus Angelobacter sp. Gp1-AA117
CTGGTTGTTATCTACCACATGCTCAAGGAAAATAGAGACTACGTGGACTTGGGTGCAAAATTCTTGGATCAAATCCGCTCCCAGCATCTGATACGTTTTCATACGAAGCGCTTAGAGGAACTCGGTCTGAAGGTACTCACGACACCCATGGCGGCATAGGGATTTTCAGGGCAGATACACAGGGAAATAGAAGAGTTTTATAGAGCGCAGCCGCCCTCGGCTGCGTGCGAGAATGCACTTATGAACTGAGCATCTGTGCAGTCTTGGTGCTGGGCAAAGGAACAGGGTTCAAACTCTTCTGCTCCGCAGGTTGGATGGCTGGCATCCACTCCATGATCTGCGGTAAGGCGGCACGCGCCACAGCTTCACCGGCGCGGATCAACTCCGGTGCGCGCACAAAATCATCGTAGCCAAACTCACCGATGGCCGGTTCCAGCACCACATCAGAGGCCGATTTCCACGGGCCGCACATTCTTTCCTGGGCGATGGAGAAGCACTGCCCAATCACATCAAACACATGGCGAGGTCCCTGCGGCTTGACCCAATGGGAGCTGAGATAAATAGAGAGGACCTTTTCCGCTCCCATCTGCCGCAACGGCATGGCGGGAACGGCGTGCGCCAGCAGGCCATCCACATACAGGCGTCCATTGATGTTTACCGGCAGAAACATTCCCGGATAAGCGCAGCTTGCCCGCACCGGGTCTACCAGGTCTCCGCTGGTAAAGACCACCGCGTCACCACTGATAATGTCAGTGGCCGCAACTGCCAGCGGAATACGCAAATCTTCAAAAGTTTTGCAGCGCAGGATCTTGCTGAGGAAGATTGCCATCTTGTCATTGCTGAAAAGACCGAAGCGCGAGAACGTCCAGCGGGAGAAGTCTTTGACGCGCACCAGTGCGGCGATTTCTTCCAGCTCTTTGGCGCTCATGCCGCTGGCGTAGGCAGCGCCAATCACCGAGCCCACGCTGGTCCCGGCAATGAAATCCACCGGGATATTAGCTTCTTCCAGCACCTTGAGCACGCCGATGTGAGCCAGCCCGCGGGCAAAGCCGCCACCCAGGGCCAATCCAATGCGCGGCCTGCGCTGTGGCGCAGGTGTAGGTTTGACGAGGGGTTGCTGCTGGCGTTTGATTTCGCGCCCGAAAGCTTGCACCGAACGCACAATTTTCTCCAGTGGCTTCTTCATTTTTTGCGCTCCCATGTGCCGTTCAGTGGGGCTGCAGCTATTCTGTTAGATGCCCTCTCCATATAAAAACGATGCAGCCGGAGATTAGTTTCTGTGTTCCAGGCCCTAAAAGGCGGCATTTTGCATCATGGACGGCCAAAAACCTTTGTTTTACCTGTGCTGTTCAGGCCTTTAATTGGCGGGTTTCAAATTATGGCAATTAGAAATTTTGGCAATTTTGGCAATTTCGTTGCAGGCTTTCCTGAAAACCGCTTACCTTACATATGAGGGGGGCGGACTGGGTGCTCAGAGAGTTTTCAGCCGGCGCGCTGGTGTTGCGCCACATGCAGGATCAATGGTGGGTGGCGGTGATCGAACCCGGCAGGCATGGTGAGCCGGAAGACCGTAAAAATGTACTCGCCTTGCCTAAAGGCAACGTCGATCCGGGAGAAAAGCCGGAACAGACCGCCTCGCGGGAAGTGCTGGAAGAAACCGGGGTGAAGGCGAAACTGATCACAAAATTGGACAGCATCAAGTACGTCTATATGCGCAAGTGGTCGGATAACGAGAAGATCTTCAAAGTCGTCACGTTTTATCTGATGAAGTACCAGTCAGGCCGCATTGGCCAGATCACCGAAGAGATGAAGCACGAAGTCCGCCGCTCCTACTGGCTGCCCCTGAAAGAAGCCGCCGCGAAGTTGAGCTACAAAGGCGAAAAGCAGATGGCCTTGAAGGCGCTGGAGTATGTGAAAGCAAATGGCAGGAGTATTTAGTACTTGGTGTTTAGCAGTTAGGTAAATCCTGTTATAGCTAGGCGGTTGCGTTCCTGCAGGCCTGTTTCTTTAAATCCCGCAGCAGCTTTTTGAATGCCTCTTCATACTGGTCGTGGTCTTTCCAGCCGGCGAAGTCTGGGATGAAATACTCTCGTATTTCTTTGCCCAGGTCTTTGCCAGTGTCAGCGTCGAAGCACTCCCATTCCTGAAGCTTTTGATACGAGATATTCAAGCTAATGGGGAATAGCACTCTTTTGCCTTCTTTGACTTCCCGTTTGCGTGCCTTCGCAATTTCGGTTTTTACCCATTCGCTGTTGATGCTGTGAGGGGACAGAATCAACAGGAGTCGTTCGTGGAGACGAATGGCGGTATCGATCTGTTCATGAAGCTTTTCGCCGGCTTTGACGTGAGGGGGAGCAAACCAGCAACGGACGCCATTGTGCTGTAGGTCGGCAAATAAGCGATCAGCGAAGTCTTGATCCTTCGATGAATAGCTGATGAAGCAGGAATAAAATTCGAGTGCCGAGCCAGTCAATGAACACATGAATTCAATAAAATTGTCGGGCACACCTGCGCCGCGTAAGAATTGGGCTGGAATCTTGCCTTGGGAACGATAAATTGTGTTGATGCCGATGTGTGAAGGGCCTGTATGCACTACATATTCAAGTCCTCTGATCACACTGAGATCTACATCAACAAATGAGGTCCATCCTACTTTGGCCTTGCAAAAGTTAGTGCCTGTAAGATCTGCAGCAGCTAAGTTCGCTCCCTCAAGGTTTGCTTCGCCAACATCTGCTCCCTTAAGAATCGCACGTTTGAAATCTGCTTCGATGAGGTCTGCCTTGCTGAGGTCTGCCTTACTTAGATCTGCTCCGTGTAAGACCGCACTTATGAGATTTGCGCCTTGGAGGTTTGCTCCACGCATGTCTGCGATCTGCAGCTTTGCCTCTCTAAGGTCTGCCCTAGAGAAGTTTGCCTCAATGAAGATTGCTCCGAGGTCTGCCCTGCGCAAATTTGCCTGAAAAAGTGTTGCTCCGGTGAAGTCTGCTCCTCCGCATCTTGCGGCACGCAGGTCAGCCCATTCGAGGATTGCCTTGCGAAGAGCTGTCTGCCGGAGGTCTGCCTTGTTAAGGGTTGCTCCACTGAGGTCTGCCCCATTGAGGTCTGCCAAACCGAGGAATGCCTCATCAAGTTGTGCCTCTCTGAGGTCTGCTCCGGATAGATCTGGTATTGTCTTTTCATTAGCGTAACGCCATGCATTCCATTTCTCGGTACCTTGTCTCGCTATGCGGAGATGTTCAGGATTTGCCATTTTGCAGGGTCTCGCTTCTTTCGAACGAGCATCATGCCGGAAATAACAGGTGAAAGCAAAGGGCAATCCGCACAGCCGGGGGCGGCTGTGCCACACGAGCATGGCAGCGCCATTGACTGAATGAGCGTTCATTCAGTAGAATATTCCCAACTTAATAGGTGTGCGCTGCCCGCCATACTCACCCCATTATCACCGCAGCGCACACCATCCTCGCTCTCCTTCTGAGGACGCGGACGGCCAATGGAGTGAACGTTGCATATCACCAAAATTACCGTTGCCGTCCTGCGCTTCGTACCAGGCGAAAGCTGCTATGATTCCGCTCGTTTGCTGCGCGCCAGCCGATACTTGAACCCCGGGAGTTTCCTGAATGAGTAATGCCGCCGTCTCTGTTTCCGCGAACACATCTCCAGCCCAACCGGAACGCAAAGGGCCACAGACTGCACATCAGCGCATCAACAAAGCTGCTGTCCTGGGTGCGGGAACCATGGGTGCACGCATCGCCGCTCATTTGGCAAATGCGGGCGTGCCCTGCTATCTGCTCGACATCGTTCCCCCGGGCACTTCAGATAATGCCACCCGCAACAAGATTGTGGCGACCGGACTGGACGCGGCGGCGAAGTCAAAGCCAGCGGCATTCTTTCGCAAGGGGCTGGAGAAGCTCATCACCATCGGCAATTTCGAGGATGATCTAAAGCTGGTCGCCGATGCCGACTGGATCATCGAGGCGGTGGCAGAGAATCTGGAGATCAAACGTTCGCTGCTCAAGAAAGTGGAAGCGGTGCGCAAGCCCGGCAGCATTGTCACCACCAATACCAGCGGCTTGCCGGTGCACAGCATTGCTGAAGGCTTCAGCGACGACTTCCGCAAGCACTGGTTCGGTACGCACTTCTTCAATCCGCCGCGCTACATGCGTTTGCTGGAAATTATTCCTACGCCGGAAGCTGATCCGGCGGCCATGGAGAGCATTGCGCATTTCTGCGATGTGCGCCTGGGCAAGGGCATCGTCTATGCCAAGGACACGCCCAACTTTATCGCCAACCGCATCGGCACGTTCTCAGGCTTGAACGTCTTCCGGCTCATGCAGGAAATGGATTTCACCATTGAAGAGATCGACGCGCTGACCAGTGCCGGGGGCTGGACCAAGTCACCCACCTTCCGCACCATCGATCTGGTTGGGCTCGACGTACTTGGACACGTGGTCACGAACCTGAGCAAGAACGTAAAAGACGAGCGCTCTGACCTGCAACTGCCCGAGTTTTTCAAGAAGATGCTGGAACGCGGGATGCTCGGCGACAAAACCAAAGGTGGCTTTTACAAAAAGGTGAAAGGGCCGCAGGGCGAAGAGCGCATGGCCGTTGATTGGAAGACGCTCGAGTACCGTCCGGTGCAAAAGCCCAAATTCGCCTCGCTGGAGATGGCAAAGAACGTTGAGGATTTAGGCGAGCGGCTGCGCATGGGGCTGAGCAGCACCGATCCGCGGGACAAGGCAGCGCAGTTCCAGTGGATGACGCTCTCTGAACTCTGGACTTATTCCGCCAATCGCATTCCGGAGATTGCCGACAATGTTGTGGAGATCGACCGCGCCATGCGCATGGGCTTCAACTGGGAGATCGGTCCCTTTGAGATATGGGACCTGGCGGGCGTAGAGCCTACAGTGGCGCGTATGAAGAAAGAAGGCAAGCCGGTTTCTGCCAATGTAGAAAAGCTGCTGGCGACAGGCAAGAAGAGCTGGTACATCGATGATCCTTCGGCGCCTTCAGGCCGCGCCTGCTTCGATCTGCGCGCGGGCGAATACCAACCGGTGGAGGTCTCTGAAGGTGTGTGGTCGGTGCAGGCAGCCAGGAAATCCAATGGAGTGGTGAAGAGAAATGCCGGAGCTTCACTTATCGATCTGGGTGATGGCGTGGGCTGCATCGAGTTCCACAGCAAGATGAACGCGCTGGGCGGCGATATTGTGCAGATGGTCACGCAGTCGCTCAAGAGCGGCGGCATTGGCGACCAGTTCGAGGCATTTGTGATTACCGGCGATTCCGCGAATTTTTCCGTGGGTGCCAACCTGATGATGCTGATGCTGGCCGTACAGGAAGAAGAGTGGGACGACGTCGATCTTGCGATTAAGCAGTTCCAGGGCATGACCCAGGCCATCAAGTTCTGCACGCGTCCGGTGGTGACCGCGCCCTTTGGCATGTGCCTGGGCGGCGGCACCGAGATTTCCATGCACTCGGCGGCCCGCCAGCCCCATGCCGAGCTCTATATGGGACTGGTAGAGGTCGGAGTCGGCCTGCTGCCCGGCGGCGGCGGATGCAAAGAGATGCTGCTACGCGCCATTGATAATGCCCGGGCGATTCGTCCGGATGGACGCGGCGAGTCAGTCGAACTGATGGAAGGCATCAAGCGGGCTTTTGAGATCATTGGAACTGCCAAAGTCTCGACTTCTGCCTACGAAGCGCGTGATCTGGGTTTCCTCTCCGATGGCGACCTGATCACCATGAACCGCGAGCGCATCCTGACCGATGCAAAAGAACGCGCTCTTGAATTGGCGCGCGCCGGATACAAAGCCCCGGTGCCGCGCACGGATATTCCCGCTCCGGGCGAGAACGTGCTTGCTACATTGCGGCTGGGCATACATCTAATGAGGCAGGCGGAATACATCAGCGATCACGATGTGAAGGTAGGAACGAAGGTCGCCGAAGTCATCTGCGGCGGCAACGTCTCACCCGGCACTCCGGTAAGCGAACAGTACCTGCTCGATTTGGAACGTGAAGGCTTCAAGTCCTTGTGCGGCGAAAAGAAAACGCAGGAAAGGATTCAGTTCACGCTGAAAACCGGGAAGCCGTTGAGGAACTAGTACTTAGTATTTAGTGCATAGTATTTAGCCAAAACCAAAGGTCGAAATGATACACCCGGACAGCCCTGGTGAAGATAAGAGACATAATAAAACGGATTGAGGGCGATGGATGGAAGCTTGTACGAACGCGTGGTAGTCATCGACAGTATCATCATCCAACCAAACCGGGGACAGTTACGATAGCGGGTCATCCATCAGCGGATATGCCGCCGGGAACACTGAATAACATTTTGAAACAGGCAGGACTTAAATGAAATATCTGGTTATTTATGAAAAGTCTGAAACTGGATGGGGAGCGTATGCGCCCGATCTGCCCGGATTAGGCGTAGCGGGTAACACTCTTGAAGAGGTCAAGCAATTGATCCGGGAAGCGATTGATTTTCATCTTGAGGGCATGAAAGAGCACGGAGAGCCGATTCCTAAACCAAGTGCGCTGACCGAATATGTATCGGTAGGTTTTCCTGCGTAGCTCGTTGGTGAAGCAGCAAAAACGTAGGCACGACGAAAGTAGCCCGACACGTCAATGCCGGGTAAGTTCAACAAAATTGAAGAGTCCCGAAGGGACGAATGATGCAAAGGTAATCCCCTCGGCAGAGGGGAAGATGTACAGCGGCTGAATGCTAAAGCTAGGAGCCAGGAGCTAAAGACATGCGAGAAGTTGTTATTGCAAGTTCCGTAAGAACGGCGATAGGGAAATCCGGCAAAGGTACGCTGCGCGCGTCGCGTCCGGACGATCTGGCGGCGGTCGCCATTAAGGGCGCGCTGGACCGCGTTCCCCAGGTAGACAAACAGGAAATTGAAGACGTAATCATCGGCTGCGCCACACCTGAGGCCGAGCAGGGTATGAATGTGGCCCGCATCGCCTCGTTGCGTGCCGGACTGCCGGTGGAGTGCTCGGCCATGACCATCAACCGCTTCTGCTCTTCCGGCTTGCAGGCGATTGCCCTGGGGGCGGAGCGCATCATGGCAGGCGGCGCTGAGATCGTGGTGGCGGGCGGTACCGAGTCCATGAGCATGATTCCCATGGGCGGACATAAAGTTTCAGCCAATCCGTGGCTGGTGAATAATTATCCTGACGCATATCTCTCGATGGGCCTTACGGCCGAGCGGCTGGCTAAACGCTTCGACATCACCCGCGAGATGGCCGATGAGTTTTCGCTCAACAGCCATAAGAAGGCCATTGCCGCCATTCAGGCAGGCAGGTTTGAAGACGAAATTGTTCCTGTGCCGGTAAGCTTTACCACTGCCAACGGCTCTAAGCCCAAGCGCACAGACATTGTGTTCAAAGTAGACGAAGGGCCGCGCGCTGACACCTCGATGGAAGCCCTCGCCGGGCTCAAGCCTGCATTCCATGCCAAGGGCACGGTCACGGCAGGGAACTCGTCCCAGACTTCCGATGGCGCCGCGGCTTCGGTGGTGATGTCCGCAGACAAAGCCAGGCAGCTTGGCATCAAGCCGCTGGCGCGCTTTGTGGCCTTTGCCACCGCTGGTTACAAACCAGAAGAGATGGGGCTGGGCCCGGTCTACGCGATTCCTAAAGTGCTGAAGATGGCGGGGCTGAAACTGGAAGACATTGACGTGATCGAGTTGAACGAGGCCTTTGCCGCGCAGGCGCTTTCGGTCATCAAAGAAGCCGGGCTGGATATGAACAAGATCAATCCCAACGGCGGCGCGGTGGCTCTGGGGCATCCGCTGGGATGCACCGGCGCCAAGCTCACGGCAACCATCATCAGGGAACTCAAAAGGAGAAATGGACGTTACGGCATCGTGACCATGTGTATCGGCGGCGGTATGGGCGCAGCCGGCATTTTCGAGAACCTGAATTAACCACAATGGACACAAAAGAGCACGAAGGAATGTCTACAACAGGTGCATCCAGGGCACTGAGCGCAAATGAAGTAAGTCATGGAATCATCCAGGCTGCGCTCAAAGTGCATTCGGCATTAGGGCCAGGGCTGTTGGAAAATGCATATCGTGCTTGTCTTGCACATGAACTCAGAAAAGCCGGCTTCAAGGTTGGAGTAGAGGTTGAGTTGCCGTTGATATATGACGGAGTCAAAGTTGAAGTCGGCTACAGAATAGACTTGCTTGTGAATGATCTTGTAGTCGTAGAACTGAAAGCAGTCGAAAAGCTGGATGAAGTGCACCAGGCACAACTCCTGTGCTATTTGAAGCTCAGCAAGAAGAAATTAGGGTTACTCATCAATTTCAATGTCGTCCACTTGAAGGATGGCATTAAGAGAATGGTGAATGGGACCGGATGGGACAAACCTTAGTGTTCCTTCGTGTCCTTTGTGGTTAAAGTTTTTGCAGTTAAGGAGATATTATGGCGACAGCGGTTGTTCCTCGCGGTCACGCGCGCGCTGATCCGCAAGGCTTGCGAGATCGGTATTGCCAATGTGGACATCCCGGAGCAGTACGGCGGCTCCGACATGGACAAGATTTCTTCGGCCATCATTGCCGAGCATCTCTCCGTGTGCGGCAGCTTCAGCGTGGCTTTTGGTGGACACACCGGCATCGGCACGCTGCCCATCGTTTATTTTGGCACTGCGGAACAGAAGGCCAAGTACCTGCCTAAGCTGGCGACCGGCGAGCTGATTGCGGCCTACGCGCTCTCTGAATCCACCTCGGCGTCAGACGCGATGAACGCCCGCACCAAGGCGGTACTCTCGCCGGATGGCAAAGAGTGGATCCTCAACGGCGAGAAGATGTGGATCACCAACGGCGGCTTTGCCGATGTGTTCATCATCTTTGCCAAAGTCGATGGCGAGAAGTTCAGCGCCTTCATCGTGGAGCGCAACTTCCCCGGCTTCCAGAGCGGCGCGGAAGAGAAGAAGATGGGCATTCGCGGTTCGTCCACTACGCCGATTATTTTGAATGATTGTCGCGTGCCCAAAGAGAACCTGCTGGGCGAGATCGGCAAAGGTCATGTGATTGCGTTCAATACGCTGAACATTGGCCGTTTCAAACTGGGCGCCGGTGTGGTGGGCGGCGCGCGCAATTCCCTGAATAACTCCATTGGGTACTCCAAGCAGCGCAAGGCCTTCGGCAAGACGCTCGCCGACTTTGGGTTGATCAAAGAGAAGCTGGCCAATATGGCGGTGGGCATCTATACCGGCGAATCCATGTCGTACAGAACCGTAGGCATGATCGATGCGGCCCTCTCTGAGATTGACCGCAATGCCTCTGATGCCTACAAGCAGATCGGCAAGGCCATCGAAGAGTACGCGGTGGAGTGCTCCATCCTGAAAGTGTTCGGCTCGGAGATGCTCAACTACGTAGTGGATGAGACTGTGCAGGTTTACGGCGGTTATGGCTTCGTCGAGGAGTATCCGGCGGAGCGCGCCTACCGTGACGCTCGCGTGAACCGCATCTTTGAAGGTACCAACGAGATCAACCGCATGATCATCACCGGCTGGCTGCTGAAGCGGGCCATGAGTGGACAGCTTGCTCTATTGCCTGCCATTAAGAAGCTGACGGATGAGATCATGTCCGGCCCGTCGAGCAGTGAACCGCTGGAAGGCACGCTGGCGGCGGAGCGCACGCTGGTAAGCAATGCCAAGAAAGCGGGATTGATGCTGGCCGGGGCTGCTTCCCAGAAATACATGATGGGGCTGGCTGACCAGCAGGAGATCATCGCCGCTATTGCCGATATGGTGATCGAAGGCTACGCCATGGATTCCGTGGTGCTGCGCACCCAGAAGCTGGTTGACCGTGACGGTGAATCGCGCTGCCGGCATGCCATTGCCATGTGCCAGGTGAGCCTCGCTAACTCGCTCAACAAGATCGAGGCGGCTGCAAGAAAAGTTGTTGCGGCAGTATCCGAAGGCGACATGCTGCGCACGCAACTGGTGATCCTGCGGCGGCTGTTCAAGTATGAGCCCTACAACACCATCGCCCTGACCCAGCAGATCGCTAACCGGATACTGGAGGCAGGGAAGTACGTGATCAGCTAAGAATCGGGAGATCGGGAGATCGGGTGATCTGAATCCGGTCATCGAGTCATCGCTGGTTTCTCTTTGAGACTTGCTGAAGATTAGGGCTGAAGAATATTCTTTGTTCTTCAGCCTTTTTATTTTGAATTGCAACCTTTGCGTCCTTCGCGCCCTTTGCGGTAAAAACCGGATGAATGCCTATGAACAGGGAATGCCGTCATATCGCCGAAGAAATCAGAAGCACCTTTGAAGGTGAAGCGTGGTACGGGGACTCGGTGCAGAAACTGCTTCAGGGTGTGACTGCCGGACAGGCCTTTGCGCATCCCATGACTGGCGCGCACTCCATCTGGGAACTGGTGCTACACGTGAATGCCTGGGCGGAAGCTGCGGTGAATGCTCTCAGAGGCATTCCCATTGCAAAGTTTCCCTGGCCTCAAGAGAAAGATTTTCCGCCCCTTACGGACCGCAGCGAAGCAGCCTGGCAGCAGGCGGTAAACACTCTCTTTTCGACGCATAAGCAGTTCTGGCAAGCCATTGAAGCCTTCGAAGACAACCGCCTGGAAGAGAAAGTCCCCGGCAGGTCTTACACGTTTTATAAGCTCTTCATGGGCTGGGCCGACCACATGATCTATCACGCTGGCCAGATCGCACTCTTGAAGAAGGTCCAATCCTAAATTTTCTGAAATGCCGTCCATTGTAGGCACAACGCTCTTCTGTTGCTCATTCCGCCAATCTTAATGGCAATGCTAATTTCCAGTTGCCCTATGCTTTCCAGGAAAAATTTTCACTGTGCTGCAGTTCCATTTTCGGAATCGTAATTTTCCACTCACACCAGCAAATCTGGTTTTCGCAGGGAATACAAAAGACGGCAGCGCTTTTGAAAGATGAAGCGATTCTCTATGTGAGGTGATTCCATGGACGTAAGAAGATTGCTGCTCCCTGCTGTTTACGTCTTGTGCCTCTTGTTCGGCGGGGCTATCGCCGCTTCCGCACAATGCCAGAATCAGGGCTGTCAAAGGCCGCCAGACAACTCGTCCTGCTATACCTGTGTAGACGTAGGAGGAACCAACTGTACAGTTTCAAACTGCTCATCCTGTACCGAGAGCACATGCCAAACCAGCACAGACCCATGCTCGATTAACCCAATAGCGGATGGATGTCCAAATCCATGCCTCAGTGATCCTTCAGCCCCAGTATGTTGCGGCACTCAAATCATTTGTGAGGGTGCAGGCGGTGGAACTGGTGGTGGAGGTGGCGGTGGCGGCGGAGGTGGTGGAACCGGAATAACTGAGCGCCTGCGGCCAGTGTTTCCTCCACTCAGGCACAAATTAGATCTAACTACCTTGATGGCGACAATCAAGCGAACACCAGGAAATTCGAACTGCCAGCCTGTGGCACTGCCGAATAAGCTGCTTTTTTCACTGTAGAACGCAGTTGCAGGATGCGGCAGACGCCAAACCCTGCCGCGTCCACGGCTTCATGTTCCAGGAGAAAGCTATGTATTTCTTCCACAGATCAATGGAGGATTTATGCACGCAAGAAAGTTTCTTCCCGCTGTTTACGTCTTGTGCTTTTTGTTGTGCGGAGCGGTTGCCGCGTCCGCACAAGCCTGTGGAGACCAGATATGCCAAAGGCCTCCAGACAATACATCCTGCTACACGTGTGCAGCTGGAAATGGATACAACTGTACTGTTTCCAACTGTTCAAGCTGTACAGAGAACACCTGCCCAACCGATGCATGCAGCATCGATCCTTTTTCAAACGAGTGCTTCTGTGAGCGGGGATTCTCCGGTGCTTGCGCCTGCATTACAGATCCTTCCAGTGCTGCGTGTATCTGCTTTCAGAATGGCCAGCGTGGTTGTGATGGCGCCATCAATATTCAGCCAGGCGCCAGTTGGGAAGCCATAAAGCTGCCGGATATCCGGCACCAACTCCTGCCGAAGCCAATCGCAGGCATTGTGAAGGGAGCGTCAGGCTCAGGCTGTCGGCCCCTTAACTTGCCCAAAAAAATGTTGTTTTCACTTTAACCAGAGGTGCGGCAGATATTCTCTGCCGCACGCCGTAATCAGGTAATTGCAGCATGGAGGAACTGATGAACTCATCATGGAAACTTGCAGGTAAAGCAGCCATCGTTATTCTTTTGACTACGGCTATGGTGGCCGTGGATTCCAAAGACACGTCCAAAAAAGAAAAAAATCCAGGCGCGATTATCAATCTCACTCCCGAGCAAATGAATTTGCAATTGCTGGAGTCAGCGAGAAGTGAACTTACGAAGGCATCGGCCTCTTTGCGCACCCATACCTGCTTTCAGGCCTCTCTCGCTTACGGCCGAATCGACTCAGTCAGAGAAATAGCCCAGTTAAAACAGTGTTTCAAAGACAGTCTCGCTATTGAGGAAAAAGATGTTGCCGCCAAAAGCAGCCTTCAATTACGCATTCTCAACAGCCTCTATCCGCTTGATCCAGACAGCGTGCGGGAATTTCTGCCCATGGCTGAAGCTCGGGTCAGTACCAACATTCAGGCACAAATTCTTCAGAAGCTGGTAGATGAGAAAAAATATGACGAAGCTCTGAACGAAATGGTCAAGGCTTCCTATGCCTCTGATTTTCCCTATAAGGCAGCCGTAGCCTTGATGTTGAATCTGTCGGCGAACCGCGATCAGGACCGTCGCCTGGCTTTCACCGCCGCGCTGCAAAGTTACCGTCTTGAAGATCCAGCGACTGATCCAAAAATGGAAGACATGGGCACACTGGTGATTCGGTTCTGGAGAGACTTGCCACCTCAACTGGTGATGACGGCAATCGAAGAGATTCTTGACCACGCCAAAAAGGACTTGAAAAATACCAATGCTCCCATGCTGACCATTGGCACAGCGCTGGGTGAGGCACAGTTTAGTACTGGGTATCAGTACCGGCTTTTCGAACTGACACCGATTATCCGGGAACTGGACAGGGTGAAGGCCGAGTCTATCGAAAGGGAGAACCCGGCCTTGAGCAATGTACTCAAAGATTATCCGCAAGGCTTGCAGTCATTGGAACCTACGTACAGGGGCACTGCGCTAAGGCCCGGCGAATCTCCAAAGTTCACCATGACTCACAGGCTCCCCGGAGCAGCAGGTGTAGCCTCTGCTGGAGCCGCAGCAGACTTGATGCGCGACAAACTTGCGCGCCAGGGCTCCGAGATCGCTAAGAACATGGCCAGCGATCCACGGGCCGCATTGAGCCAGGCTATGCAACTTCCCGACTTGGGTATGGATGAAACACTCCATTCACCCAGGGCCGATACACTGGCCAGAATGGCGACTACGGCATCGACGAAAGATATCGCCGGAGAGGCCCTCAATGATCTCGTGAAAGTGATTGCCAATTATCCGCCGATTCCCCAGAGCATGTATCTATTACTGGCCGCACGCATTTATCTACTGATGCATGACACGCAAAATGCTTCGCATCTTGTAGAGCAGGCCAGTGCTGTCGCGGGCAAACTGTATGCGATCGATAGTAATCATGATCGCCCCAATAATGCATTCAAGTTCGACTGGCCATCGACGGCGGTGTGGCGGGCGGCGGTCATTCTGCAAAACAAGATTGATCCGGTTGCAGCTCTGGGACTAGTGAGCACGATAAAAGATCCGGAGATTCGTGCCAACGTTCAGGTGACTCTGGCCAATGAGCGTTTAGGGGTTGCATTACAGGCTAATACTGTGCGGCAACAATTCGGGAACGACCCTGGCTCCGTCCAGGATTTCCCGCTTGTGCACTGATGACTAAATCCTGACTCGATCAACGTCGTGGAGGACACAGCAAAGATCTGTTAACCCCATTTTGAGTTCAATAGTCTTTAGACTTAACAGCAACTGGCAGTGCGTTTGTGCCGTTCTACTACACTTTGCCCCTTCTGCCGATAAGCGTAACCCCCTTATTCTTCACTACATACATAGATCATAGAATTACAAGGAACAACCTCGCCGATTTCTCTTGACATCTATTGCAAATTGAAATATGTTTATTGCGGATTGCGATATGAAACTAGGCGAAAAATTACGCTATCTGCGGTTGATGGAAGGCAATCTGCGTGGCATTGGCCGCGAGATGACGCAGCAGGAAGTGGTGCGGGCCATCCGCAAGGACATTGGGGAAGCGATCAGCCAGTCGTATTTGTCGCAAATTGAAAACGGCTCGCGGCCGCACCTGACCAACAAAACGCGTTCATTGCTATCGCGCTTTTTCAAAGTCCATCCCGGATACCTGGTGAACGATCCGGAAGGCTTTCACACTGAACTGCTGTCAGACGTGACTGCCTTAGAAGACAAGCTGGACTTGTGGCTGATCCAGGGCGCAGAACGTTTTCGCAGCGACCCGGCGGTAAGCCGCGCGCTGCTGAACGTGGCCAAACATGAAGATTCCCGGCGTTGCCTGGTGCTGCTGGACGCCATTCTGGAGACGCCGCAGCTTGTGGAGCGGCTGTTGCATGTGCTGCGCCCATATGACAAGAGTGTGCCGGACATGACGGAGGCTTGAGATGACAATGGAAACCTTTTATCTGATCTGTTTCATCGCCGGGTTTCTATTCAGTGTGCTTTCGTTCCTGAGCGGGTTTCTGCATGTGCACCTGCCGGTTCCGAAAGGTTTTCATGGCGCAGGCGGTTTGGCGCACGGCGGACATGGCGGCCTGCAGGCGACTCATAGTGTGAATGGCCATGCAGGCGCGGAGCACCACGGCGCACAGGGAAAGGGAATGAAGGGCGGGCATTTCTCGTTCATCAATCCCATGACTCTGGCGGCCTTTCTCACCTGGTTTGGCGGCGTGGGATATCTTACGGAGCATCGCCACTGGGTTCTGGTGACTGGTCTGGGAGTAGCAACTCTGGCGGGACTGGTGGGGGCCGGCATCGTGTTCTGGTTTGTCGCCAAGGTGCTGATGGCAGAGGACTACACCATGGACCCTGCCGACTATGAGATGGTGGGCGTGCTGGGGCGGATATGCAGTGGGATACGCGAAAACGGTACCGGTGAAATTCTCTATGAGCAGATGGGTAAGCGCAGGGTGTGTGCCGCCCGCAGCGAAGATGGCGAGGCGCTGAGCAAAGGTGAAGAAGTTGTGGTTACGCGGTACGAGCGAGGTGTGGTCTACGTGCGCCGCTGGGAAGATCTGGCGAGAGATCACGGGATACTGCCCGAACACGAAACCCAGAATTGAAAAGCAGGAAATTGAAATAGGAGCTAGCAAATCCAGGAGAAACTTTTATGACCGATTTTTCATTGTGGATCATCGTGGGGCTGGGCATTCTGGCCATAATGGTATTGATGGGCATGGCTGCTCGTCTTTTCCGCAAGGTAGGTCCGCACGAAGCGCTGATCGTCTACGGCTGGGGCGGCAAGCATGTCGTGAATGCCGGGGGCAAAGTGATCTTTCCGATGGTGCAGACCTGCCGCATTCTATCACTGGAGTTGATGTCCTTTGATGTGGCCCCGCAGCAGGACCTCTATACCAACCAGGGTGTGGCGGTGACGGTGGAGGCCGTGGCCCAGATCAAGGTGAAGTCTGACGAAACGTCCATACTCACCGCCGCCGAACAATTTCTCACCAAAGATGCTGACGAACGCGAAGGGCTGATCCGTCTGGTGATGGAGGGCCATCTGCGCGGCATCATCGGCCAGCTTACTGTCGAGCAGATCGTGAAAGAACCGGAGATGGTGGCTGATCGCATGCGTTCCACCTGCGCCGACGACATGAGCAAGATGGGGCTGGAAGTAATTTCGTTCACCATCAAAGAGGTGCGTGACAAGAACGAATACATCACCAACATGGGGCGTCCGGATGTGGCCCGCATTAAGCGCGACGCAGAAGTGGCCGCCGCCGAAGCCGATCGTGATATCGCCATCAAGCGCGCTGAAGCGCAGCGTGCCGCCGCCATAGCCAGGGCCCAGGCCGACCAGGAGCGGGTATTGGCAGAGACATTGTCCATGGCCAAGCAGTCTGAAGCCCAGCGTGATCTTGATATCAAGAAGGCCAATTATGCCGAGACGGTCAAGAAACAGCAGGCCCAGGCAGATAAAGCCTACGAACTGCAGCAGAACATCACCCAGCAGCAGGTAGTGGCCGAGCAGGTCAAAATCCAGCAGATCGAGAAAGAGCAGCAGATCAAGGTGCAGGAAGCCGAGATCATGCGCCATGAGAAGGAACTGATCGCCACCGTTCTGAAGCAGGCGGAAATCGAGAAGCAGCGCGTGCTGAACATGGCGGAAGCCGAGAAGCAGCGCCTGATTGCCCAGGCTGAAGGCCAGGCGCAGTCTATCCGCATGCAAGGTGAAGCGGAAGCCGAAATCATCTTCAAGAAAGGCGAAGCCGAAGCCAAAGCCATGAACGTGAAAGCCGAGGCCTACCAGGGATGGAACCAGGCTGCGGTGGTCGACAAGCTGATCACCAATATGCCTGAAGTGGTCAGGGCGATGGCTCAACCGCTGGCTAACGTGGACAAGATCACCATTGTTTCCACCGGCAACGGCGCAACTGCCGGGGCCAGCAAGATCACCGGCGACATGGCGGCGATGGCCGCGCAAGTCCCGGCTTTGTTCGAGGCGCTCTCCGGCATGCAGATGTCCGAGCTGCTCTCCAAGGTCAAGATGATAGGTGACAAGACAGCCAGGCCGGAAGACGGCGACGGCAACACAAAAGCTAAGAAAGCGGCGCAGTAAGTACTGGCGGAGCGGCGAGGCAGGGCCAGTTGCCTCGCCGCATGAGCAGGAGATTGAGATGAGACGCAATATTTCTGTTCCTGGAATTTTGCTGGGTGCGGTGGCAGCGGTGCTGGTTTATCTGCTGGTAAGCCATTCCGCCATCGGCTGGATGTTGCTGGGCATGGTGGTTGGAGCGCTGGCAGCAGGTGCATCACTTGCCCGGCGCAACCGCATGAGCGCTCCATCCTCGAGTTACGTGGAGGTGGAGAAATGAGCAGGCTGATCAATAGCAATTTCCTGGCCGGCCTTATCACGGGCGTAGTGATCGGATGGTCTATTGGCTTCTTCACCGCCCATTTCTGGACATTGCTGTGGATCGCCGTGCTGGTTGCCGTGATTGTAATTGCGTTGCGCAGATCCAGTGGACGAAAAAGCAGAGGGGCGCATGCATCATGATGGCCCGATAAGGAATGGATTTCAAAAAATAGAGCATGACTTCAGGTCGTGCCGTTGCTGCTAGAGGGGATCAAAACCGAATTTCATTGGAGGATGTATGGCATTGATGGAACGTGTTTCAACATTGATTCGGGCCAATCTGAATGACCTGATCGACCAGGCGGAAAATCCTGAGAAGATGATCAAACAGGTCATCCTCGACATGGAAAACCAGTTGCTCCAGGTAAAGACGCAGGTGGCGATCGCCATTGCCGATCAGCACCTGCTGGAAAAGAAGCAGAAAGAGAACGAAGATAAAATTGCGGAGTGGACCCGCAAAGCGGAACTGGCCGTCACCAAGAACCAGGATGACCTCGCGCGCGCCGCCATTGAGCGTTCCCTGCATTACAGGCAGTTGACTGCCAGCTTTACCCAGCAGGTGGCCGATCAGAAACTGCAGGTGGAAACTCTCAAGAACGCTCTGCACAAGCTCACGCAGAAACTGGAAGAGGCGCGCTCCAAAAGCGACGTGCTCGCGGCCCAGAACCGCCGCGCCCGTACCCTGACCAGGGCCGCTGACGCTCATGCCGCCATGGGTGATACCAATCATCAGGCGACATTCGACCGCATGAAACAGAAGGTGCAGCGCAACGAAGCCATTGGCCAGGCAAAGAGCTCGTTGATAACCGAAGAGGAGAACATCGAAGATCGCTTTGCCAAGCTCGAAAAGGAAGACGAGATCAACCGCATCCTGGGTGAGTTGAAGTCCAAGAAAGGCGCATAAACCTGTTCAACACAGCGCGGCAGGGCCGCGACCAAACGAGGACCTTTATGGAGCGCAGCCCCGGGCTCCCGCCGCGCGCCGGTGTTGCGCGTGACGGGGTAGAGCCGCCCTCGGCTAATGCCACTTACTTAAGCATGGGACTGCTCAACAGCTTGGGAAAGAGCGCAGAAAAGGTCACGATAAGCCGAGCGCCGGAGGCGCGGGATTATTGAGCCCACGTCGGAAGACGTGGGAAAAAGGTTAGATCGAAGAACAGAGCCCCGTTAGGGGCGACACAATCAGGCTAAATTGTCTTAAGTAAGTGACATTAGCTGCCCTCGGCTGCGGGGATAAATCTTTCGCGAATCGAGAAGAATTTGACGAATAGCATTACAGAGGACAGAGTAAGCAGAGGAAAAATTGTGTGGCACAGCCACCCTGGCCTGCAAATCTTCATGTGCGATAGAAGGAGTTGCTGTAGAGGCGGTGCTCAGCACCGTCTCTGAGGTGCGCGGCAGCGTGACTCACAATCTTTAGATTCAAGATTTAGAGAATATTCAATTCGATCAACCGGTGGCGCGCCTCGGTTGTACGGATAACGCCAAATTCGCACAAACTGCGGCATAATAAATGAGAATGCCTCGACCTGTTCTGCTGCTTCTCCTTGTTCTCGCACTGCTCTTCATGGGCTCTGCCCAAACCGCTATTTCCCCGGAGCAGAGCCGGCTTTTTGACCTTGTGAATCAGGAACGGCAGAAGCAAGGGCTGCCGAAACTCCAGTGGGATGATCACCTGGCCCAATCAGCCGAGGCACACAATCGCCTGGTAATTGCCCGTGACGAGCTTTCTCACCAGTTTCCCGGAGAACCACCTCTGGGCGAGCGTGTTGGCTCCACCGGGCTGCGCTTCAATGCCGCCGGAGAAAACCTTGCCTATGCACCCACGGTCGAGGAAGTCCATACCGGTCTGATGAACTCGCCTCCGCACCGTGCCAATATTCTTGATCCGAAATTCAACTCTGTAGGCATCAGCATTGTGAAGAAAAATGACGAACTCTACGTGGTGCAGAACTTTGCCCACGTCCTGCCCGGCTACTCTGAAGACCAGTTCCGGGATGCCGTAGTGGCCGCATTCCAGGAACAAAGGCATGCGGCAAAGATTGAGAACATTGATGTACGCTCCGATCCCCGCCTGCACGAAGCCGCCTGTGGCAAGAATCCTAATCCCAACGTGGTCATCCGGGAGGTTCCCGGCGCTACTGATTTGGTAGTGTTTACCTCCTCCGTACCGGAGAAGCTTCCTGCACAGATGAAGAGGCTGGCTGGTGATCGTACGGTGAAGCGGATGAATATCGGCGTGTGTTTTCGTCCTGGTAAAGAGCATGGTTATGGAAGCTTTTCGGTGGTGGCGGCGTTCTTTCCGGTAACGTAGCATCTTCTGGCGGATTACCGCAAAGGACGCAAGGTGATGTCGCTTAGCTTTGTGCCGAGCTTTCTTCTTCCTGCAAGGCTGTGAGCACTTCGTCGTCTACGTCCCAGCTTTTAAGGATCTTGATGGAGGTGCGCGAGGTGAAGCCGGCGCGCATCAGGGTGCGGAAGACTTTGGCGGCCTGGCGATTGTCGGCTGGTTTCTTCAGGCGCTTGCGTTTCAGAAAGTCGCGTGCCAGTTGCTCTTCATTTACTCCTGAATAAGCTTCTTTGACAGCCTTCTGGATGACCTCAGGATGCAGCCCCTTGGCCTTGAGATCGGTGATCACGCGGCGCTCACCGTATTTTTCATTGTCACGGCGATAGACGGAATAAGTGGCAGCGTATTTCGGGTCGTTCAGGTACTTCTGCTCTTTCAAACGCAGGATGACCATCTCGACCAGGATGGAACCGGCTTCATCTCTGGGAACACGGTTGCGCAACAGGCGCTTGAGTTCGGCTACGCTGCGCATCCGCCGCCCCAGCGCGCCAACTGCGTATTCGTAGAGCGAAGCTTCGTCAGTGATGGTTCTTTTTTGAAAAGCCATAGAATCCCGGTGAGCATTTCTATGTCCTCACCAGAGATATTTTAAATTGAACCGCAGAACGCAGAGGGCGCACAGAAATTCAAAGGTGTAGCATTTGAATTACTCTTCCAAGGCCAGCTTTGGCGGACCGAAAATCTTGAGAGAACAAAAAGAGTGCCAGATCAAATACACATAAACTTATCTTGTTACCTCTGCGTCCTTTGCGTCCTCTGCGGTAAAAGGTTTTGGTTGTGGCTCGCACGCTGTGCTGCAAGGTTTGTGTTCCCACGGCAAAAAGCCCTGGCTGTAAGCACAACCAGGGCTGTAAAGAGGAGCAGCTTGCGCATTTAGATTCTGCCGGCGCTGAAACCTGCCTGTTCCATCTGCTCGCGCGCCGCATCCCCGGTGGAGGCAATACCCTGGATTTTGAGCTTGAAGTCATCAGGATTGCTGGCGTTCTCGAGTGCGGTTTCGTAGGTAATCAATCCCTGCTGATAGAGATCATAGAGAGACTGGTCAAAGGTCTGCATGCCGTACTGCGACGTACCGGCGGCAATAGCTTCATGAATATGGCGGGTCTTTTCCGGGGTCATGATGCACTCACGCACAAAGGCGGTGGTGATCAGGACTTCCACCGCGGGCACGCGGCCTGCGCCATCGGCACGCTTTACCAGGCGCTGGCTGATGACGCCGCGCAGGGTGGCCGCAAGCTGCATGCGAATCTGTTTCTGTTCCGGTGGAGGAAAGACGGAAATAATACGGTTTATGGTTTCCACCGCGTCCAGGGTGTGCAATGTGGAGAAGACCAGGTGGCCGGTTTCAGCGGCGTGCAGCGCGGTAGAGATGGTTTCCAGGTCGCGCATTTCGCCCACCAGGATTACGTCCGGGTCCTGGCGCAGGCTGGCGCGCAATGCGGAGGCGAATGACGGTGTATCCACTTCGACTTCGCGCTGGTTCACGAATCCTTTTTTGTCGCGGTGCAGGAATTCGATTGGGTCTTCAATGGTGATGATATGTTCGGGGCGGCTGGAGTTGATGCGGTCGAGCATGGCGGCCAGTGTGGTTGACTTACCGGAGCCGGTCACGCCCGTGACCAGCACCATGCCCCGGGCTTCTTCGCAGATGTGCTCGATGACTTTGGGCAGATAGAGTTCTTCCAGGGCGCGAATCTTGGTGGGAATCACGCGCAGCACCAGTCCCACATTGCCGCGCTGCTGGAAGACGTTTACACGAAAGCGGCCAAGGCCGGCAACACCGTAGGCCATATCGAGCTCGGCATTCTCTTTGAATTTCTGTTTCTGCCGGTTCGACATCATGCTGAAAGCCATGTTCAGCATGTCTTCGGCCGAGATGCGGGGCTGATCGGTCAGCGGGACCAGTTCGCCATCCACGCGCACGTGGGGATAGTTGCCGACTTTGAGATGCAAGTCGGAAGATTTGCGCTCCATCGCGATTCGAAGCAGATCATCAATGTGCATAGTAACTTTTTGCTATTCCCCTGCCTGAGCAATGTCTCTTGCAAGCTGGTTATGGGCTGAAACCTATCATGGAGCTACAGGGAAGGCAATCAGGTGTCACGCTGAAGGCACTTCCGAAAGCCCGGTAACGGCTGGCTCAAGTGTATGGCCAATCAGCGTGCGGACAAAGTTACCGTAGATACGGTACAAATGGTCTGGACACGATTCGGAGTGGCTGGGCCCTGATAAACAGAAACCTGCCGTCATTCCGGGCATCTACATAGTGTGATAGAGCAGAAAGACAATCGGCCTCACGTGGTTATCATCGGCGGAGGTTTTGCCGGGATCAATGCCGCTAAGGCCCTGGCCAAAGCCCCGGTGCGAGTCACCGTAGTGGATCGCAAGAACCATCACACATTCCAGCCTTTGCTCTATCAGGTGGCGCTGGCGGTGCTCTCCCCGGCGGAAATTGCTTCTCCGATCCGGACGGTTCTGCGCAAGGCCGGGAACATTCAGGTCCTGCTGGGCGAAGTCACCGGCTTTGATCTGGAAAACAAAAACGTAAAAATCGGGACGCTCGATCTTCCGTACGATTACCTGGTTGTCGCAGCGGGGGCAACTCATGCTTACTTCGGGCATCCTGAGTGGGAGCAGATCGCTCCCGGCCTGAAGACCCTTGAAGATGCCACCGAGATTCGCCGCCGCGTGCTGCTGGCCTTCGAGACGGCGGAACGTGAGGGATTGACCCAGGGACAACATCCTCCACTGAATTTTGTGGTGATCGGTGCCGGGCCTACGGGGGTGGAACTGGCCGGAGCTATTTCTGATATTTCGCGGCATTACATGGAGAAGGATTTTCGCGCCATTGATCCTGCGGGAGCGCGCATCCTCCTGCTGGAAGGCGGCCCGCGCGTGCTGCCTGCTTTTCCTGACGACCTTTCGGCCAGTGCAGAGAAGCAATTGACCGAGCTGGGCGTAGAGGTGCGGACATGTGCCATGGTGACTAACCTGGAGCCCGGATGGGTGACGGTGGGCGATGAGAGGATTCCTGCTTCAGTCATTCTGTGGAGTGCAGGTGTTGCGGCATCAGCCTTGGGGAGAATGCTGACCGGCCAGACTGACAGAGCTGGGCGTGTTCTGGTCGAAAGTGATCTGACTGTGCCCGGACATCCCGAGGTTTTCGTAGCCGGTGACCTGGCAGCGGCAAAGATGGGTGAGGGAAAGTTTGTTCCCGGTGTGGCGCCGTCTGCTATCCAGATGGGGAAGTTCGCCGCCCGGCAGATCACGAGATCAATTGAAGGCCAGCTACGGGAAGAATTTCACTACCGCGACAAAGGAACCTTGGCCACCATTGGACGTTCCAAGGCCGTGGCTGACCTGGGCAGGCTACATTTTTCCGGCTACTTTGCCTGGCTGGCATGGCTGTTCGTTCACCTGCTGTTCCTGATCGGCTTCCGCAATCGCTTCATGGTGATGAGTGAATGGGCGTGGGACTACATCACCTACAACCACAGCGCGAGGTTGATTACTGATCCAATTGCTGGAGAGTCTGCGAAGAGCAAGGGGACATCATGAGACCTGCTATAGAGACACGGAATACCGGAAAACGTAACAGCGGAAGACCACTTGATGTAGATATCAGTACCAGTTGAACCACAGCGGCGCTGCACCTAAACAACAGAACTCCGAATGATATCAACTTCTTTAAAGTGCTTATCCCGTGTCAACAAGGTAAGTTTTTGTTGATGTGCTATAGCAGCTATCCAGATGTCGTTCGAAGGAATAGGTTTCCCTTTTTTTCGTAAGAGAGCCATGATCTCGCCATAAGAATAAGACGTATTCAGGTCACAGGGAAGCACGGGAACGGCCTTGACCAGAGATTTGATTCGATTTATGTTGTGCTGAACTCTTCCTGAATTGAATGCGCCAAAATACAGTTCACCTACAACAATGCAAGGTAAAAAATACGAAGAACCGGGCAGGAAAATTTGGGAGAGGGAATGGTCGTTTTCCAGAACGGCAATGACAATATTAGTGTCGAGCAGGTACTGACCATTCACTTGGCTCAATCCTTTCACACGCTTCTTCAATGGCTTTTCTCATTCTTTTTGCGTCTTCGCGTGAAATACCCCCATTAAAATTCAACAATACGGAGCCACTCGCGCCAGAGAGCCCCATTGCTCTTTTTTCGTTGCCATTTCTCCCCGAGTAATCATGTTCATACCATTCAACCAGGTAACGATACTTTGAGGGAAGATCTTCAGGTACAGGATGTGTTTTACCGTTGCGACGGTCGCGATGAAACTTGTCTCCAGGGCGAAAGAGTCTTCGCCGCCCCCGAGATGTCTCGGCCAACATTTTATGCTGAGCTGGGTTTGGTGGCTTAGTCGCTACACAATGAACTGAGGCATGCACTTGTAATCCAGGCCGGAATCCTCCAGCCACATTCTCCTTCATTGCCCGTTGAACAATCTCAACAATGGAGAAATCGTCTCGTGACGGATGTTCAAGATGAAGCAAAGATGTTGCAAGCCAGATTTCGTCAGCTACCTTAATCATGTATGTATGATAAAAACATACATAATCTCTGTCAAGAGATATTTATTTCATTCTCATCAGCGATCAATGGGTGAATCAGGCTGTCGTGGTTCTTGCATGATCGTTGATTCTGGACTGAAGGCCGACGAGGTTTTCGCTGGGAATGCAGCCACAAAGCTGCCAATGTCCTATCGCCGCAAATACTACAACTGGTCTCATAAATGCTGCAGGGCGGTGCCACCAGGGCTGAAGCCGTTTTTGCGGGCTGCCACGCGGGCCTGAAGGCCCGCTCTTCCACCGATTGCTCCAAGCGCATTGATGAGATGGCTTCGAAGAATGTAACAACTTCTGAAGGCATTAATACTTACATCAAGAGCGGCAGATCACTCCCACCAGGCTTTGGAGCCCGGCGGACCTCAGCAAGATGGCGAGAGATAGAATCAGGTGGTGAGAGGCAGAATGTCGATTCATAAAGCTTCGAGCCGTTTTTACTCATGCCCGCCACTCTCATTGATCAATTGCATGGCGGGTTCGCTCACGAAGATTTTGCGGTGAAAGCGGCGGCCCCATGAAAGTGGAGTCACATCGCGATATTCATGCATCATCTCTTCGCCATATCCGGGATGTAATTTCTTGCGCAGTGAGGCGCGGACGTTGGGATCAGCGCCGTGATCCAGCAGCAACTTCGTAAAGGGCGCCACCTGAGGTTTTCCCATGTGGTTCATCCAGAAGTTTGGCTGCGAAACCACAGTCGAAAACAATGCAGTGTGGCCGCCGAAGCCTTCGGAGTCAACGGCAGCTTTCGCGTTCACGTCCATGCCCTGGTCCAGCAGCCATCGGGCAATCTCGATTTCATCATAGTCGGCGCACATGTGAAGCAGTGTTGTTCCATGAAGCTCGGTTGCATAGGTGGCAAACTCACCGCAGCCAAGTTCCGGAGGATAAATTTCTTCATACGTGAACGTCTGCCGCAGGAGGTTGGGATTACGCCGAAGATGTTTTTCCAGCAGGTCAATGCGTCCGCGATGCAGGGCTATGGTGGGTGTATCCGGCAGTTCCAGGCCGTGCTGTACATACATTTCCAGAATCTGGTGCTTCTCGGTGGGCTTGCGGCTGTCGGTTTCGAGGACAATATCGACGGGAGCCAACCGGTTGCCATGCGAGTCTTTGACTTGCGCGCCCAGTTCCAGCATCAGCGCTGTTCCAGCGGCGCTGAGTGTATAGGCAGGGTCGCGAAGCGGGTGTTCAGGCAGACGTGGGGTGTCCATCAAAGAGTACAGCATGCGAGCCGTTTCGATCTGGCTCTGGAGCGCTGCCCGGTCAAGCGCATGAATGTGATCTTTCGCTCCGAATTCGTGAAGCATCTTGATGATACGGTCGCGCCCCAGATTGGCGGCATAGGACATGGGCGGGCCCCAATTGCCGTCACGCACCAGCGCCTGTTCATGCAGGATATGCGGATGCTTCATGACCAGGGCGCGAACTGTTTCCAGATCGTCTTTCCAGATGGCATCCACAAGCTGGCAGGCGATCACCAATCGCGGCCAGCTTGGGACACTGTAGCTGCGGGCCAGCGCAAGCTGCGCATCGGCAAGTTTGGCCTGTGCAGGTTCGATGGGTTCAGGATGATATTTCTTGAACTTCTCGATGGCGGCAGAGTCTCCGTTGCGAATGGCGCGCAGCAGTTCCTTTGCCTGATTTTTCAGTTGTTGAAGGTTGGGGCGAACGGGAAGACGAGCATCATTCTCGGACATCATGGACGAGCCTCCTTTTGGCTATGCCCTGTATCCGCTGTGCCGGGCGAAAGGAAGTTCGCAAGATTTTGGTTTGAAGCATCAGTCAGGTGGACTCAGTCCTGTCCGCGGACGGGAGGCGTCCTGCACGCCAGAACTGAGCATAGCGCTCCCGCAAAGGAGCGGTCAAATGCATGTGCACTGTGTGGACGGACTTCTTCAGAGCATTCCAGAATTGGTATAGCCAAGCTGCGTTGAACCAGGGCTTAACAGGAATATGCCGCCCGCTAAAGCGGGCTCCGTCATGCCTTTTCCTCTTTACCCACGGCTCGCGCCGTGGGCTGGAAGAATATCGCCGGCTTCGCTGGCTTGAATTCCGCTACTTTGCGCTGGCGTTCTGCGGCGCAGACGGCGGAGCTATCTGGTAGACAGTCTGTTCTGCTGTCACTACGGTGAGTTTCCCATCCTCAGCGAAATAGGCGTGAGCTATGCGCGATGGGAATCCAAAATGAGCAACGGGCTGCAGCGTTGCCGTGCTGTAAAGATCGGCAACCCCGTCAGTGTTCTCCATCAGGATAATGTTACCCTTAATGGTACCATTCACGATGTGGCCTGTAAGCACGCCTTTTTGCTCTCCGCTGGAGACTGAGTAGACCAGGGTACGGTTATTGTCAGTATCGGTGAGGAACATCAGGTCCCCGCGAAGAAATGCGTGGGTCACATCAAAAGAATGCTTACCAGTATCGATGAGAATGGTTCCAAGTTTCTTTCCGGTCGCCGGTTCATATACCAGAACCAGGTGTGCAGTTTGTTTATCCTTAATTGCATCGAGCCTGCCGTGGAGGGCCGGATCTTCACTGGCGCTAGCCTTAATGTCGTTCCAGTTGGGTTACCAGTAAACCACCCAACTGGAAAGATCTGTGATTTTTCTTCGGGGGATCGACCACTGCGTAGAGCTTCTTCGCTCCTTTAGTTTCCAGGTTGAACTCAAAGACACGGGAAGGATTGGGCGCTTCAGGGGCAAACTGCGCAATCAGTTGTCCATTTTCAAACAAGGCCCCTTTAAAGCCTTTCATGAAGAATACTCTTTCGCCATCCTCCAGTTTCCAGACTGAGCCCCGGGCCATGCCGGAGATGGCCAGCCATCTTCCATCAGCAGAGAAAGCAGCAGTCCTGGAACTGGAGAGCAGGCTATCCGGCAGCACGAGCTTGCCGATCATCTTTTTGTCACCGGAATTGAAGAGCGCAATCTCGCCGCTGTTTTGCTCGCCGGCAAACGTGTCACCGTAAATCGCAAATGCGGGACTCTTAAAGGCCTGGATGATCTTTTGTTCCTTCAGATCGATAATACCCACCGGATAAGTGCCTGCCGGACGGATGAGCAGATAGTTCCTGCTGTTGCTGCTGAAGAACCGTCCATCCTGATCGAATCTGAATTCATCGATCTTCTCTCCAGATGGAAAGTGGAGGCGAACCAGTTCCGGATGCAGTGCTCCCCACTCAATGCCTGCGATCTCATCGGCTGCCGGAAAGGCAAATGTGTATCTGAGCAGAGCTTTGATCCTGCCGGGCACATGAGCTTCAGCCTGTTCTTTGAGATCAAAGATCAGGACGGAATGTCCACGGCCAGTAGCAAAATACCGGCCGTCAGGAGAAAACTTCATGTCGAAAAGAGAGGGAAGAGGAGTTCTAGCAAGTAAGCCGCGATACAGCGTCCAGAAGTCCTGATAAACGAGTTCGTGGAAATGCGGCTTGTCATAGATGACTTTATTGGTGGCTACATCGATGAGCTTGAGTTCAAAATCCTCGACTTCATCAACCAGAGTGATGCAGGCGAGTGTATCTCCTGAAGGAGAGAGGGCATTCTCGAAGCATCCGGGAATGTTGAGCTGATGCACTTCAGTGCGCTTCTGGGAAGCGATGTCCCATTTTTCAACTCGCAATTCCTTGTCATAGAAAACCACGCTGTTGGAGTCGGGGCTGAACTGGGCTGTATGCGCGTCAAAGGCGTCGATGCGGAAGAGATTTGCCAGAGGCTCGCGAGACATGACGAAGATGCTGCTCTGATCCTGAGCAAGCAGATATTTCCCGTCACGGCTGAACTGGATTTGCTCGATGTCATCACGCAGACGGGGCTGAAGGCTGACCTTTCTGACAAGACCCGGCAACTCCTCTTTCACTGCTGCCCGCTGTGATTCAATAATCCCCGACTTCCATTTTGCAAAATGTTCCGCATCGGCCACGCGCGGCACAATGCATCCTTTGGCCAGCGGAGCCGTGTTCTTGATGAGTTCGCGCAAACGTTTGGATTCTGGACTGGTAATGTGCAAGAGGTCACTCAGGAAACTTCCGGTCTTGCCCTTGGTTTCCAGGAGCCGGTCGGCAAATTCGGCATAACGGTTGGGGTCGTATCCGGCCCTGGTCATAGCATACAGACCGATGCGGTCAGCAACTAATTGTTCATTGTCCTCGTTTACGTGTGATTTGACCTTGTTCCGTTGATCTACAAAGTGGTTCCACTTCGCGAAAATGTCCTGCTTGTCACCTACACTTGTAATGCCAATTTGCCTGAACCAGTCTGATACACGCACTGCAATGTCGTGAGCAACCACGTGTCCTATTTCATGTCCCAGCAGCCCAGCCAGTTCATCTTCATTCTGGGTAAAAGAAATCATTCTCCGGTGAATGTAGATCCAGCCGCCTGCCACTCCGAAGGAGTTAAGTTCGGGAGAATCAATGATCGTGAAGTGAAAATGCATCTGGGTAGGCGGAAGTTGCGCAAGCAGGCGCTCGCCGAGCTTCTGCAAACGGCCTTCAGGATCATCAATTGCATTGAAATCACTGCGTTCCTTCGCATCCAGGATTTCTCCCAGCCATTGTTCCTGCTGTTCCGTGAACATGTTGGCTTTAGATCTATCCTGCACGACCAGAGGCAGGTCACAGCCGGTGTTGGAGACGTTCGCCGCCAGCGTGCTCTGAGCGTAAGAATAGAAGCTGTACGGAGAAACAGTAGTTAAGAGCAGAAAAAGTAATACCTTGGCAAAGCGCATAGAAACCCCACATCCAGAGTTGCTGGAATTCTAGCGGAAAGATATGGAGGAATCTATAACTCTTGCCCTAAATAGTCGCCTTGTAGTCCCATTTTGGAACCAGGGATTTTGCCCAAAGATGATTGAGTACGAAGAGAGTTGGGAGAGAAACAAAAGAGAAGGGGCGCTTCCGCGCCCCTTGAGGTTCATTGCAATCTGAATTTTGACTATGCCACGGCCACCGGCTGTTTTTCTTTGACGGGTACTTTGGTGAACCAGTCATGGCGGTCGGCAATCGTGCCATTCACGATTCCGAAGAATTCGCGCTGCAGTGCCAGCGTGACCGGACCGGTGGCGCGTTTATTGATGTCAATCTTGTCGATAGAGCGGACAGGAGTGATTTCGGAGGCGGTGCCGCAGAAGAAAACCTCGTCGGCCAGGTAGAGCATTTCGCGGGGAATCATCTGCTCGCGGGCGGAAATTCCAATGTCCTCTGCCAGCCGGATGACCGCATCGCGGGTAATACCGGGCAGCACGGAATTGCCCAGCGGGGGCGTGAGCAGAGTTCCTTTGCGCACAATAAAAATGTTGGCGCCGGAAGCCTCGCTGACGAATCCGTTCACGTCCAGCGCTATGCCTTCCACGTAGCCATTCACGATGGCTTCCATCTTGATGAGCTGGGAGTTCATGTAATTGGCGCCCGCCTTTGACATGGCAGGCATGGTGTTGGGAGCGATGCGTGCCCAGGAGGAGACGCAAACATCCACACCTTCTTTTACGTCACCGTGGCCGAGGTATTTCCCCCACGGATAGTTGCACATATAAACTTCGGTGGGCGAATTGAAGGGATTCACGCCCGCCTCGCCATATCCGCGCATGACAATGGGGCGCAGATAGCAAGGCCAGACGCCATTGACGGCCACAAGTTCGAGCAGGGCGTCACAAAGCTGGTCAATCGTGTAATCAATCTCGATGCGGTAAATCTTGGCGGAATCAATCAGCCGCTGCATGTGTTCGCGGAGCCGGAAGATAGCTGGTCCGTTTGCCTGGTCGTAACAGCGAATGCCTTCAAAAACTGACGAACCGTAGTTCACCACGTGGGACATGATATGAATTTGGGCGTCGTTCCAGGGAATCATCTTCCCGTTGTGCCAAATTTTGTCAGTCGTCTGAATCGCCATTGATGGGGCTCCTTCTGCAGTTTTCGACGTTTGTCTCTGTTCCCCCTGCTCGGCCGGCATGGGGTACGGGCGAAGCTCTACTACTTGTTAGATTGAAGCTCTTAGGTGAACGGGCCATTATATCTGAAAAATTTTCTCAGGTCAGAGGACAAAAGTTGACAGGGGAGAGGGAGGAAGCGCGACTCGTGAGGTATTCCCGCCGCCAAGCGGCGGGAAATTAAGAAATGATGGTGTGGCTACTTGTGCGGGGCCACGGCAGCTTCTGATTCCGCCGGCTTTGCGGCAACGGGCGGTTTGGTCTGATTCGCGAGTTCGGTGACTGGTTCCTTCAGGTATGTCTTGCGGTTGGCCAGCATGGTGGGCATGGCGGCGAATGGCTTGGCGTAGTCGTTGCGGGCATTCCAGAACAGGAAGCCAATTCCGCCGTGCTGTTTCGACGTGCTCACCTGCTTGAGGATGTACTCGGGCGAATAGGTCTTGGTCTTCCAGGCAAAAGCCTGGAGCCATGGCCTCAGCACCACGCCCGATCCTGCCGTGACCTTTTCAAAGCGTTCCATCGACGTGCCGATGAAATGCTCAGGCGCATCGCCGGGCAGCGCGTATCCATCCATGCCGAAAAAGTGTGAAGGATAGATCATGGGAGATAACACGTCACAGTATTTGGCCATCTTCACGATGTCCTGCCCGGTATGGCTGAGGTCTACCTGCCGCTGCCACGCCATCACGCCGAAGACATCCAGCGAAACCAGAACACCCATGGGGTGCAGTTCCCCGTAAGCCTTTTGCAGGAAGTTGGCGATCACCTCATCCCTGTGCATCTTGGGATCGGCCTGAAAGACAAACTGTGCGTCTTTCTGGTCACCTTCGGCAGGGAAGCGGACGTAATCGAACTGGATCTCATCCGCGCCGGACTGCGCTACGTACTTGGCCAGGGCCAGATTGTAATCCTGCACCTCCGGCCGGGATGTGTCTGTCCAGACTAGTTTGCCGTTTTCACGCCACGGCTGGTGGTTTTTGCGCGACTGCACGGCCAGCGTGCCATGGTGCTGGGCGATGTTTTCATCCCGGAACAATGCAATGCGGGCGATGGCGTGCATGTCGAGCGAATGCAGGAAACGCGCAAACTTGGGAAGATTGCTGATGGGAACGTTTTTGCGTTTAGGCGCCAGGGCGTGCTCGAAAGGTATGTTGATGCTGCCGTCGCTGTCCTTAATATCAAAGACCACTGAATTTCCACCTGCCTGCTTCCAGCGCCGGATCAAATCAATACCATGGGCGCTGCCGGCGGTGGAGCCGGTCAGGTAAATAGCGCGAATTTCACCGTCCCTGGGAAAAGGAACACTTTTTTCCACAACCGGCTGAGGCTCAATGCCGGGAACCAGTACCTCTTCATTCTTCTTGAATGCGGATTTTCCGTTGTTAGCTTTGCGGATGGCGGCTTCGAACTCCGGCACTGTCATGTACAGGGATTCAGTCAGGTATTTGCGTGCAACCAGTATTGCAAGCATGTTTGCCTTAGGCGTGTATCTGATTGTTCCGGGTGGCAGTTCGAGCCCAGGCGTGTCGCTTGCTGAGACTGCTACCGGGGCGGCCGACGGTTGTGCTGGAGAGGCAGTTTGTGCCTGCGACGCCCGCGCGTGACGGCTGGATAAAAAGGAGCCAATTGCAAAAATTGCGATCAGAACAACGGCTGTGAAAACGAAACGAAACTTCCTGAGTACCATTTCTACTCTTTTCCCGTCTGCAGGCATCTTAGCATGGGCAGCAGCTACTCTCATGTTACTGATGTTCAATCTTGGGCCCAGGTTTTCGCTTTTGGCTGCACCCATCGCGTCTTGACATAAACAAGCATCTAACTGTGAAGATGGGGAGAAAAGAAGTCGCTGGAGCCATTACAACTCAGCAGCTTAGTCCTCCATCTCAGCATTCATCCTCCCTGCAAAAAGGGAGTCCTTGGTCGGAAAAAGGGGCCAGGAAATTATGAGGACCGGTCTTAATACCGCACTTGATCCAAACCGGCGCAGCTCTGATGCGCAGGACTTTGAAACCGCCTTGCGGCGGAAAATCGTAGGCCAGGACCCGGCCGTAGAAAAAGTGGTGGAAATCTACCAGATGTTCTTAGCGGGGCTGAATGCTCCGGGACGTCCGGTGGGCAACCTGCTTTTCCTCGGACCAACAGGTTCCGGCAAAACCCGCGTGGTGGAAGCCATGGCCGAAGCGTTGTTTGGCGATCCCCGGGCCGTCATCAAGATAGATTGCGCAGAGTTTCAGCACAGCCATGAAATTGCAAAGCTGATTGGCTCTCCTCCGGGCTATCTTGGCCATCGTGAAACCCATCCATTGCTGACCCAGGAGGCCCTCAACCAGTGGCATACCGACAAGATGAAGATGACGCTCCTGCTTTTCGACGAAATCGAAAAAGCCAGTGATGCGCTATGGCAGCTCTTGCTGGGTATTCTGGATAAGGCGACTCTCACTCTGGGTGATAACCGCCGCGTTGATCTTTCTTCGTGCCTGATTGTGATGACCTCCAACCTGGGCGCGGGCGAGATGAACGACCTGATGAGCGGCGGGCTGGGCTTCGGCAAGTCTCAGAAGCCCGACTATATCGACGCCAGGCTTGACGACAAGATTACCCGCACGGCCCAGGAAGCAGCCCGGCGCAAATTCTCGCCGGAGTTCATGAACCGCATCGATAAGATCGTAGTGTTCAAGACTCTGAAGCCGGAACATCTGGAGCAGATTCTTGAGATTGAACTAGGCATGGTGCAGCAGCGCATCCTGCAGGCCACAGGCAACAATCAGTTTGTCTTCAGTTGCACGCAGAAGGTGAAGAAGTTCCTTCTTGAAGAAGGCACCGATCCCAAGTACGGAGCGCGTCACCTGAAGCGGGCCATCGAAAAGAATATTGTCTTTCCGCTGGCCAACCTGGTAGCTACAGGACAGATCAAGCTGGGGGATTTCATCCGCATCGACATGAAGGAAAGCCAGCTCACCTTCACCAAGGAAGCCGAAGGGGCGCTGGTTCCCGTGCTGCTCGAAAAGTATGGCGACTTGAACGGCATCACGCCGGCGGCGGCTAAGGCCAGCCGCGGAGGTGTGGCCAAACACCGCGACTTTGGCGGTATGTCTCCTCCGCTGCTTGATCATAAATAACTTCCCTCGCGTCAAAATGAACGGGCCGCCTGCGGGCGGCCTGTTTTGCTGTTGAATCAGCACTTCATGGAGTGTGGCCGCCCCCGGCCGCGCGGGAGCCTGTTTACTGAGACCAGAATGCTGTCACGCCCCTCTCTCTTTAAGCTGGAAAGCATCCAACGTCCAGCAGTTCTCGTTGCATCCAACTCACAATTAATTCCATAATTTCTGCTGGTTCAGGGTTCATTCACAACAGGTGAAAAGGACTTGATATGAAGCATAGGGTCTTATTCGCGATTGCAGCGGCCGCTCTTCTGGTCGTGCCAACGGTGCTGGCTCCGGAGGCTGATGCCCGGTACAAACCGAGTTCAGGGATGGATTTCTTTTCCCCGCAGCAGGAGGTACAGGCCGGGCAGCAGGCATCTGCGGATGTACGGAGAAAGATGCGCGTGCTACCCGACTCAGACCCTATAAGCCGCTATGTGCAGCGCCTCGGCGGCGAACTGGCGTCCCATGCGCCGGGCCAGAGATGGCCCTACAACTTCCACGTCGTGGATGACAAAGCTATCAATGCCTTCGCGCTGCCGGGTGGTCCTGTCTACATCAACATGGGAGCGATCAACGCAGCCGACAATGAAGGCCAGTTGGCTGGAGTCATGGCCCATGAGATTTCCCACGTGGTGCAGAGACACGCAACCCGGGCTGCTTCCAGGCAGATCATGGCGCAGGCGCCGCTCTCTATTGTCGGAGGCATGCTGGGAGGCAGCGCAGGAGCACAACTTGCCCGGCTGGGAATTTCTTTTGGCGTGGGTTCTTACTTTTTGCGCAACTCTCGTAAAGCCGAATCAGAGGCTGACCTGATCGGCACGGACATCATGTATGACACGGGCTATGATCCGCGCCAGATGGCCGTCTTTTTCGAAAAACTGCAGGCCCAGGGAGGCGCCCGCGCGCCGCAGTTCCTCAGCGACCATCCGAATCCCGGCAACCGGGCTTCGGCAGTGATGGATGAAGTTTCAACTCTGCCGCGCAGGTCTGGCTACCGTGGAGATAGTTCGGAGTTTCCTAAGATCAAGCAACTCGCTTCAGGACATCGTTAGATGAACCGCAAAGCGGCGGAGCCGCAACCAAAGCGAGGACCTCTATGGAGCGCAGCCGCCCTCGGCTAATGTCACTTACTTTAGGGACACCATGCTGTATCCCAATGAGAGATGTCATTCCGAACGCCCGTTAAGCTCACGCGCGTTTTCTTCAGCGCGTGAGTAGGGCGGAGGAATCTGCCCCGCTGCTGCCCGCCGTGCGAAAATTCTTTTAAATTCATACTCGAATGTGCAAAGTAAGTGACATTAGCCGCCCCTTGGCTGCGGGAATAAATCTTTCACGAGTCGAGAAGAATTTGACGAATAGCATTGCAAAGGGCGCTAACTAAGGACGCAACGGAACAAAGGAATTTCACCGGCGTCTTTTTCGCGTGGCCTCGCGGCGTGTTCTTTTCGAGGTGGAAGAATGGTCAGGGGCTGAATGCCAACTGCTGAGTGTCAAACTGGCGAACTTGAGCTAGCCTTTTTTTAGCTCCACCAGTACTTGGCGGGCGACTTCTTTGAGGGTTTCGAAGACGCCCTGGCCCTGGAAGGCGACGGCTTCGAACACGGGCTCGGCTTTTTTGCTCAGATCTTTCTTTAGCTGCTCCACAGCCATGGCATTAGGAAGATCGCGCTTATTGAGTTGCAGGACGTAAGGAATCTTGGCGAAGTCGTAGCCATGTTCCTTCAGATTGTCGTGAAGGTTCTCTAATGCCTCGACATTGGCGTCCATGCGCTCCTGCTGCGAGTCAGCAACGAAGACTACGCCATCCACACCGCGCAGGATAAGCTTGCGGCTGGCATCGTAAAAGACCTGTCCGGGAACGGTATAGAGATGGAAACGAGTTTTGAATCCGCGTACTGTCCCAAGGTCGAGTGGAAGGAAGTCGAAGAACAGGGTTCGATCTGTCTCGGTGGCCAGGGAGATCATCTTGCCTTTTTGCTTGTCTGCGGTTTTATCGAAGATATATTGCAAGTTCGTGGTCTTGCCGCCCAGACCTGCACCGTAATAGACAATCTTGCAATTGATTTCGCGGGCCGCAAAGTTGATAAAGCTCAAACCATTCCTCGCATTCGGGACGCGCGCGGCGCAGGGTGCCGCGCGTGGGGATTCCGAACATCTGTGCTGCTGAAAGATTTTTTATATCACATTGATCGGAATGATAGTGGATTGTAAATGTCCAGCAACGTTCTTCTTCAGTGGTTTTAGCCTCTGAAAATTACGAAAGTACCGCCTTACTTCGGCGGCGGGGGCAGCGGGTAGTAACCGCCCTTGGACGTCACCGCCAGATCGGGGCGATGCACGTGCACATCGATGGCCCTATAGGTGCTTGAGGGCGTAACCTTGGTGTTATAGCCCAACGTGTATTGATTGCGGGCCACTTCGGTGATTTTGGCATAAGCCTGCTCGATTGAGTCTTTGCTGAACTCGGCAAACATATCGCCGCCGGTTTCAGAAACATATTTCGGCAGGATGTCTCCATAGCCGAAGCCGGGCAGTCGTATGCGATTCAATTTGTCATACACGGGAATTGCGGCGGTGTCTACGCCCAGTGCGTAGATTGTAATGTTTTGCGAGAGCAGTACCTTGCGCACCTCTTCATAGTGCGCCGTGCTGCCATATTCGTGGCCATCACTGATCACGAAGATGATCCGGCGGCGAACTTTATCCCTGCGGCTCAGGTCCTGGGCGGCGCGCAGGATGGCGTCATTCAGCACATAGGATTCCTGCGGCGGCGTATAGATGCGTGGTGCGCTGGGATCGGCAGGACGTCCATTGATAACAGCTCCTTGATTGGCCAGCGGTCCGCTGGTTACCGGTGGTCCTTCGTTGCGTCCGGGCCGTTTTAGCTTCTGCAGAGAGGCGGTTGAGATGGAGCCCGATCCGCTGAATCCGCAGACCTGGGTCACCGTGGTTCCGTAGCGGTAGAGGGACACCTCGTCAAACTGGCTGAAAGCTCCGACGAGCGCGGGCAGGGTGTCATTCACTTTTTTGAGCGACCCTGCGGGCAAATTGGTGTCTACAACTACAGCGGCAGAAAGAGGGAAGGGCTCGCTGCTGAAAAAACTCAGCTTCTGGGGTGTTCCATCTTCATAGACCGTGAAATCGCGTGGGCTAAGTCCTTCAACCAGGCGGCCGGAGCGGTCTTTGACCGTGACGGGAATCTGAACGAAGCTCACATTCACGCTGATGGTGTAAAGATCATTGCGTGAAGAAGCCAGTCCGCCGGGCTTTTGCTGGGCAGGTTGCGCAGCCTGAGGAGGAACGTCTGAAGGCGTCTCCGCGGGCTGGTCTGCCGGCGTATTGTCCGGATGCGCGTTTTTGGGGGCCGGAGGCGCTCCTGTCGGAAACGGGCTGTTGGATGGCACAGAAGGCTTAGGCGTAGGAGCATCCGGTACATTTTGCGCGGCGGCGGGCAGACAGGCCAGCAGGGTAAAAGAAATGAGAGCACGGACCACAGACGTCGACCTGGACATTGAACCTCCAAAAAAATACGAGCCCGCAAAATGCATCAGGAAGCTAATACAATAGTAATTAAAGACCAGCAGCAAAGAAAGGCAGTCTGTCATTTCATGCGTATCCCCGCCGTTTTATTCGTGATCGCTGCATTCCTGTCTCCTGTAGCCCTGATTGGGCAAGACACCGGCCAGCAGGACCAGACCCCCACCTTCCGCAAGAACGTGAATGTAGTCAATGTGTTCTTCAATGTGAAAGACAAGCACGGCGCTCTTATCCCTAATCTGCCGAAAGAAGATTTTGAGATCTACGAGAACGGCAAGGCGCAGACGATCCGGTATTTCACGTCGGAATCCAATCAGCCACTGACGCTGGGCATTCTCATTGACAGCAGCGGCAGCATGCAGCGCATGTTGCCGGAAGAAAAAGTCGTGGCAGGTGATTTTCTGCGGCAGGTGATCACTGAGAAAGATCTGGCGTTCGTGATCAGCTTTGACATCAGCGTGGACCTTCTGCAGGACCTTACCAGTGATGTCCATCTGTTGCGCGCCGGGCTGGACAAGGCCCACATCAACGTGGGCGGCGGCAGCAGCGGTATTCCCGGAGCCGGACAGGGCCCGATACCGATTTCCCATCCCAAGGGTACGCTGCTGTATGACGGGGTTTACCTTGCGTCCTCCGACGTACTGGGCAAGCAGGTGGGACGCAAGGCCATGGTGGTGCTCACCGACGGCGTGGATCAAGGCAGCAAAGTGAAGCTGAGAGAAGCCATTGAGACTGCCCAAAAAGCTGATGTGATCTGTTACGTGCTGCTGCTCAGTGATCCGCAATACGGCTCTGATTACGGAGTCATGCACGATCTGGCAGAGCAAACCGGCGGGCGCATTATCACCGTCGATCGTCCGGACAAGATTGGTAAAGCCTTTACGGAGATTTCCAACGAACTGCGCAGCCAGTACAGCATTGGCTATACGCCGGATAACGACAAGCACGACGGCAGCTTCCGCAAGATCGAGATCAAAACCAAAGGCGGTTACAAGGTGCAGGCCCGCAAAGGGTATTACGCGCCCACGAGCTAAACGCGCAGAAAAGCTACCGGGAATTCTTCGCGGCTTGAAACGAATTTGATGGTTTGTAGTACTGAGGTACACGGAGAAATCTTAGATCACCAGGTCGGAGTATTCAGGATGTTTCTCCAGGTACTCGGCGACTGATGGACAGATCACGTCAACCTTCACCTTATTCTCCCGCGCCCAATCGAGGGCTGACTTGGCCAACTCAGATGCCAGGCCGTGACCACGCAGAGATTCCGGCACTTCGGTATGGATAAGCTGAAGCACTTTCCCGGCAAGTGTGTATTCCAGATAAGCAGTTTGGCCGTCGCGCTCGATTTCAAAGCGGCCGCTGGTGGCTTGCTGCGGTACGGGTTTGCGTTTTCCAAGCATAGCCATGAATCTTTTGACTCAGTTGTCGATCGCCTGGACAATTGACACGTTAAAGACACCAGTCTCGATTCTACCGGCGCGCTTAAACTGCACGAATATCCGATATAGCCCTGCTTTGGGAAATCCATAAGGAAAGCTGATCTCTGACGGAATGTTGTGGCCGGCATGATCCGCCATACCAGTGCCGTTGGCCAGTTGCACGGCTGCCATAGGTGGAGAGCCGTTGGGGTGCAGGTGTGCGAATACTGTGCCGTCGCTCGAGATGAGTATCAGATGTCCGGCCATGCCCATGTAAGGCTCGAGATCGGTGGCTGGTTTTCCAGAGGCATCTTCCACGCGAAAATGCAGTTTGACCGGTTCCCTTGGGGGAACAAAGACATTACTGTCCAGCCAGATGATTCGGCCGCCATCCTCGAGATAGGTTACGTTGGTATTCTGAATCTTAGATAACAGAGATATTCCTGTTGCGAATGAATCATCACCCTGCAAGGTGCCTTCGTGAGTTTCCGGTAATGTAATCTCTGCGGTCTGCGTTTCAGGAAATCCGGTGGCGTGCACGACGTCGGCAAATACCTTATACCTTCCGGGTTCCAAGGCAGGCATATTCTGCGAAAATTGCCCGGCGCTATCCTGGTGCGGATGAAGGTGATACATCCGGTCCATATCCGGGAAGCGGATCAGGAACAGGTGCATGAGATGGCCGTGATCAGGGATGAGATCATCGAGTTGGATGCGCTCCGCCCAGCGTCCACTGTCAGTCCTCTGCAATCGGAGTAACAAGGTGTTCGACGCACTCAATGAAGTAACCACACGCGGGACTGTGTAGGCGGCTTGTGCTGTAGACGCGGCTTCCCAATTCCACCAGAACTTTCCGGCAGCCAGCACAGCAATCACCAGCAACGCGGTGCAGATCATCACCCGCCGCGCAGAACGGCGCTTAGAAGATGGCACAGGAGCAGTTGCTGGGTCGGACATGCCTTCGCGCACCGCCGCGCCTGCAATTCCCACGAGGCCGATCACCAGCACTGCCATCAACCCGGTTAGCAGCCACTTGAGCGGTCCTTGCAATGCCAGGCTGTTACCTGGAGCGGCTGCCAGTGGAACCGATAATTCTCCCTTGCCCTTCTCGCCATCGGCGGTAATCTGGACTTTCCATGCTCCGCGCATCATGATCCAGAGGTGAGCGCGGAACAGCTTGGGATCATCGCTGGCGCGTTCTGCCACGTCCGGCACCGGAGCGAATTTGCTGCCTTCTCCCTGTATGCGAGTTGGCACGACCTGTATTGATTTCAGATTGTCTGAAAGAGACCGCACCTCAATCACGGCCACACCAGGCACAACGAGCGGCATGCGCACTACTACGGAAAGCGGATAGGGGCCGGCATGATCTTCGTAGTAGACATCAGGGCTGCCCACGTGGGCTGCACCTGTGGTCACCAGCGACAACAATACCAATAGGATTTTGCTGGCTGCTTTCACCGGCGCACGCTCCGCAACCATGTGCCGACAGCCAGACCAAGGCGGCTGGTCAGCAGAGCACTTCCCAGCGCCATGGCCATGCCTCGCCAGAACTCCGCCGCAGAATGTTCATAGGGATAGAACTCAGGCTTGAAGAAAGGACTATCTGCAGGAACCATATAGACCTGATAGTGCGTGCCGAATATCCAGTTTGCCGACCATGAAGTCATCAGGAACTTTGCAAAAGGCCATTGTGCAGCCACAAACGTTCCCAGAAACATCGGCCCCAGGACCAAAGCCTGTTTCCAGCCATTCCAGAAGCGAATCTTCTCCCAGAGAAGGTCGATGACGACTGCGGGAACAATGATCAGGAACGGAAATCCCAGCGGAACCATGTAAGGCACGCGCTGAAAGACCGGGCCAAGCTTCTGCGCGGCGGAAAAGAACGGCAGCACCCATTCCTGCGTAAGTGACAATGCCATGTATATACAGGCAGCCAGGGTACACGCCCACTTGCGTGTGCAGATGCGGCGCACAACGAGCATCTCTGCCGGGAAAGGGATGGCGATGGCACAGTAAAACAGGGCGCTGTGCATGAGCACGCGGTTGGAGAATTCGAGCAGTTCTGACTGCGCGCCCATCATCAACAGGCCCATCAGGCAGATGAAAATCAGTTCCAGCTTGCTTGCGAGAGCGGCAGAGGCCCGGTTGAGCGGCGCCATGGTGAGCAGAAAGCCGCCAAAGATCACGCCGAAAACTCCCAGCGCCAGCACTAGGTGCGGCGGGCTGATGATCTTTACATCCAGGCCATAGGCTTCATGCCACCAGTTATCGAAAGGGGCGGAAGTGAGCATAGTAAGCGCTCCCCATCCGCACAGGAATGCGCCCAGCGGGGCGCGTAATCCGAAGAGTCGCACCGAAGCGCTGCGAGTCAGCTCATCACCGGAGAACGTTGTGCGGGTAATCAGGTAGAGTGCCGTCAATCCTCCTGTGATGGCACACAGTTGGATGAGCAGGTGGGGAGCCGTCCAGAAGGTATCACGGCCTATGGAGACGTGCCAGGAAATATCCCAGATACCTCCGACTACGGCAGAGACGGTGGCGATAAGCGACGTCCACACTGTCCAGGGCACGCTTTGAGGATGGGTTTCTATTGTGCTTGTGCTTTGCTTGAATACGGCGGTGGTGGTGCTCATGGATTTTCCAAAAATGTATATCTGAGTTTGGCTGTGGTTGAGACTGGCGTCAAGCGGCAAAAGGCCCTTGCAAGGACGCAACGCCGCAGAGCTGCAGCCAGGGCAATCGCATGAAGACTTTTAACCTAAAACGATACTGTCTCAGGTTACAATACTGACCGTGCCCCATCGGATCCTCTGTATTTCTGCCACAGAAGCCATTTTACAAACCCGCAAACTGCTTCTTGAACGCCATGGCTATGAGGTAATTCCCGCCCTGAATTTCCGTGACGTCGAACAGGCCTGCAAACACGGCAAATTTGATCTGGCGCTGGTGGGCCATGACCTGGAAGCCAGGATCAAGAAAGCCCTGGGGTTAAAGATCCGGGAAAACTGCTCCGGGGTACCGATCCTGGAGATGTGCCGGTATTCTCCTGAAATTGAAAGCTCTATGTTTACGATAACCGACTCTCCGGCGGAACTGCTCCAGACCATCTCTGAAATCCTGGAACGCAGGCCATCCATTAAGCCCAAAAGCATCTAAAACGGCCCGAGTCCGCATCAGAATTCTTGCTGGTGAAAGTACGAACTGCTGCATGATCCAGCAAATGGGTACTTATGGCCCTCTGACAGGAAGCTGGATCCCGGCGTTCCTGTCGTTTCTGTTCGAGCAAAGTAAGACGCGGCCTTGAGCGGACTTTTTCTGATTTCATTTTGGTTTGTTTGGCGATGAACTGGACGATTCTATCGATAAGCCCGCACTCTGCCACCCAGATCACCCGTAACCTGATTCTGGAGCGGGCCGGCTACCGGGTCATTGCTGCCGGTGATCTGAAGGAAGCTGTGCAACGAGTCAAGCAGACGAATGTAGATGCTGTGGTGCTGGCCGACTCCATGAGTGCAGAGTACCGCGAGCAGCTAGGCACAACTTTGAAGCAGTTAAAACCGGCAGTCCCGATTGTGATGCTCTGTAAGATGAGTGACCCGCGCAGCCTGCGGCAGGTAGCCGATGAGCAAGTGGAATTGGACGAAGGGCCGCAATCGCTTCTGGATGCGCTCGCGCGCGTGCTGCAGCATGATCAAAAAGATGGAGGGGAACACGCGTGAGTTTCACGCGGGATCTAGTTCTCAGTCTAGAATTCGCTTTGGATTAAAAATTTTATGCCTACTCAAATCAGGGCGACTAAGCCAGCCAAGAGCAACTCAGATATCCTATGCTGAAAGAGATGGCGCTGCAAAAAGTCCCGACCGGCATCAGAGGACTTGACCAGATTACTCATGGAGGATTTCCCAAGGGCAGGACAGCCCTGGTCTGCGGCGGTCCAGGTACCGGCAAAACCCTTCTCGGGTTGGAGTTCCTGGTCAAGGGAGCAACACAGTTCAATGAGGCGGGCGTGTGCTTCGCCTTTGAAGAGACTGCCGAAGAACTGGTCACCAATATCGCCTCTCTTGGTCATGATCTGGATACTCTCATCAAGGCGAAGAAACTCTGCATCGATTACATCCACGTAGAGCGCCGGGAGATCGAAGAGACCGGGGAATACGATCTTGAGGCCCTGTTTATTCGCCTGCGGCATGCCATTGACCAGGTCAAAGCCAAGCGCGTGCTGCTGGATACCATCGAGGTACTCTTTCTCGGCCTGCAAAATGAAGGCATCGTGCGCGCTGAATTGCGCCGCCTCTTCCATTGGCTGAAGGAAGCAGGAGTTACAGCCGTTATCACTGCTGAAGCAGGAGAACACTCCCTTACTCGTTACGGACTTGAGGAATATGTCGCCGATTGCGTGATCGTGCTTGACCACCGCGTTACCGAACAGATTTCCACGCGGCGTCTGCGGGTCATGAAGTATCGCGGATCATCCCACGGTACGAATGAGTATCCTTTCCTGCTGGATGACGAGGGCATCTCCGTAGTCCCAATCACCGCGATAGGACTCACACATTACGCTTCCACTGAGAGGATCTCCTCCGGAGTCGAGAGCCTGGACGAAATGCTGGAAGGCAAAGGCTTCTTCCGTGGCAGCAGCATTCTGGTTACAGGCACTGCCGGGTCAGGCAAATCCAGCTTCGCCGCTGCCTTTGCCGATGCCGCCTGTTCCCACGGAGAGAGCGCCCTCTACTTCGCGTTTGAGGAATCGCCCAGCCAGATTCTGCGCAACATGGGTTCGATTGGAATTGATCTGAATCAATGGCTCAAGCGCGGTCTGCTGAAGATCCATTCTTCACGGCCCACCAGCACCGGACTGGAAGGCCATCTGGCCATCATGTACAAGCAGATTCAGGAATCCAATCCCAGCGTGGTGATTATCGACCCCATCACCAACCTGGTTTCTATCGGCGATCTTGTCTCGGTGAAAGCCATGCTGACCCGCTTGATCGACTATCTCAAGATCAAAGCTATTACGGCCATGTTTACCAATCTGGTCTTTCAGGGAAAAGTCGAAGAAACACAGATTGGCATCTCGTCACTCATGGATGCCTGGCTGGTGCTGTGCGACCTGCCGGATGGCGCTGAGAGGACCAGGACTCTGAACCTGCTGAAATCGCGGGGCATGGCGCACGATACGCGCAACCATACCTTTACCTTGAGCAATAAAGGAATTTCGATCAATGGCAACTACCAAACCCACGCGAAAGCCCATTGAGGCAAATTCAAGGCGCAAGACCGGGCAGGACGGGCATCCATTCAAGCCGCCGGTATGGGAGCTGCGGCTGTACGTGGCGGGAATGACGCCCACCTCCATTCGCGCCTTTGAAAACCTCAAAAGACTATGTGAAGAGCACATGCATGGCGCTTATAAAATCCAGGTCATCGACCTGCTCGAGTGTCCCAAGCTTGCCAGCGGTGATCAAATCATTGCTGTGCCCACACTTGTACGACGCCTGCCAACCCCGGTGAAAAAAATCATTGGCGACCTTTCCAACACCGAAAGAGTATTGGTCGGCCTTGATCTCAGACCTGCAACCACATGGCGGTAGCACAGAAATCCGCAGGGGCGGTCTTGCTGCTGGCGGACCGCCGCCAGAGCCAGACGTCCAAGGTGCTGAAAGATGCGGGCTTCCGCCTGATGACTACCTTCACGCCGGATCATGCAGTTGCCATATGCGTGAATAACAACGTCCATGCCGTAGTGCTCGATCAGGAGAATTTCGTGGTCACCGAGAACTGGTCTGTGGCGCAATCGTTGAAGATGATCAAGGCGGATATCTGCGTAATCCTGGTGGTGCGCGGCAAGATTGTGAGTGGCGATCTGCCGGCCGGCATTGATGCCGTTGTTCCTGAAAAAGACGGCCAGGCTCTGGTCAGGATTCTGAAGAAGATATTGTGACCACCGCTGCGCCCTTACTCTCCTGCCAGTTCCCGGCGCTTAGATGACCGGGGTTCGATTTATCCAGTAACCTAAGAGAATGCAATATTCCTGCTACCGTTGTGGGGCTGCCGTGGAGGAGCAGACTGCTTTTTGTGCTTCGTGCGGAGCTCCGCAAATCCGCGTGAATGCAGCTCAGGAGGTACCGTTAACTTCAGACGCGCCGGTTACGCCTTCACTCCAACCGGGAACACCGGCATCCATTGAGCCACCCGCGCTGCCCGTGCACTTTGACGGAAGGATAATTGTTCCCAGGAAAAGGTTCCTGCGCCAAATCTGGCCCTTTGGCCTCGCCAGCGGCCTCCTGCTGGGCTTCATTCCACTGATAGGCCTGCTCTGCCTGGCTGGTTCGATCATCTACTGCATCAGACGTTACAGACGCGATCATCCCGCTCCCTTCAACCGTTCTGACGGGGCGCGGCTTGGGATGCTGACAGCATTGCTGAGCTTTCTTCCATTTATCCCCCTGTACTCTTTGCGCATTTCCGCTGATCCTCAGCCGATTCGTGAAGCCATGCTCCGGCCCCTGCAGCAGCGTGCCGCCCAGGATCCGCAGTATCAGGACATGCTGCGCTGGGCTTCGTCGCCTGATGGATTTGTGACATTGCTGATCATGAGCACAATCATTTTCCTCATAGTGCTTCTGGTTATTTCAGCCGCTGTGGGTGCTATTACGGCGTCCATAGATTCCAATCGCAGCCAGTCGTGATTTGTCGCACCTTATCCCCATCAGCTATCATGCGGTGAACATGGAAACAGGAACTTCGCATCGCCTCCCCAACCTGCAGGAGAAGGGAAGGCTTATGTCCGCCTCGGAAATCGAACGCACGCTAGTGCGCCTGGCCCACGAGATCGTGGAAAAAAACAACGGCATCGAGGACCTGGTGCTGGTCGGGATCAAGCGCCGGGGCGTGCCTTTGGCTAACCGCATCGCTAAGCTTATCCAGCAGATCGAGAAAAAGCCTGTGCCCACTGGCACACTCGACATCACTCTTTACCGCGATGACCTGTCAACCGTAGGCATCAGCCCGGTCATACAGAAAACCACGCCTCTGGGCGTGGAGATCACCAAGAAGAACGTGATCATGGTAGATGATGTGCTTTATACCGGCCGCACTACGCGTGCCGCCATGGACGCTCTCTTCGACCATGGGCGGCCGAAGCGGGTGCAGCTTTGCGTCCTGATCGACCGTGGACACCGGGAATTGCCTGTTGAAGCCGCCTTCATTGGCCGCACGGTGCAGACCACGGATAAGGAGATCATCGAGGTAAAGCTCACCGAAATCGATAAAGATGAACAGGTGCTGCTGGTGGAGCGTATATCGTAGCCAGCATGGCCCGCCCCCGTTCGTTACTGGATCTGGAACATCTCAGTCCGGAAGAAATCACTTCCATCCTGAAGCTGGCCGGGGAAATGCAATCCAGCGAGCCGCGCCCGTTGCTGCAGGGCAAGCGCATCGCGCTGTTGTTTTACGAAGCTTCCACACGCACCCGGGTCTCATTCGAATTTGCCGCCAAGCTTCTGGGCACGCACACCTCGGTCATCAGCGCAAACGCCTCCAGCATAGAAAAGGGCGAGTCGCTGGTGGATACCGGCAAGACTTTGCAGGCGCTGGGGGCGGATTGCATTGTGCTGCGCCATCCATCGTCGGGCGCTCCCAACGTGCTGGCGCGCAATCTGCGGGTGCCCATCATCAATGCAGGCGATGGCATGCACGAGCATCCTTCCCAGGGTCTGCTCGATGCTTACACCATGCTCCGCTACAAAAAGCAGCTCAAAGGATTGAAAGTTGCCATGATCGGCGACATTCAGCACAGCCGCGTGGCGCGCTCCAATATCCATCTACTCTCCAAATTCGGGGCCCAGGTTGTGCTCTGCGGTCCGCCGGAATTTCTGCCGGAAGTCGCGCTTACGCTTGCTCCCAACCTCACCATCAGCCGCCGCCTGGAAGAGGCGGTGCGCGATGCCGACGTGGTCATGATGCTGCGCATGCAGAAAGAAAGGCTGGTGGGGCTGGACATAGACGTTCCGCGCTACATGGCGCACTGGCAGCTCACCACCGAGTTGCTGGCGCTGGCTAAAAGCGATGCCCTGGTCATGCATCCCGGTCCGATGGTGCGTGGCATGGAAATCCAGACCGAAGTGGCAGACTCTCCGCAGGCGGTTATTGAAGAGCAGGTACACAACGGCGTCTATGTCAGAATGGCAATCCTGGCAATCTGCACGGGCGTGGCGGCGTAGGCATTTGAATTTACGTGACATTGGCCGCCCTCGGCTGCGCGGATAATCTTTCGCGAGTCGAGAAGAATTTGACGAATAGCATTGCAGAGGACGCAAAGAACGCAAAGGACGCAGAGGACGCAGAGGAATCTTAAATAAAACCAAAACCTTACTGCTGATGACGCTGATTTACCACATCCAATGGCCCGCTCTAAATGGTGTCGTTTTTGTCGTAAGCGCGTACATACACCAGCATAAACTCTGATCCTTTGCCGCTGGGCTTGACTGCCACCATGTGCTGATTATTTTCCGTGCCGACCTTCAGTTCTTTTTCGTAATCGTGTCCGGAGTGGCCATCACAGGAAACCGGCGCGTCTTTGTCATGGCGGTGAAAGCGCACGTTGGCGTTGCCGCCGGTGCAGGTGAGCACCTTGCCGAATTTGTCCATCTGCTTCTCGTAGTATCCGAGAACCTTGTCTGGTGAATCGTCACTCTCGAACTTCTGCGCCACTACTTTCAGGCCGAAGATGGAGCTGGAGATGTTCACATTGGCATTGTTCTCATCGTCATCGGAGCCGTTCTTCATCCTCGCTCCCGGATAGAGCGGCAGGCCCGTATCCCTGGCATCGCCGCTGCCTTTATGGACGCTCAATGATCCAAAGGGAGTCTTGATATCGACGTCTTTCTCTTTGCCTTTTTCATCTTTGTTGGCGTGAATGCTGCAACCGATCAGCAGCAGGATGGCAATCGAACTCAACAGCGCGAATGGAAGTCTCTGGTTTGTTCTCATAAATACTCCTGTCAGTGGCCCACAGCAGATTTTTGAATGCCGGTTCCACGGTCGGCGAAACCGGGAATCGTCACCGGCAAGTGGCCCTGTGTGGGAATCTCCCCAAACAATGCTCTGGCCGCAGCGCTCTCGGAAACCGGGACGTGAGAGTACGCACAAAGATAATTCTCAATGAGCGGGAAGTCGGCTGCAATGTAGGGTGATCCAAAGGCGACCACCACAGTCTTGTCGCGCCCGCTCTCCAGGATGGACTGTAACAGAGCGGCGGGCGTCTGCGGAAGCGCCACACTGTTCACCGCCGTATCTCCTTCACGCCTGGCTACGCGTCCTGCCGTCGGGATCATATACACGCCCACAACTACCTTCTCCGCCGAGTTTACGGCGTTCTGAACTTCCGGAGCCATAGCCGATGCAAATCGTGGATCAATATAAAAGATCTTAGCATTCGGCACACGCCAGCGTATCTCCCGCTCGAACTGGCGCCCGTTATCCGTACGCACGTCATCCGTCAGGATCAGGCAGACCAGCCCGTTCCCCTGGCGTTCTACAGTTGGATACGCAGCAGAGGGCGGGGAAGTTCTGTAATTCTTCAGGGGAAGCACCTTCCCGTTAGTGCGCACCAGAGTAATGGAGGCTTCAGCCACCTGCTGGGCCACGGCAAGGCTCTCGGGCCGGGCGATGACGGATGACATGGTGTTGACGTCCACCATTCTGGCCTTGTTCAACCCTACGCTGGCCTTGGTCTTCAGGATCTTCAGCACCGAATCGTCGATGCGTTTTTCCGGGATCTCTCCGGAACGCACGGCCTTGAGCAGTCCATTGTAGGCTCCGTCAAGATCGGAAGGCAGCAGCAGCATGTCATTGCCGGCTTTCACGGCATCCACGGCGGCCCGGCCTGAGGCTGAAGAGCCGCCTCCGGGATACAGCCGGGTAAGCGCTCCCATCTCCATGGCATCGGTGACCACGAGGCCGGAAAATTTGAGTTCGTCTTTCAATAGGCCGCCAATCAGCGCAGGCGAAGTCGTAGCCACTTTGGTGTTGTCCGGCTCCAGGGCTGGAGCCGTCACGTGCGCCACCATCACCGAATCGACCCCGGCGCTGATGGCAGAACGAAAAGGAACCAGATCGATCTGCTCGATCTGCTCGCGGGTCCGGTTCACAGCGGCCAGACCAAGATGAGAGTCGCTGCTGGTATCGCCGTGTCCGGGAAAATGCTTGGCTGTGGTCAGCATGCCGTCTTCACGGGCGCCTTTGATATAGGCCGCGACCATAGCTGCAACCTGCGCGGGGTCTTCACTGAAGGCGCGGGTATTGATAATCGGGTTTGCCGGATTGGAATTTACATCAGCAACCGGGAAGAAGTTCCACTCGACGCCTATGGCACGCGACTCCTGAGCCGTTATTTTTGCGAACTTCTCCGCCAGCTCCGGCTTGCCCGCGGCACCGAAAGCCATGGCGTGAGGAAAAGTGGTGACTCCGTTCAGGCGCATGGAGACGCCGCGCTCGAAATCCGCGCCTACAATCAACGGCACCTTGCAATCACGCTGAAGCTGGTTTACCAGCATGGCCGCTTCATAGGGTTCACTCTTGTAGAGAAAAGGACCTTCCGCAGGCACGGTAAGCAGGATCGAGCCGAGATGATAACGAGTGATCTGATCGTGCAGTTTGATGTAGTCGGGATTTTGCACGTCCATGAACTGGGTGAGGACGCGCACCATGAACATCTGTCCGATCTTTTCTTCGAGAGAAAGCTTCTTCAATGTCTTTTCAGCCCAGCGCTCGCCCTCGCGATCGAGATAGATGCGTTTTGGATGCTGAAACTCGCCGGCGATAGTTGGGCTGCAGAGTGCCAGCAGAAGCACCCCCAGCAGCAACAGCTTTTTGTGCATGGCGGAAAGATAGCACAAACAGCTCTTAGCTTTTAGCTCTTAGCCATCAGCTTTAGTTTCGTGCGCTTAACGACATCGCACCATCAAACTGCTGTGGAAGGCAGGCCGGGAGTTAAAGCGCCAAAGCAGCACTTGCCGAAAAACTATGTAAAAAAGCAAAAGGCCCCGATTTTTGCCGGGGTCTTCGAGAGAATCGAATCTGATTAGAACGTTATAGTCAGACCAATCCCAAAGGCCGAGCGCGGTTATTTATGCGCCGTCTCATCATGGATTTGGTCAGTTAAAGTCAAAATGAATGATCCCGAATATGAGATGTAATTTGCCGCAGATATCAGGAATTAATAGCGAAGCTAAACAATGAGGCGCATTGGAAAGAGCAGATGCCGGTCTGAACCGAAATCCAACCCTAAGGTGAAGCTACTACTTGCTTTCCGGCGTAGGGATTTGCACCGGCTCAACCGCCGCAAGTTGCTTCACGATGTTCTGTTCCTGCTCGGAAAACGTGCTCTTGAACTGATCTGACTGCAGCGTCTGCTGGCGTTCTTCCGGAGACATGCTCCGCAGGTGCCGCAGCGCTTTGTGCACCATCACGCGGCGATCCTCAGGCAAAGTCTGGAGTTGCTGGTTGGCATCTTTGATCTGCTTGCGCTGTTCGGGCGAGAGGCTCTGCATGAATTCCATGCGCTTCAGGGCGCGCTCGCGCTGCTCCGGTGGAAGGGTGTTGAATCGGCGCAACTGCTCCTTTAACGCCGACTGGCGCTCCGGCGGAAGGTTCTTGTACATGGGATCGCTTTCCAGCAGTTTCTCCTGCTGGTCCAGCGGCAGGTCTTTGTGCTCGCGCAGCCAATCGCCGATCCTGGGCGGATTCTTTCCCTGTCCTTTGTGGGTGTGCTGTCCTTGTGGATGAGGCGCAGCTTGGGCCTTGGGCTGTTGCGCTGCCACAGGCATACTCAACAGCCCACTCAAAATAAGAATGCCGATTATGTCTCCCCTGATCACAATCGTACTCCGTGGTTAATTCTCTTCTACATCGTCAGATGGCCCGCCGCTCAATTCATCCAGCAGATCGGTATTCACATACAGGTCATGATTTCTGTCCAGGGTTTCCAGGTCAGTAACTGCACCTATTTCCACCACTGGAGGAGTCGGCCCTTCAAGATGACCCAGGCGATACAGAACTCCACCGGCCACCAATACAGTAGCCAGAGAAACTGCCAGCGCAGGACGCCGGAACCACGCCAGCAATCCGGCAGGTTGTTTTTCCTGTTCTGCTCTTACATGGGCGTTAAGCCGCGTAAGAAAGTAAGGGGAAGGCTCCGGCGCCTCCCATTCATCGAGCAATGCCATGGTTTTGCGCAGCGACTCCAGCTCTTTTGTGCAGGCGCCGCACTCGCGCACATGGCCGGCGACTGCCGGATCACCATGCCCTTCGGCCAGTAACTCAATCAGGTTTTCACGTACTTCATTGCAGTTCATACAAAATCCTTCAACCGTTCCCGTAATGCTTCATAGGCCCGGAACAACAGAGACTTAGTGGCGGATTCACTCAATTTCAGCACGGCCGCTATCTCCCGATAGTCCATGCCGTCGTATTTATGCATCAGCACTGCCGCCCGCTGTTTTTCCGGCAGCGCCAAGACATGTTTTTTTATGGCCTCTAATCGCTCGCGGCGCAGTATTTGCTGTTCAGCATTCAAGGACGCATCAGCCACGTCAGGAGTCGTGCCAGTCTCCTGGTCCGGTTCATCCAGGCTCACCACCTTCCCGCTGCGCTCAACCTTATGGTCGCGCGCGTGGTTCACCGCCAGGTTAGTCGCGATGCGATATAGCCATGTGGTGAACTTGGCCTCGGCCGCATAGCTCTGCCGCGAGCGGTAAACCCGCAGGAAAACCTCTTGCGCCAGTTCCTCCGCAAGCGCCTGGTTATGGCACATGCGGTACATGAACGCAATCATTGGCCGGTGGTACTTGAGGGCCAGATACTCGAATGCTGCAATATCATCACTGCCGGCGCGAAGCATCACTTCAGCGTCAGTCAGCGATCCATAAACAACTTGGCCTGCTGCCATCTTGGAAATAGCCTTTACCTCGCCGGTAGCCGCGGGCATGAACAACCCCGATTTAATGGCAATGCTGTTCACATCCACTTAAACCCCTTAGGTTACAAAAAGTTGCAGGGTTTTCCGGGTGAACAGCACCCCCTGAATTCAGTGTATTCTACCCCCTCCAGTGCGTGCATCTGCAACTTTCCGGAGTTGTTGCAGGCAGGTTTCATCTGCGCTTTTCGCCAGATAAGTTCTGATGATCCGACCTGGCCCAGCTTGCTGTGGATGACCCCGATTCAACGATGACCCGATCTGCTAAAATAAAATTTACCTGTTTAAAGCAGTCAGCTTGGGCGCTTAACTCAGCGGTAGAGTGCCATCTTCACACGGTGGAAGTCATAGGTTCGAATCCTATAGCGCCCACCATCTAACTTTAGTCATTAATGATTTATGCCTACATGGGCTAAATTAGGCCTGTCTAACCATCGCAATTACCGCACTGGGCAGTGAGCCAGGTACAGCACACTCCCTCTCCGGTTGTTTTCCACAGCAAGAGAGTCGAGATCACAACACCAAAAGGTGACTAGGTTGCATCGGCACTTTCTTCTGCCACTAACAGTAAGAAATCCAAAGCCTGGACGAGATGAACGTGATGAACGTGCTTGGGTTTGAAGAAGGGCTGATTCTTTCGCGTTTTAAGCCGCAGCAGGAAAGGTGAATCCTTGAGATCACGGCTCTGGATTCCTGAGTCTGCTAAAATATTTTGTAGCCGATGGTTCAAAGGGATTACGGTTCGAACTGCGAAACGTCGAATCTTTGTTGCGCCGCGCTCCCCACTTCTGGTTTCCATCGGCAGAGTGGCAGGAAAGTTTTTGGTTGCGTCACGGCCTGTTCGTGGTAACATCGCAGTGTCTTTCAAAAAGGCCGCACATTCTGTGCGGAGGCTGGCGCGCCCGGACTTAGGCGCTTGAAAATAAAGAAGATTCAAGAGACACATTTTTCAGCCGGATCACCCAAACTCGGCTGCATGGATGAGGTTCCCGGAAAACGTGGTTTCCCCAAGTGTGGAAACCGTTCGCAAGCGACCACAAACTCACATAGGTAAACAGATGAACGAAGGATTTAATCAGCCGCAGAACCCCTCTAACCGGAGGCCGCGGCGTCGTAAACGCACTTTCGGCAGCAATCAGCAATCACAGGGCGGACAACAGGGGCAAGGTCAAGGGCAGGGAAACGGACGCTCTGACGGACGTTCCGGAGGTCCACAAAACCGCAACAATCGGAACAACCGCAATAACCGCAACAACCGCGGCCCCCGCCGCAGCAATGTTTTTGTCGGGCCCATGGACCATAGCTATCGTTCCCAAAATGGGACGGGCCAGAGCCAGGGACGCTTCCGTAACGGTTTTGCAAGTCAAACAGGCGAACTGGAACCTTTGCCTCCACAGGAAGATGCTCCGACCAGGATTTATGCGTTTATTGACGATCTGTTCTTTTTGGCCAAAATTCAGGAAGTTGGACGCAAGCTCAACATCAAAGTCGAGTTCGTGAAGACTGAGAAAGAAGTCACCTCCAAGGCGGGCGCCGACTCCGAGGACAAACCCTCCTTGATCATTGTCGATCTCAATAGCAACAGCATCAAGCCTGTGCCTCTCATCACCAAACTGCGGTCTAAGTTCAAGAAATCGACCTCCATTGTGGGGTTCGTCTCCCACGTTCAGGGTGATCTGAAGATGAAGGCCCAGGAGGCCGGATGCGACGTGGTGATGCCGCGCTCAGCTTTCTCGCAGAACCTGCCTAATATCCTGCGTCGCCATGCCGCAGCCGACGAGGCAGAGGACAATTTCAATAAGGTCTAAAAAGCACTCAGCGATTAGCATTCAGCCCCTGAGTACTTCGAGACAACTGAGTAGCTCTCCCTTACGTCCAACTGCCTGAGGAACCCTGGAATGGCCCTGACTCGCGCCTATGAAGAGCACGAGGTCACACCGGAACTGCGGCGGACCTACTGCAGCATACGTACCGCGTTTGACCTTCCTTTCGTTCCTACTCTGTTCAAACTCTCTGCGGGAATCCCTGAATACCTGCTCAAAATGTGGGACGATCTTGGCCCGGTAGTCTGCTCTAAGGAATTTCAAACTGCTGCACAGGCCTTTCAGGAAATTGCTCATTCCACGGCGGTCTCCGGCGGCTGGACCTTCTCTGACCAACCCAAAGTGCTGGCGGCCGAGAAGTTCTCAAATGCGGATATCCGCGTGATCGGCGGAATCGTCTCCCTGTTTGCCCGGGCCACCGCCCAGATGGCTCTGTTCTCACGCCTGATGCAGCGTGGCTATTCCGGTGGACAGAAGGGAAGAGTCACCAGTTCAAAGCAGAATTCCGCCCTCTCCCAGATGGTGCGGCTCGATGTGCCGAATGAGCGTGATGCCGGACTGCGTGTGTGGCTCATCTACACCGACATTCGCAAGACTACCGGCAGCAAATCGGTACTGAGCCTTTACCGGATACTCTCTTTCTACCCCGGTTATCTGGCCTCCGCATGGCTCGATAGTAAGAAGCTGCTGGCCGAGCCTTCTTTCCTGAGTGCGCGTGAAGATTTGAACCGCCGTGTCCGTGCTTTATTGACCGGATTGCCGGTAAAAGATCATCGTGCCCTGCTGAAGGATCTGGACCCGGCCAAATGGCGTGAAATTGAAGAAACCGGTGATAGTTTTGCGCGTCTGCTGCCCCAGTTCGCCTTGCTCACGGCAATATGGCAGCGCTCTTTTCCCAGCGCCTCCCGCCTGATCGGCGCCGCCTAAAGTATCAATCAGTGTTTATCTGTGTTGATCTGTGGTGAATTTCTTCTATCCCGGCGGCCAGCCCAGCGCTCTTCCTCCGATTAAATGCAGATGCAGGTGAAACACTGATTGGCCGGCGCTTGGCCCTACGTTGTAGACCGTGCGATATCCCTGCTCGATTCCGCGCTCCCGCGCGATTTTTGCTGCCACGATCTGGCAATAGCCCAGCAGTTCCGCATCGGCCTCCTCCGCCTCCTTGAGTCCCACGATGTGCTTCTTGGGAATGATCAGCACATGCGTCGGCGCCTGCGGATTAACGTCTTCAAAGGCAAACGCCCGGTCATCTTCATACACTTTCTTCGAGGGAATCCGGCCGGCAATGATCTTGCAGAAAAGGCAATCAGTCATAGAGGAATGGTAACAGAGGCATGGGGACGATTTGAAAGCCTTTCAACGGTATAACAGGTCTATAATCCACTATTCGTTTCGTAATCTCCCGGAGATCGAAACCAAATGTCTAAAAATATAGCTATAGAAATAGTTACGGCAGACGTTCTTAATTTCGAGGCAGACGTCCTTGCATTGAAGTTTGCGCGAGATTTATATGGGGCAGACTTGGTTGTTCATGACAAACTCGCGAGTTCAGGGAAAGAAGTACACCTGCCCGAAATAGGGGATGTCGCATGGCACTCATCTAACGAATGCCTGAAAACAGAAAAAGTGCTGTTTGTAGGCGTAAAGCCTCTGAACCAATTCCGTTATGGTGAAATTCGCGAGTTTGCATCCAAGGTGCTGAATACGTTAACGGATGAAAAGCCGGAAACACGCCATGTGGCTCTTACATTGCATGGACCTGGTTATGGACTGGATGAAATCGAGGCTTTCAAGTCTGAATTGGCAGGTTTACTGGACGCTGTAAACAGCGGAAATTATCCTCCAAGCCTTGAAGTTATTTCGTTCGTTGAGAGAAATTCGCAGCGCACAGAACGACTGCAGGTTGTACTCGATTCTTTGTTTCCAGATGGGCTGATATTAACAAACAAGCAAAGATCGACCGCAGGCCGTAAGAGACGCGTCGACAAAGAATTGCAAAGCGTTGGTCGTTCGTCAGCAGAAAAGCCTCACGTTTTTGTCGCCATGCCGTTTGCAACAACAATGCAAGATGTCTTTGATTATGGAATTCAACCGCCTGTTAAAAAGGCTAAGTTTCTTTGTGAGAGAGCAGATTATGCCTTCTTTACAGGGGATGTAATCCAATGGGTGAGAGAAAGAATAACTTCAGCTGCTTTGGTTATAGCCGAGCTAACTGATCAAAATCCAAATGTTTATCTTGAGGTGGGATATGCCTGGGGAAAAAATATTCCGACTGTTCTTCTCGTGAGAGACAGTGCCGATCATCTTAAATTTGATGTTCGTGGACAACGATGCCTGATCTATACAACTATAAAAGAGCTCGAAAAGAAGTTACTCCGTGAATTGCAGGGTGTTACCGCAAATAAAGACAGTCGATCTCCCCGTTATGTTCATCGGAGTACTTCATCATTGTGACCATTCGCGTTGATTCGCGCCATTCGCGGCGTCGTTCTTAATCCAGCCTGACCAGAAAGATTCCCGCGTCGGTCTGCGTCTCCTGCAGCACTTCTTCTGCGCGTTTTTTGTCGTCCTGCAGCACCTTGATGCGAATCCACTCTTCCCCTATCGGACTGGTGAATTGCAGCACTTGGGCGGTGTGATAGCGGCGCATGAGCTTATCTTTAAGCCTGTTTGCTTCTTGCACGTCTTTGAATCCGCCGATCTGCACACACCATTTTCCACCGGTCTCAATGGGCTTGGGTGTTTCCAGCACCTCGATCTTCACCTTGGCCGTTCCTGGCCGCCAGACATCCAGCTTGATGGCCGCAGCTTTGGATAAGTCGATCACCCGGTCATTCACAAATGGGCCACGGTCGGTGATTCTCAACAGAGCAGAACTCCTGGTCGCAAGATTGGTGACCCGGACAATTGAATTCAGAGGCAGAGTGCGATGAGCGGCGGTCATGCCGTTCATGTCATAGACTTCGCCGTTCGAACCCTTGCGTTGATGGTAGGCAGGGCCATACCAGCTCGCCCATCCAGTTTCGGTATAAAGGACAGGCGCATCCTCAGGAAAGGAAATCTCCGGTTTTTCCGCAGGAGTTGAGACCGTGGGCTGAGCTGCCGGAACTGAAGGAGCGAGCTGCGGCGCAGGAGGCACATTCGCCTGCAGCGGGCGTTTATGCTCGCTGCAACCGGCCAGAAAGATCGTGCAGCACAACAGCAGGGCCGCTATTTGGAGCGATTTTGGTCCATATATTCGGCCAGCTTGTGCAGCTTCTCGGCCGCGGTGTGCAGCGCCTTGCTGGAATGATTGCGGATCGCGGGCACCACTTCGTTGTTGAAATAGGTGATCACTTTCTCGCTCTCTTCTTCGATCTTGCGCGCGGCTTCGCCGAATTCCTTGTCCAGCTTGCGCCCGAAATCCTCCATCTTGGAGTTGGGCTTCTGAGTGTTTTCCGGAGACATAATTCCTCATCATTGCGGCAGTGGCCAGAAGCTTTGATTATGATGCGACTTATGCGCGCCGGTCAATGGCCTATCTTATTTCCAATCATTTTTATCAGCACCCGCTGGGCAAAGGGCATGTAGATCAATGCGGCGGTAGCGCCCAGCGCCAGGCCCAGCCCGATGCGATCGGCAATCAGAAAAGGTGAGAGGGCCCACAGCATATCCAGGATGAACAATGCCGGAAACAGAATGCGATATTTCTCTTCCAGCAGGTGGTAATCAAAAGCAGTCGCGGTAATCAGATACAGCCGCACTGCAACTCCCACCAGTGCCGTCACCAGATACAGGACGAAGGCGATATGTCCGATGCGGCCCCAGGCGCGGTCGCACGACAATGAAAGCTGGTCAAGGCGGAACAACGCGCATAAATAAAAAATCAGGTACATGACCTGGCAAAGGGTAAATAACAGCCGGGTTGCACCACGGCTGGCGCGCGGCAGCTCCGTTTCGTGAATTGCAGGTGTCACGGCAGGCGCAACAGGCTCTGTTGATCTGGTTTCTGCTGCTGGCGTTTCTGTCTTTGGTGGAGGCGTGGCGGCAACCGGTTTCGGCTGCTCCTGGATGGCGATGACCTCACCCAGGAAACGATATCCGCGCTTGGCAATGGTTTCGACGTACTTTGGTTTGGCGGCTGAGTCGCCGAGCACGTCCCGCAGCTTGGCCATGGCCGTGTTCAGCCCATGGTCAAAATCAACAAAAGTATCCTGGGGCCAGAGACGCTGCCGCAACTCTTCACGGGCAACCACGTCTCCAGGACGTTCAAGCAGCGCCACGAGCACCTGGAATGGCTGCATCTGCAGCTTCAGGCGTGTGCCGTTACGGCGCAGCTCCGCCGCCTTCACGTCAGCTTCAAAGTCATCAAACTTATATTTCAGGACTGGTTCCATGGAGCGAAAAGCAATACTAGCAGCTAGTAGCTAGTAGCTAGAAGCCAGTAGCTGCTCTTACAATCATTATCCTATGCATGCCCGCCGACAGCAGGTGCTTGGCCTGGCACTGATCGCGCTCATTATTCTGCTTTTCACATGGCTGCGCCATTGGTGGAGCGCAGCTTGAGCCTGCCTTTGCTGGTAGTACTCCTGGGCCCTACGGGCAGCGGAAAAACCTCTCTGGCCATCGCTCTTGCCGAACACTTTCACGGCGAAATCGTGAGTTGTGATTCCGTAGCCGTTTACCGCGACCTGGAGATCGGCACGGCAAAACCTTCACGCGAAGAGCGGCAGCGTATTCCTCATCACCTGATTGACGTGGTTTCGCCCGCCGCATTCCTCACCGCGGGTGACTACTCGCGGCTGGCGCGCCAAGCCTTGAATGAAATCGTCGCGCGCCGGCATTTTCCCCTGGTGGCAGGCGGCACTGGATTTTATCTGCGCGCCCTGCTGGAAGGCCTGTTTGCCGGCCCTCCGCGCTCAGAGGAATTACGGGAGCGTCTGCGCCACAGGGCTCGGGAGCGTGGCGCGCCCTATCTGCACAAACTGCTGCAACGGCTCGATCCCTCAGCAGCCCAGGCGATTCATCCCAATGACGTTGCCAAGATAATCCGCGCCCTGGAGATCTGCGTCAGCTCCCGCCGGCGCATGACCGACCTTTGGCAGCAGGGCCGCGATCCTCTTCAAGGCTTTCGCATTCTTCGCCTGGGCTTGAATCCTGAGCGCGAACTCCTCTACCAGCGCCTCAATGCGCGGGCACAACAGATGTTCCAGCAGGGCTTGATCGAAGAAACTCTCAGCCTGGTGCAGCATTATGGCGACAGCATTCAGCCCTTGCAGTCTCTCGGGTACAAACAGGCTGTTCAATATCTGCGCGGCGAATTATCTCTGGAACGGGCAATTCTTCTGGCCCAGCAGGGGCATCGCAATTACGCCAAGCGCCAGATGACATGGTTCCGCCGCGAGCCTGACGTGCATTGGCTCAATGGCTTCGGCGATGATCCGCAAGTGCAACAGGCATGCATGGAACACCTTCACCGCCAGCTTTGAATCTATTTCTGCATAACCGGAAGCAGACGAATTTCCTCCACTCACGGCAAAGCACCGTTTTTGGTGAAAAATTTCTTGACATGTTTGCGGGCGTACCTCAATATGTTGGGTGTACCAGAGCAGCTCCACAATTCGTAGCGCTGCTCTGGTGCACAAGGGCCCTAAGGATTCAAATTCTTCAGGAGGACTTCACAATGGCAGCGAAGAAAAAGGCAGCAAAGAAGACCGCGAAGAAAAAGAAGTAAGTCGATCCCGGAGCCAAAGGCTCCGCAATTTCAAGGGAAAATAGTTATGACGGGTGTTCATTTTGAACACCCTTTTTTCATGACCGCAGGAAATTGAGAGTTCTACCTCGTTATTAAGTTGACGCTTTCTCTTTGGCGCAATAATATCCGCTCAAGCCACTTCGTCCGGGATAACCATGCAAAAAACCCTTAAGAACACCTCGCGGAAGCCCTCGTCAGGCGAGATCATGATTCCGGACAAACTCTATTTTCGCATCGGCGAGGTCAGCCGCCTCTGTGGCCTGCCCAGTTACGTGCTGCGCTTCTGGGAAACCGAGTTCCCGCAACTGAAACCCTCCAAAAGCAGCACCGGGCAACGGATGTACCGCCGTCTGGACGTAGAGAATGTTTTGCGCATCAAGAAGCTGCTCTATGAAGAAGGCTTTACCATCGCCGGAGCGCGCCAGGTACTGAGGGCGGAGACCAAGAAGAAGCAGGCGCCTCTGCCGTTCACTGCGCCTGAAACCAACGTAGTCCATTTGAAGCAGGTCAGGCAGGGGTTGAAAGAGATTCTGGGACTGCTCTCGGCCAAACGCTAGCTTTTTTATGAATTCCGAGCGCAGCGAGGAATCCCTCTTCCCAAAAGAACCATAAGGACAACCTCGCCTGAATCGGCTTGATACATGGCCACAGGGTTCCCTCACTTCGTTCGGGATTAAAGAAAAAAACCTCTTTCAGAACTCAGGCTGCATCCAACCAAAGTGGCTATATAATGGCAATAGCTCACCTTTAGGTGCTTGATCCGTCTGTAGATAAAGGTCTTCAATGTCGAAAAAGCTTCAAGTCTCTCTTCTTCTCAGCTCCATAGTCATCATTGCGTTCGCGGTAGTCGGCGGCTGGGGGGTACACGCCTCTTCCAGCAGCAACAATAAGAATAATGATGGCGCTTACAGCCACATGCAGGTTTACAGCGAAGTGCTCTATCACATCCGCGCCGAATACGTGGAAGAGCCCAATATGCCGGTGGTTACTAACGGCGCGCTGCACGGCCTGCTCGAGTCGCTGGACGCCAATTCCAGCTATCTAAGCCCAGCGGAATACAAGGTCTTCAAGCAGAAGAAGGGCGAAAGCAAAGCCAACGTTGGTGCAACCGTCTCCAAGCGTTACGGGTATGCGGCGGTGGTGGCCGTGATTCCCGGTGGCCCGGCAGATAAAGCCGGAGTCAGCAGCGGCGACATCATTGAAGCTATTGAAAACAAGAGTACCCACGAGATGTCGCTGGCGGAAGTCAGGAGCGAACTCGCCGGTGAGGTTGGTTCGCGCGTGAATTGCACGATGATCCGCGCCCGCAAGATTGAACCGCAGAAGGTCACCATTATCCGCGAAGCCATGAATCCACCGGCTGCCCAGGAGCAAATGATGGCCGACAATACCGGTTACATCAAGCCGGTGGTGCTGACCAAAGGCAAAGCCCAGGAAATCAGCAACAAGATCAAGTCATTGCAGAAGCAAGGCGCCAAGAAGCTGATTCTCGATCTGCGCAATGATGCCGATGGTGACGAAGAAGAAGGCGTTGCCGTCGCCAATCTGTTCCTTGGCAAAGGAACCATTACCTATCTCACAGGACAGAAATTCAACCGCGTGAACTACGCCGCTGACCCGCAGAAGAAGGTCACCGATTTGCCCCTGGTGGTGCTGGTGAATCGCGGAACGTCCGGTCCCGCGGAGATAATTGCCGCCGCGATTCTCGACAATGCCCGCGGCGACATTCTGGGTGATAAGACCTTTGGCGATGGCTCAGTGCAGAAGCTGATCGAGGTGCCGGATGGCTCTGCCCTGCTGCTTTCAATCGCCAAGTATTACACCCCCAACGGCAAAGCGATTCAGGAGAACGGCATTACTCCCAACATTCAGGTCGCCTCTGCGGATGATCTGCCGCCTGTAGCCGATGATGACGACAATTCCAGCCCCTCTGATGAGCCGCAGAAGGTTCAGCCCAAAGAGGACGAACAGCTTCACCGCGCCATCGAAGTGCTCAAAAATAAGACCCAACAGAAGAGCTAATCTTTAGATAATCTCTCCCGAACGCGCCTGTATCCCAGGCGCGTTTTCTTTTTTCTTTTGCATTTAAAGTCTTATCTGTGTAAATCAGTCCAATCTGTGTCATCTGTATTGCTGTCTTTCAAATGCTTCGTGGTCTGAAAAGAATTTGCCCTTCTCCGCGACCTCGTTTTTCCTCGTTCTGATAAACCGGCATATCTCTAGTCAAATAAGGAAAATGTGCCGCACTAACCTTTCAGAACTCTTTTTGCCTCTCTCCGTGATCTCAGTGTCTCCGTGCCTCTGTATTGCTATATCCAAAATTCTTGTCTTCCTGTGAAGAATTTCATGCTGCTCTTGCCCCGAAAGTCTTGAGGAACTGAAACAGTGCCAGATCAGATACACATAAACTTACTTTTGCTTCCTCTGCGTCCTTTGCGTCCTCTGCGGTAAAAGCTTTTTGGTTGTGGCTCGCCACGCTGTGGTAGATTTGCCTTTTGGTTGTGGCCCCGCCACGCTGTGTTGAGATCTTTCTGCATTAATCAGTTAAACCAGCCTCATCGGCGGGTAAGGTTTTTAATCTCAAATTCTGCTATTCTGACCTTGCACTCTGCCTCCAATCCATGAAGTTTTTATATTCAGATCTTCCCGAGGTATATGTCGGCGGGAAAAAGCTGGTAGGCCGAGTGGTCTTTGGACTGCTGCTGCTGGCCTCGGCGCTCATCGGCGCCCTCTCCGGCCTGCTGATTGTCTACTCCACTGATCTTCCCCAGATCAGCGATCTGGAGCGTTACCGTCCCAGCACGATTACCGAACTCTACGATGCACACGGACAGGTCATCGGCTCGTTTGCTCTGCAGCGCCGCGTTCTCGCTTCTTACGATCAGTTTCCCGGGGTCCTGCGGGACGCCATTCTCTCTACTGAAGACAAGAGCTTCGAACAGCACTGGGGCATCAATTTCTGGCGCGTGCTCGGGGCGACCTGGCGCGACATCACCTCCGGCTCGCGGGCCCAGGGTGCGTCCACGCTGACCATGCAGCTTTCGCGCAACCTGTTTCTTTCGCCGGAGCGCCACTTCAGCCGCAAGATTCAGGAGATGATGCTCGCCATCCAGATCGAGCGCCACTTCACTAAGCAGCAGATTTTTACCATGTACTGCAACCAGATCTTTCTGGGCCATGGCGTTTATGGATTTGAAGCCGGCGCGCAGTACTACTTCAATAAACCTGCCAAAGAACTCACGCTTGAAGAGGCGGCCCTGCTTGCGGGATTGCCAAAAGGACCGAGCCTCTACTCTCCTATTACCTATCCTGAGCGCGCCCTGAAGCGCCGTAATATCGTGATCAATAACATGCTTGAAGACGGCAAGATCACTGCCGAGGTGGCCAATCGCGCCAAGGCCGCGCCCATAGTCCTCAATATCCAGCCTGCAGAAAATTCCATCGCCCCTTATTTCATCGAGGAAGTACGGCGTTATCTGGAAAAGAAATACGGAACTGATGAAGTACATGAAGGTGGTCTGCGCGTCTATACCTCGCTTGATGTCCAGTTGCAAAAGGCCGCAAATCAGGCTGTGCTGGATGGCCTGGCGGCCTATGAGCGCCGTCATGGCTGGCAGGGAAATCTCAAGAATATTATGAGTTCCGGCGGAGTTCTCGAGAAATACCAGCATCCGGATTGGAGTCAGCCGCCGCCCCCAGGCAGCTACATTCATGCATTGGTACTCGCGGCGACTCCGGAGACAGCTACATTGAAATTCGGCAGCTACACCGCCGAGATTTCGGGGGCAGAGGTCGCATGGACGCACCATAAGTCCCCCAGGGAAATTCTCAGCCCCGGCGACATTGCCTACATGAAGATTCTCTCGCTGAATCATGAAGAGCACACTGCCAGGGTTTCCCTTGAACAGGATTCCGGCGCGCAAGCGGCGCTGCTGGCCATCGACAATGCAACCGGCGAGATCAAGGCTATGGTCGGCGGGCGCGATTTCCAGGAGTCGAAATTCAACCGCGCCACGCAGGCCGTGCGCCAGGTGGGCTCTTCTTTCAAACCGTTCGTATATACGGCCGCAGTGGATCAGGGCGCTGAACCCGATGACCTGATCCTTGATGCGCCCACCACCTTCAATAGCGGAGGCGTTCCTTACAGCCCGCATAATTTCGATTACAAATTCCTGGGAAACATCACTCTGCGGTATGCGCTGGCGGAGTCGCGCAATGTTCCCGCAGTCAAGCTGGCGCAAAAAGTGGGCATGGCCAGCGTGGTGGATTACGCCCGCCGCTTCGGCATCACCTCGCCCATTCCGGCTCTTCTTCCTGTGGCCCTGGGGGCCGCTGACCTCAGTCTTTATGAGCAAACCTCTGCTTACTCCGTGTTTCCCAATGATGGCGTGCGCATTGAGCCGCACTACATCGTGAAAGTGATGGATTACGAAGGGCACGTCCTGGAGCAGACTTTTCCTGACGCAAAGGACGTCGTCAGCGCCCACACGGCGCGCACCATGGTCTCGCTTCTACAGAGCGTGGTGCAGTATGGCACAGCCGCTTCTGCCGCAAAGCTTAAGCATCCTTTGGCGGGCAAGACCGGCACCACCAATGATTACACTGATGCCTGGTTTGTCGGCTTCTCTCCTGGCATTACCTGCGGCGTATGGACCGGCTTTGACGAAAAGAAAACTCTAGGGCCGAAGGAGACCGGCGGACAGGCCGCCCTGCCCATCTGGATAGATTTCATGCGTACCGCCATTGCCGACCCTGCCCGCAAGGATGAAGCGTTTCTTACAGGGGATGAGAAAACCGCCCCGGTGCTGGCCGTCAAAAAGCCTGAAACTGCTGCTCCGATCGCCGACGCGGAGGCCCATTGAGCTGTGCGCAGGCTGATTAAATATTTTCTGCTTGGCCTGGTGCTCCTGCTGGTTGGTCTTTCTTCGGCGCTGCTCTCCATGCGCTTCGCCATTCATGGCCGCGAGGTGCGTGTGCCCCGCTTCGCAGGACTTGCCCCCGCGGATGCCGAGCGGCTCGCCAGTTCACAAGGGTTGGTCCTCGCCATTGAAAGTCATTTCTACAGTGCAGACGTTCCCGCAGGGCATATTCTTTCGCAATATCCTCCGCCGGGTACCAAGGTGAGACGCGGATGGAAGATTCGTCTTGCCGAGAGTCTTGGTACGCAACGCGCGTCCGTTCCCAACGTGGTCGGCCAAAGCGAGCGCGTAGCTGAACTCAACATCACCCGCCACGGCCTGGAGGTTGGCAGTGTGACAACTATTCACTTGCCAGGCGCTCAGCCCTCGTCGGTGATCGCCCAGAGCCCCACTGCGGACAACAAGAACGCTGCCTCGCCCAAAGTCGGCCTGGTGATCTCGGCTCCGGAGAACGACCGCATGTTTGTAATGCCCAATTTTGTAGGACAGCCGCTGACCGACGCCACCGCAGCCATCAAACAGGCAGGCTTTACGCTGGGCAAAATAGACCTGCTTCAGGATACTTCCGGTCCCTCAGGCATCATCCTCCACCAGTCTCCCGCCGCAGGGCAGAAAATCAACACGGAGACAACGATCAGCTTCGCAGTGCGTAAGTAAGTACATCTCCCAATCGAAGCTTTGCGGTCCACTAAAATGTTTAGGGATTGAGGGCTGAATGCCGAGTGCTAAGAATTACGATTTCGTAGTCATCGGCGCCGGCGTCTTTGGCGCCTGGATCGCCTATTTTCTCCGGCAGAGCGGCGCCCGTGTTTGTCTTCTTGATGCGTATGGGCCTGCCAATAGCCGCGCCAGCTCTTCAGGCGAGACACGAATCATGCGCATGGGATATGGCCAGGATGAGCTATACACGCGCTGGGCCGCCCGTTCGCTTCCATTGTGGCAGCAACTCTCCGAACAAACCGGTGTCGAACTGTTTCGCAAAACGGGCGTGCTGTGGCTCAGCAATGACGCTGATACTCACGTCGAGACAATGCTGTCAGTCTTGCAACGCTGCGGCATCTCTGCAAACAGGCTCTCCGCCGGGGAAATTGCTCAGCGGTATCCACAGCTTTCTTTTGCTGACATTACCGGCGGGGTGCTGGAACCGGAGAGCGGCGTATTGATGGCGCGCCGGTCCGTTCAGCTTCTGGTCAGGGAACTGATCAAAGATGGAGTTGAATACTTAACTGGGGCTGTGATTCCGCCGCAGGGCCAGGGAAAGCTCAATCACATTGAAACCATTCAACATGTTTCTGTCTCCGGTGGCGCATATATCTTTGCCTGTGGCGCGTGGCTGCCAAAACTGTTTCCTGCTTTGCTGGCGGGCCACATTCATCCTACCTGGCAGGAAGTCTTCTTCCTGGGTGTTCCTGCAGGCAGTCGTGAATTCGAGATTGGCTGCATGCCGGCGTGGCTGCATCATAGCCATACTGAACGGCCCTATGTTCTGCCCGACATCGAGAACCGGGGATTGAAAATCTCATTTGATCGTCACGGGCCGCAGATCGATCCCGATACGGCTCTTCGCGTCGTATCGCGGCAATCCATTGAACTCGTACAGCAATATCTCAGCGAGCATGTTCCTGCATTGCGCCATGCTCCCATCGTGGAAACGCGGGTGTGCCAGTACGAGAACACTGCCAATGGTGATTTTCTGATCGACCTTCATCCAGAACTGGAAAACGTGTGGCTCGTGGGCGGCGGCTCTGGACACGGTTTCAAGCATGGACCTGCTGTAGGCAATTATGTAAGTGGCCGAATTCTACACAATGCTTCTCCGGAACCACGCGTTTCCCTGGCAGCGAAACCTTCTATGACGCTGAGAACCGTATTTTAAGAACCTGGACGGAATTCTGATGTATGCATTATGGTGGTTATATCCATCCTTATATGCATAAGATCGGGATACGACCTTTATAAACAGAAGGCGTTTCTCGTTTTGGGAATCGAATCATCTATTCTCCGTATTTCTTCCTTGACTAGGCCCATTCTGGAACTTAGTGTATGCCTCCTGCAAGCCGCTCGTCACTTTATCGCTAAAGTGAAAAAACTGGAGAAAATCTGATGAGAAAATTATGTCGTAGATTGTTGCCCTCTCTCGTTGTTCTCTGTTGTGGACTGGTTGCTTCCCAGGCCCAGACACTGCTCACAGCCCCAGCCACCCCTAACTTCTGGCCACAATGGGCCCAGAACGCTCAGCACACGGAATTTTTGAACACCACAACAGGCCAGCCGTTGAATCAGAACGCCGTCAACCTCATTTATGACTTCAATGTGGACGCCGAAAAAAATGATCCCAATGCTCTTGGCGGTCTTAGCGTTCACTATCAGGTGCCACTGATAGATGGGAATGACGTATACATAGAATCGAAGGACGGCACGTATAGTCCCAGCACCTACAGCACGCAACGCTGGCACCAGAACAAATACACCTGGCAGGGCAGCAATTTCGTGAAGGTATGGACCTTCAACACTGACTGGTTTGCGGCAGGGTCTCTGAATGACTTCTGGGAGCCGGTCTATCACGCTGTTCTGGCCAATGGCGTTCTCTATGATCCCGGCCAGGGCGGAACGATCTTCAAGATCAACAAAACCAATGGCGCGGTGATTAAGCGCATCAACCCTTTTGGCACCACCATTGATCCCAACACTTACACTGCTTCGCCATTGAGCACAGACGGTCATGGAAATATCTTCTACAACGTCATCCAGATCTCTACTCCTCCCACTCAAAGCTTCTACACCAGTGATGTAGTGAATTCATGGCTGGTAAGAGTTGGAGCGGATGACTCTATTACTAAGGTCAGCTATACCACACTGCTCTCACAGGCAGTCATCAAAGGCGATCCGGTTCCTGCGGGCAATGGCCGCTGCAGTGTTTCCTTTCTGGACTCCCAGTTGCCTTGGCCCCCGCAGCCGAATGCCAATCCTCAGACAACGCCCTGCGGCACACAGCGTGCTGCTATGAATATTGCCCCGGCCATTGCTGCCGATGGCACAATCTATACAGTCAGCAGGGCGCATTTTGCGACCCGTTACAACTACCTTATTGCAATCAATTCGAATATGACCGGTAAATGGGCTGCCTCGATGCGCAACCGCCTGAATGACGGCTGCGGCGTGAGCTTCCCCATCGGCAATCCCGGCGGCGCAGGAGCCAATGGCGGATGCCGCGCAGGAGCGACTTTCGGCGTTGATCCGGCCACCAACGAACCTCCTCCAGGGCGCGTGCTGGATGATTCTTCCGCCTCCCCCACCATAGCTCCGGACGGCAGCATCTTTTTCGGCGCTTACACTCTTTACAATTTTGCGCAGGGACATATGCTGCACTTCAGCGCTAATGGAGACTTCCTGAACTCCTTCAACTTTGGCTGGGACAACACCCCTGCCATCTACCCGCATGGCAACACCTACTCCGTGGTGTTCAAGAACAACCACTACGGCGGCGCGAACTTTGGAGATTATTGCGACGATCCTAACTGGTGTCCGGATCGCTCCAACCCCAACGCATCGTTCCTGGGACCCGAGCAGTATTTCGTGACCCAGTTCGATCCCAATCTGAATATGGAATGGACCTTCAGGAATACCAACACCAATAGCTGCACCCGCCAACCGGATGGCTCTATCACTTGCACCTCCGATCATCCCGTGGGCTTCGAGTGGTGCGTGAATGCTGCGGTAGTGGATGCCAACGGTACCGTGTATGCCAACAGCGAAGACGGCAACCTGTATGCAATCGGGCAGGGCGGCGTCTTACTGCAGAATATCTTCCAGCAACTCGCCATCGGGGCGGCTTACACGCCTGCCTCTATGGACAGCAAAGGAAGAATCTATTCACAGAATGACGGTCACCTCTTCGTCGTGACGAAGTAAGTAACCGGTCGAAATAAAAATGCAGGGCCGTTCCGGTCCTGCATTTTTTTCATCGATCCCCAATGTTCAGTGCGCCCGGTTTCGAACTGCTGCGATCTGTTGTTTGTGCCGTGCCGTGGTGCATCCATCAATGAATCGATCAGTGTGAATCAGTTTCATCGGTGTCATCGGCAGCGGGTAAGTTTTTGGTGATGTTCGAAGATTTTGCCTTTTTCACCACGGTTGCGGTAAAAACTTCCAATGAGAACTGCACTTATGCTGATCGGTGCATTGCTGCCGGTGCTGGCGATGGCCCAAAGCTCCCAAAAAGCCCAGCCGCAGCGGGTCCCGGAGTACACCTACAAAGTCGTTCGTGAGTTTCCCCATGATCCTTCAGCATTTCTTCAGGGACTGGTTTACTACGATGGCTTCTTCTATGAAGGCACCGGTCGGCATGGTGAATCTTCGTTGCGCAAGGTGCGAATGGAAACCGGTGAGGTGGTGCAACGGGTAAACCTGCCGCGCGAATATTTCGGCGAGGGCATCACGATTTGCAACAACCAGATTGTGCAGATTACCTGGCAGTCGCAAACCGGGTTCGTTTACAACCTGAAAGACTTTCACTTCCTGCGGCAATTCACCTATCCGGGAGAAGGATGGGGACTGACCACGCATGGCAGCGAGATTTATATGAGCGACGGCACACCTGAAATTCGTGTGCTCGACGGCAACACGCTTCAGGAAAAACACCGGATCAAAGTTCACGATGGCGCCACACCCATCACAGAATTGAATGAACTGGAATATGTGGAAGGGGAAATCTTCGCCAACATCTGGCATACAGACCGGATTGCACGCATCTCGCCTCAGACCGGCAAGGTACTGGGATGGATCGATCTCACGGGGCTGCTGAGCCCAATTTACAGACGTGACGAGGAAGCTGTTTTGAACGGAATTGCCTATGATCCGCAGAAGAAGAGATTGTTTGTCACCGGGAAGCTGTGGCCAAAGATTTTCGAGATCAAAATCGTGCCGAAGAAAACCTCCTGAATTTACTTGTTACCAAATTACTCATTTACCCATTCTCGCTACCTTGGCGCCGGTTGCGTCCTTTGCATTGCTAACGTTCGAATTCTTCTCTGCTTGCGACGAATTCTCCCGCGCAGCCAAGGGCGGGTGCGGTCCATAGGGAGCAACACACCGCCAAATTCAATACACATCACCTACTTTTGTTACCTCTGCGTCCTTTGCGTCCTCTGCGGTTAAAGGTTTTTGGTTGTGACTTCGCTACTTTGCGGTTAATGTTTGACACCTCTCGAACTGCACCCTAATATCTTTCCAAGCTCTTACTCAAACGCACCCAGGAGAAATTGTGCCCGGCGAATCGGCTGATCCCAAAACCACTGCACCTCAGACTTCAGAAAGCAAAAGAGCCGAGCGGTTTTTGTGCTCGGGCTGCGCCTCGGCCATGCAGTTCGATCCTGATTCAGGCAAGCTGAAGTGCCCTTACTGCGGCCATGTGGAAGACCCGCCCAAAGAAGCCGGGGCCGCTCCACATCCCTACCTGGAAGCCCTGAATTCCGCCTCTGCACGCGTGCAGATTGCCGACAATGCGCAGGAGATTCACTGCCAGGGCTGCGGAAGCGTGGTAGCGTTTGTTCCTCCGCAAGTCGCAGGAGTGTGCTCGTTTTGCGGCACGGCTATCGTGGCTGAGCCGAAAGCCGCCGACCCGCTGATCGCGCCTGATGGCGTGCTCCCGGCCAAGATCTCAAAGAGAAGCGCGCAGGAGCAGGTGCAGAAGTGGCTGCAGACGCGCTGGTTTGCCCCCAATGCTCTGAAACGGCTCGCGCACCAGGAAGGAGTGAATGGAGTCTATCTTCCTTTCTGGGCGTACGACTGCGATACAGACAGCACGTATACCGGCGAGCGCGGCGAGTACTACTACACGGCTGAAACCTACAAAGACAGTTCCGGGCAGGAACAGACCCGCCAGGTTCGCCACACAGCGTGGTATCCAGCCTCCGGACGGGTGGAGCAGGCTTTTCAAAACGTGCTGGTACCAGCAACCAAAGCTGTGGCAGAGGCGCGGCTGAACAAGCTTGCTCCGTGGGGGCTGAGTGCGGTGTGCGCTTACGAACCTGCATACCTGGCGGGATTCAAAGCCCAGCGCTACCAGGTTGAATTACCCCAGGGATTCGAGCGGGCCAAGGTCATGATGGCGCCTGTCATTGAAAGCGACATTCGCGGCGACATTGGCGGCGATGAGCAGCGCATCTCATCTGTTCATAGCGATTACATGAACATCATGTTTCGTCATCTGCTGCTGCCGGTGTGGATCGGCGCATATCGGTTCAGCAACAAGGGCTATCAGGTGGTGGTCAATGCCAGCACCGGTGAGGTCCAGGGTGAACGTCCATACAGCGCAGTCAAGATCTTCTTCTTCTGCCTGTTTATCTTTTTTGTAGTGCTGTTCATCCTGTATTTAAAGGGGCAGAGCTAAGCTGCTGGCAGACGGTTTATTGTCAGGCAGGAGATCACTGGCGGCTGGTCATTTGTTACTTGACCATGACTTCAAATACAGAGAGAATCAGGATATCTCTGGTGAGGTAATCCCATATGGCTACTGTAACGCGTGTAGAACAAGGTGATGCAATGATTCCGGCGGGTAAGACTCTCATTGATTATGAGGAAGCCATGGAGAAGCTGAGCCAGGATGAAGCATTTCGGGCCACCGTATATGCCATGAATACAGTGCTCATTCAAAAAGGCTTCTATACGGCGGAAGAGTTCCGTTTTCAATTCCGTCAATCTGCACAAAAACAATTGAAAAAAAGAAAATCCCGCTAGCGCGGGCGCGGTTTTTCATCTTTCTTCCACGTTTTGGGCATCCCACATTTTTCGGTGTCGCGACAAATGTGATGATCGCCTCTTTCGCAAAAAGGCATTCACACTCGCACCATCCCCAAAACTTATCCTGTTGCTCAGATGTCTTTTTTTCGACCATTTCCGTTAGACCGTTTGCTCCCTAAATTGCGCTGAATAATTTACGTGAAGAACGGTTAAAGCACAAATTATATGCGTTGGTTCCGGGCTCAAGGTTTTCCCAGCACATGCAGTACGTGGTTCGCAGCGGTCACCCCTCTGAATTGCGCCTCTTCGAAAATCGAGATGCCGCTCAAGTCAGAGTTGGCGAAAAACAAGCGTCCTTGAGCAGCTTTCAGCTTTTTGCGTTCCGGCGAGAAGATGGCTCCCGGAACAGGGCGCACCATCGCGTGCCCCATGCGCATCACATCGATGCGTGAAACGCATTTGCGAATGTCTTTATGCACTCGTTCCAGATCGTGGAGGATGGCCTCTTTCCAGTAAGCCCAGTCTTTTTCCAGCAGCATCTGGCGGTTGGCCGCGGGTGGGCCTTCGGCCAGCGCCCAATAGAAAGTCCAGACAGTCTTGTCGGCAAAGGTGCGCAGGGACTGATGCATGGCGTCCACATAACCCAATGTGGGAGAGTCCATGAAGACGTTGTCCCAGGCGGCTTCTGTGCGGGAATCAGGCATGGATTCAAGTGTAAGGTTGGCAGTAAGCCAGGGAGAGCCATCTGGCCGGTGCGCGCGAACTTGCCCAGGCGCGCCAGCAGTTGCCTGGTGATCCAGCCATTGCCTTCCGGCCAGGTGATCGGCCCTTTTTCTTCCGGGGCTCGCGACGAAAAGTAATGCACGCCCGCCCATGCTGATGTATCAGCGGCCAGCGCGCCATAATCGTCACGGCAGGCATAATTCAGATACCAGAGCAGCAGTTTCGAGTTGAAGCTGTTCTGCTGCAACCATGCGGCAAAAGACATCTTGTCCAGGTCAGCATATTTGCTGGACCAGCCGCGTTCCATGGGAACAGTGAAACTGCCGCTGGCGCGGAATGCTCGCACCGCGTCATTGAAGCGTTGAAACTGTTCCCGGTCTGCCGGCGTGAGGCCGATTTCAGGCTCGATGCCATCCTGCCAGCGGCCATAAAGAAACAGGTGTTCCTGCGGAGCAAAGCAGAGATAACGCTCGTCCCATTTGCCATCTTTCAAAACACCGAGATCCGTAAACAGTTCTCGCACATACTCAGCCTGCTTGTCCGGGACAGGAACGTAGTGCGCGGCCCAGGGATAAGACGTGATCTGGTTTTCACCCCAGCGCGCATTTCCGCCGGCTTGGTTGTTCATTTCCAGCAGGACGAAATCGGAGAAACCGCGCTTTTGAAAGCGCCATGCCGCGCTCAGACCAGCAATGCCTCCACCCACAATCACCGCAGGAATGCGAACCACCTCACGCGCCGCAGGGAACTGTGACCGGTCGCGAAGCAGATGGCCCATCTGAAACGAATCGTTCACGAATGAGCCGGAAATGGCGCGGTCCGCTTTGACCGAGAGACCCATGAGCGCAGCAGAGCCGAAGGCGCAGAAGTCGCGCCGTGTGATCTTCAATGGCTGATCTCCCGCCACTCCTGATCGTAGGTGCGCACCAGCACCTGGTCATTGAGATGGTTGGCCGGCATAGTGACCTGGGCCATGTCAGGAGGGAAGTCAAACATCGAGGGTAGCCCGGCTAGGGTAAGAAACCTCATGCCGCCGGGCAAGGACGTTGGAGGTGTGTAGTCATGTTGTGAGGCCAGCACGTATCCCCATTCGCCGAACGAAGGCACGTAGGTGTGATACGGATACACCTTGAATCCAGCCTGCTTCACCGTTTCCACAATGCACCAGAAAGATTTGCGCGCGAACATGGGCGAGGTGCTCTGCACCACGAACATGCCCTGGCGGCTGAGATGGTGGGCCAGCGTGGAATAAAACACAGTGGTGTAGAGCTTGCCGAGGGAGTAATTCGTGGGATCGGGAAAGTCCACGATGATGAAGTCAAAAAAATCCTGCGATGAATCGAGCCACAGGAAAGCATCGGCATTGATGATGTGAACCTTGGGAGACAGGAACGACCGCTGGTTCAGCCCGGTGAGAAATGGATTGGTGGAAAAAAGCCTGGTCATCTCCGGATCGAGATCCACCAGCGTAAGGCTTTCCACCTGCGGATATTTCAGCACCTCCCGCACGGCCAACCCGTCACCGCCGCCCAGCACCAGCACGTGCCGGGGTACCGGAACAGCAGCCAGGCCGGGATGCACCAGCGCCTCGTGATAACGATACTCGTCGCGAGAACTGAACTGCAGATGCGAGTTGAGGAATAGACGCAGATCGTCTTTCCATTTAGTAAGCACAATGTGCTGGTAATGCGTATCGCGGGAGAAGATGATCTCATCGGCGTAGATGTTGTCTTCGGCCAGCCCGGTAATGCGCTTGCCTTCCACCAGCCCCACACTGAGAAGAATGATCACGGCACAACAGACGGCTTGCAGCCTGCGCGCGACGCTCAAGTGCTCTTTAAACAGGAAGGTGCTCCACAGAGCCACCGCGCCGTTCACAATTCCGAAGAAGAGCGCCGAGCGCACCAATCCGAGTTGCGGCACCAGCACCACGGGAAACAGGATGGAGGCGAACAACGCGCCGATGTAATCAAAAGTGAGGACGTGCGAGACCACCTCATGGAAATGGTAGCGGTGGCGGATAATGCGCATGAGCAGCGGAATTTCCAGTCCGACCAGAATGCCCAGCACGATCACAATCAGGTAAAGAAAAAGCTGAAACCCCTGGGTAAAGGCAAACGCCAGAAATAGCAGGCTGGAAGAGAAGCCGCCCACTACAGCCACGATCAGTTCAATCCAGATAAAACGATAGGCAAGACCCCGCCGGATGAAGCGGGAAAGAAAACTGCCGATGCCCATCGCAAACAGGTAGCTGCCGATGACGGTGGAGAATTGGAAGATGCTGTCACCCACAAGATAGCTGGCGACAGCTCCGGCGATCAGTTCATAGATCAGCCCGCACGCGGCAATCAGCAGGATGGAGATGAAGAGAAGAATGGCCATGGATCACAATTGGTAATCGGGTAATTTGGACAAATGAGACCAGTTATTCCTAAACTTGTTCAATCCACCGAAATTACCCAATTCCTTTGCAATGTCTGCGTTTGATGAACTTTGAATCAGTGTTTATCTGTGTTGATCTTAGGTGAAACCTTCCGCAATCAGCGTTCATCAGCGGCAAGAATCGGTTTTAGTGCGCTTAAATGTTAGTGTACGGCGGCGGCGATGATGATGCAGATGCCGATCGACATCGCGCCTACCAGGATCGCCAGCGCCGTATTATGTTCCTGCACGATCTCCTTCCATAGATGATACGGCGTGAGTTTGTCGATCAGCACAAACGCAACTACAAAGATGAGGATCCCTGCAGCAGCAAACACCAGGGCGGCAACTATATTGTGCAGCATCCCGTTCATTATTTTCCTCCGGTGTAGTGATGGTAAGAACTGTAAACAGAGCGATAAGAGCCGGGGTTGTCACGGACAGAGCGGGGCACGTTCTTGACTTCGTTGACAGTAGCCAGGTTCCAGCCCCGGAATTGTGCGGTGGCCATGAGCCCCAGGATAGCAATGCCGTAGAGCAGATACATTTTAGGAATCATTCTTGTCTCCAGAAGATTGATGAACTAAGGATGAAAGCACACTGGCCACGCCAGGCTGCCCGCTGTCGCTCTCCTCCCATCGCCGGTGCTCAAAGCTTATGGAGCGCCATGAAAGCATGATGGCGGGAACGAGCAGCAGACCGCAGGCGATTACGAACCATATAGGCGTCGGCACTCCGCGAGTGAGTTTCACGCTGTAATTGATAGCGCCGGTATTTTTGTCGCCTTCCGGCTCAACACGCAAGTAATATCTGCCTGATGGAACGGCAGGAAGCGTGACTGAATCGTTCCTGTCGCCTTCACTCCAGGCGCCGTCATCATAACCCGAGTAATAGCTGACTTCACGGCTAAAGTCCCAGGCTTGCCCAGTGTCTACATTGATGAGCGCATAGTTCAGGTAAATCCAGTTATTGTTGAGATCGGCCTGGGTTTCTACCTTGACCGGAGAGTCCGGGCTCTTGAGATAAAACTCTTCGGTCACAAAGGAAGGCTCTCCGGTAGCTTGGGTATCAAAAGTATAGGAATGAGTAAAGACTGCCTGCTCGGGAGAGGTCACTGAGTTATAGACTTGCAACACGAGAGCAGCGAGAAACAGAAAAAACCAATAACGCCAGATTTTTTTCGGTGTGTCACCCAGCGGCGATGGCTGATTTTCATAGACACCCACGGCCGGCGGGGGCGCGCCGGGCAATGAGAATGCCTTCCAGATGTCTTTGCCGGACATGTACTCGCCCAGCGACCATGTAACTTCCTTTTCACTTCCTTCTGAAGAGAGCACGCGCGGCGGACAGACATAATCGGTAACCTGGTAAGTCTCTCCGAATCGCACCTGCCAGGGAAACTCGCCAATCACATACGCAGTTTTTGCATTCGCAGTCTGGAAGCGTTTGTAAGTCTCATTCAGATACCTGACCGTATTGAGGCCGGTGCTCCTTGCTTCCGGAAGCGATCGCAGAGGTGAGACATAATTCCAGTGACCGTCATACTCAGTGAGATAGCGAAAGCCTTGGTACGGATTGAATAGAAGATACTCGCCCCATCCGTAAGTCACGTCGTCCACTTCGATTTCGCGGCGCTGAAAGCCAATCACTTCCCACATCGTGCCCCGCAGCTTGCCCCGGCTTCCCAGCGGAATGAGCGGGTCCCATTTCATCTTCACCTTGAACTGCTGCAGTACCTGCACCTGGGGGTTTTGTGCGTCAAGGATGGAATGGCACCCTGAGCAAACTACATTGATGGCCTGCCCAAACGAACGCAGTGTAACCGTGGCCCCGCAATTCGGACAATTCAGCGAGCGAACGCTTACCGCCGGAATTTGTTTCTTAGGGCCGGATTCCAGCATCTACCATCCTTCAAACTTACGGACATTGGTGAGCCGCAAATCGTCAAAATCGACTGCTTTGCCGATATACAGCGCCGGCTTTTCCGGTTCGCTGTAATCCAGTGTGGCGAAGTCGCCCTGTTCCGAACGAAGATCGATGAAAATTACATCTTCCTTGTCCCAGTATTCGAAAGGCAGCTCGCCTTCCACTCCAGCGTAGTGAGCATTGGTGCGCGAGGTCACCGCGAAGCGGATCTTTTTCCATTCAAATTGCGTTCCCACGGGTGCCTTGTCAGGGGGCGGAAGATTGCCGATGTCCTGCTGGAAGGAAATGACGTATTCATCCTGGGCATCGGAGAGCCAGCCGTCTTTGCCGTCATTGAAAACGATGTGCCACTCATTCCAGTTGCCCTGTTCGTATTCGTAAATGATCCTGCCCACCACAACGAAGGCGCGGTCGCCATACTTGCCTTCGGTAGTGATCTGGATGGGAGAGGCGTCCGGCGGCAGATCGGCAACTTGGCCTACCTTCTTCAGGTCGACATCCGTGCGCACCAGGATTGATTTGCAGTATTCGCAGACGGTTTGCACGCTGCTTGACCAGCGAAATGCAACAGGAGCGCCGCAGTTTGGACAATTCGAGGTGCGTTCAGTCACCGGTGCGCAATCCTCCGGTAAAAGAGTGCGTGGCAGCAGCCATGCCTGAGGATGCAGAATACGGACGTTCAAGGCGGCGCACGCTGACTGTATCCGCCGCAAACATCTCTTTCAGGCAGGCAGCAAAATCCCAGTCAGCACGCGGACGGCAGCAAAACAGGTTCAGGCAGAGAGAACCATGTTCAGGAAATGTGTGACAGGTAAGGTGCGATTCGGAAAGAAGGCACAGCCCGGTAATTCCACCTGAATCAGGAAATTGTTGCCACTGATCCTGACCACAGGGGTGGAGACCCAACTCCTGCACCATGCGCGCGAAAAGGGCCTGCAATGTCTCCAGGCTGCTCAGCGATTCGGGAGCGCAACCGTAAGCTTCAACAACCCATTCAATGCCAGTCATTGGCAGGTTCGTTTTCTTTTGTCAGCAAGAATTTTGGTTGTCACTATTCTTCTGCGCAGCCGGGATTCTCGTTGCACCTCGGAACCCAAGCTTTTGCTAAGTCCTAACTACTAATTACTAAGTACTAAGATTGCGGCTTCCCGCATTCAGGACAAAACTTGCCGGCGCGCGGCATTGGCTTACCGCACTCCACGCAGAATTTGCTCTCAGCACCGGCAGCAGCACCACCGCCGCCACCACCAGGATTTAGCCCACCTCCGGCAGCGGGAGTGACTCCACCGCTTCCGGGGTCAGCACCAGCGGCGCGATTCATGCTGCCCATCATCGCCTGCGCCATGCCCAACCCTGCACCCAATCCGGCGCCGATGCCGGCAGCACCGCCGCCCTCATTGGCAGCAGCGATGGGCACAGATTGTGCCACCTGAAATTGCGTGTAGCGGTTCATGTCGCCGATCATATTCATGCCAATGCGCTGATCGAGAATCTTCTGCAACTCGTCCGGCATGGAGAGGTTTTCGACCACGAACGTATCCAGCGCGATCCCCAGGTCCTTGAAGCCGGGCTGAAGCAGTTCGGCAACTTTCTGTCCCAGTTGCATCTGGTTGGCCGCCATATCAAGGAAGGGAACGTTGCTCTGGGCAAACGTGTTGGTCAGAGTGCCGATAATAGTGTTGCGCAACTGCCCTTCAAGATCGGCCACCATGTAATGGTCGCGGGTGCCGCTGATCTTCTCGTAGAAAGTCTTGGGATCGGCAACGTGGTACGAGTAGATGCCGAAAGCCCGGATGCGGACAGCGCCGAATTCCTTGTCACGAATGGTGATGGGCTGCGGCGTCCCCCAATGCTGATCCACCTGAATGCGCGTGGAGAAGAAATAGACGTCAGATTTGAACGGGGATTGAAAGGCCTTATCCCAGTTCATGATGTACGTGAGGATGGGCAGCGTGGCCGTAGTCAGCCGATAACGTCCCGGCCCGAAAACGTCAGCAATTCTGCCTTCGTTTACGAAAACCCCCATTTGCGAATCGCGAACGGTAAGCTGGCCGCCGTTCTGGATTTCACGATCCTGCATGGGGTAGCGGTAGGCAAGAATGCCGTCCTCGGGTTCTACCCACTCAATGACATCAATAAACTGCTTGGAAATGAATGACCGTAAACTCACAACTCCCTCCCTCGGCTGGCCCTTTAGGATATTCTGGCGCTTATCGGAATCGTATGGGGAAGCGCGCCGGAATGTCAATCAATACGCGAAAAATCTGCATTGTAGATCGCAATTGAGTATTACTGATTTGTAATTATGAGTTGGTGAGTCTGCGCCGCAACCTCGTCATACCAATAGACAGCGGCGGACTGGTTCACCGTGTGGAACATGGAATAAGTGCGCTCACAGGCGTCTGCCAGCAAGTCGCCGTAGCCGTCAGAGAGCCAATCGCGTGCCAGTGATGAGAGGCGCGCAAGGGACAGAGACCCCAGCCTAAGGGTGGGGACACCTCGTGCGTCAATGGTGTGACCGAGCCGTCAGCTCCTATTACAAGGATTGGGGCAACGTCGACTAGTTCCTTGACCGGTGGCTCAGGAACCAGGTACTCGCGATACGTAACTATCTGCTGGCGAGTAAGAGCATCCACTTGGACGGCTACGCCCAATTCGTCGCCAAGCCTTGCTGCCTCAAAGATTGCAATAGCAAGCTCCGTGCTATCTGGCCGCGCACCGGGCAAGGACGTGACGGCCCGGCCATGCATTGTGAGGGGATGTACCTGGACACTGCGCGCGCCTTGCTCAGCCGCTTGCCGGACCACAGCCGTTGTAACTAAAAACGGCAGGAAGGCACGTTGCAGCAAGAAACTGATCAAAAATATATTTTGCTGTCTAGCTGTTAATTGTTGCGGGAACCAGCGGGTATCCTCGTTAATAAATATGACAGGATGTGTCCCGAACTATTTCTTAGAACTATCAAATAATCCCAGATATTGAGGAAGAAGCCAGGGAGGAAGGGAAGATTGATTGTGTCTGGAAGCCTGGAACTGGCAGATAAATTCGTTCAGCAGACGGAAAATGGGGTTAGAATTCCGTCCACTATTCTTTCTCCCATGGGACTAAATGAGCTTTCAATCCGGGAACTGCTGGAATACTGCCTGCGTACGAATCTTGACGCGGGCTGGAAAGCGTTCTTCTGCAGGACGCGGAAGACCATTGAAGGCACCTTGGCTAGAAGACTGCGCTCGTGGTGCACTTCCTATCACGATCGGATTGAGGATTTGCGGCAAGAGACCTACGCCAAGTTACTCAATAACGAAAAGAGGCTTCTGCTGAACCTGAAGTGCGAGAGCGACGGTCAGCTATGTAATTACATAGCCATGACCGCAGGCAGCGTAGCAGAAGATTACAGGCGCAAAGAGCAAAAGATGAGGCAGAACACCGACAGCATCGATGATGCAGCGTACCCGGAGTTGCCGGCAGAAGAACTGCTCCATCGCCATGCTGAATTCCAAGAAGCATGGGATTCAGTCGAACGATGCCTGGACAAGATGGAATGCGGGCCGCGGGACCGTGCTATTTTTTATTTTTTCTATAAACAGGGCTATTCAGCCAGGGAAGTTGGGGAGCTTCCTTCTATCCAATTACCGATCAGGACTGTAGAGAACATATTGCTGCGCCTGGTTCGTCGAGTTAGGTCAGAATTGGACCGGGGTAAGTCTCGTGGTAAAGGATCAGGCGCATAAGATTTGTAGGGTTTTGGCTATGTTCCTCGTTATCAGTTTCAAGGAGCCTGAAAGTGAAGCAGCTAAGCAGTCATTTAACAAGTCGGGAAATTGAGGAATATATACGAGATGGATACGGCGAGAACGCCAGTCCACAGGCTGTGGCCATTGAGTCCCATATTGAAGATTGCAATTCATGCCGGGAGCGTCTTCTTGAGTCGTCACGGCAGGACCTGCGCCTGACTCTGGAGGTCCCGCAGGAAGCCGGAATAGAACCCAGGCGCACCATGGAATGTCCGGATGAAGAAACCCTGATCAGATTTTCAGCTGGCGTGATAGCAGATGAAGAACTGCAACTTACCGCCCACGTGGCGCGTTGCGAATATTGTGCCTCAAAGGTGAAGAATTATCTGGAAGATCCGGAGGAGGAACCCAGCCGCCCTTTTAAATGGGGTTCCGTCGATTTAAGAGCAGCGATGCGCAGAATCCGGGGATTGCTGCAAACTAAAGTCCTTGTGCCTGCTTGCGCAGCGGCCCTGGCGATTGGCGGCTTCGTGGAGGGCCCTGCCATTGTTGCCGGGTACAAACTAAACCGCGCAAATAAAGCGGTCATGGCGGCATTTATCCATCAACGGCCTAACGAGCTACGGGAAACCTGGTCTCCTTACGCGCCATACAACCCACCACTCGGGGATGATCAGGATGTCTTGAACAATCCTAAACTGGTCGCGGCAATGAACTCTGTGGCCCAGGAAGGCAATTCCTCAGATCCACGATGGATCCGAATACGCGGACAGGTGGAACTCCTGCGCAAGCGCAACCAAGCTGTTGATGTTCTGACAAGGGCCAGGGCGGCGGGCCTGGACGATCCGGCCACAGAAATTGATCTTGCAGCAGCATATTTTCAACGAGAGATCCAAATGGCAGCTTCGAAAACGGTTGAGCAGAAGGCGAACCCGCCATCCAGCGGCGGCACTGAAGATAAGAACACTTACCCGCAGTTGCAAGACACGCTGAAACTGCTGCACAACGTGCTGCAAGACCCGCGGACGACACAGGAGCAGCGTGCCGTTGCTCTCTTTGATCTTGCCATCACCTATGAAAAATCACAGCGCCGGGATGAAGCAGCCAGAACATGGGACGACTACCTGAAGATTGACAGTACAAGCCCATGGGCAGAAGAAGCCCGCCAACATCAAAACAGCGACAAACAGAATACCCCGCCTCCGAAGCAGCAAGGTTACCGAGAACCTGTTTTTTTTTGTCCCATTCCTCAGATACTGACGTCCGGCAAAGCTTAACCGAGTATCAGGACATTGCGCTCCGCACCTGGATTCCTGAAGGCGCAGGAAACCCTGACAGTCCCGGACTCAAAGCTGCTCATCTATTAGCTGACCTGCTGAATGAACATGGAGATAACTGGCTGAATCATTTTCTCAAAGCCATTCAACCCGGAGATGCTGCTGGGATACAAGCATTGAGTACGGCCATCACCAAAAATAAAAGAGGTCTGTACAACGCCGGACAGATCGAAGCTGAAAGAGCGGAAAAGATTTTTGGCAGCAGGAACGTGCCCGGGGCGCTCAGGGCGCGGTTTGAGTTTGTCTATGCCAGCCAGCGTTTGCTGGATCAGGAATTGTGCTTGAAGCGGGCCCAGGGACTGGAGCGCGAGCTTCGCGGCACCTCATACCGGTGGTTACAGATACAGATAGCGCTGGAGGAGGCTGTTTGCCTCAATTTCCATGAGGAATTCGAAGCGGCCGATCAGCACGTGGAAGCTGCGCGTGAGGAGGCCAAGCGCGCCGATTATCCCTTATTGAAGCTGCGGGCGATTTCATTGGGTGCAGGCATGAAAGTGCCGCGTGACCCGGATGTAAGCGCAAGCTGGCAAGAAGCGCTGGAAGGGCTGGCACAGTATTGGAACGGTCCAAGCGCGCCAGACCGGCTTTATGAGTTCCTTACTGTCATGAAACGGTGCCTTATAAAAGAAGATAATCCAGATGCAGCACGGGCCTTTGAGGAAAGCATGGTCATGATACTCGAAAAGACTCATGTGGCTGACGAAAACCTGGTGCTCAAAGCCATAGCCCACGCTGACATGTCAGAAATTTATCTCAAATTAAATGACCCAAAAAGCGCTGAGAAGGAAGCGGACATCGCGCTTGGCATTTTGCAAAAGATCCCCCCTGGAGAAATTGCTGCCCGCAAGTATGAAGTGCCTATTGAGATAGAGAAAGCCGAACTTCAACTCGAGCGCAACGACGCAAAAAAGGCGGCAGAAATACTTGACGGCGCAAAGGAACTTCTGGATCTCATTCACGATGAATTGATCCGCTTAAGGTTCATAAGAGTGCAAGGAGATGTCTGGCTCAGAATGGGGCAGCTTGACGATGCTGAAAGGACTTATAAAACAGGGCTGGAGCTTGCTGAACAGGCCCTGGCGAATCTGCACCGGCGTGAAGACCGGCAGAAGTGGGCGGATGAGACTGGTGAGTTATATAGAGGCCTGGTCAATGTTTTCATGGAACAAAAAAAAGAATTGCAGGCTTTGCAACTCTGGCGGTGGTATCAGGCGCGCACCCTGGCCGCCAGCGGTGACGTTCAAACAGGTGGCATTTCCTGGGATGAGATTCAAGGGCAAGTCTCCACTGTTCCGCTGCCTGCCGAGGAGTCCGGCGTTCGCATTGTGTATGCAGCCATGAAGGACAACTTATACGCATGGACGATCAAGGGGACAGAAGTAAAAGCATTCTCAGTTGCAAAAAAGCAAAAGACTTTAAAGGAGATGGTCACACGATATGCAGAGAAATGCAGCACTCCCGGATATTCGAACCCAGCTCTCTTTGACGACGAAAGCAAAAAGCTGTTTGCAGTGTTGCTGCAGCCTTTCATAGCTGTACTTCAACAAAATAATACCGTGGCAGTCGAGTTGGATCCGGCCATCAATGGAGTATTCCTGGAAACATTGAAAAGTCCTGAAGGCTGGTACTTCGGCCAAAAATATCCGGTCATTTACTCTCCCGGCTGGGTACAGGAAAGCGTTCTTCGTCCATTCGGCAAAGCAGACCAGGGAGTATTCCTGAATGCCCAGCCCAGAGACATACCGGAGATGCAGGGTCTCGAAAAAACCGTCACCGGATTGTATCCGGCCATAGAGTCCCTGGATCCATCTGACCTGGAAGCATGGCACCGCAGGCTTGCAACAAGTCAAATGCTCATTTTCTTCGGTCATGGCAAGGCACAGGGCCTGATCTATGCAGGCAACCAGGTTTTGAGGGCGCAGGATTTCCCGCCAGACTCACTCGCTCATTTGCAGATTGCGGCGCTGATAGCATGCTCGACTGGTTCCGCAGGACAGGGCCTAATCCACACTGATGATCTGGTACATGCTTTCCTTGCCGGAGGCACCCCGAATGTGGTCGCCAGCAACTGGGACGTGGATTCCAGGGCCACGGGACAGTTGATTGCTGTTTTTCTGCATTCTCTGAAAGCTGGCAAAACCCCGGCCAATGCCATGTACGAAGCCCGCAAGAGCATCTTCATTGCTTATGCCGAACCCTATTACTGGGCGGCCTTCAGCGTTGTTGGCAAAGCCAACTGACAATTTCAATCTTTTCCCGCATCTTGCAGGAAATGCGCTTATATCTCGTTTTTATCTTTCAGGAGAAGGAAATGAACAGGCGCAGATTACTGAAACAGTTGCTGGCTCTGCCGGTTGCAACGGCTGTTGGGGGATGCGGTTTTTTTCATCCTAAACAATCCCCAATCAAGAGTTTGAAAATTCTGCTGCAGGGGCCATTCGCTGTGCTCATACAGCAAAACCAGAAATACCGGATCAAGGCGTATGTTCCGCATGACGATAAGTACATACATGAGTTCCGGTACAGGGACCCATCACGGAACCCTCTCGGCGAAGATAAAGGGCAGAACAGCTATGAGTTCAGTCTCGGCAATGACGGGTTGGAAATTTCTGAAGAGAGCCCTTACATTGACCATGGGTTCGATGATTTCAACCCGACTATTTCCAGGTACTATCCGCCTGAAAAGGCCTTTGTGTCTTTGGATCTTCCTGCACCCGATCTCATCAGCTATATTCCGCCTGCTGAGCCGGTGCGCTTTAATGATGGAACATATGGAAAGCTGCCATTGAATCACGTCCTTGAATACAGGGTAAAAGATGTATCGAAGGTGAAGATGGAATACAGGGTAAAAGATGGATCGAAGGTGAAGATGCATTCGAGGGATCTGCCTGGTTTTTCTGGTCCGACGACTTGTGATGATCTGTATAAAAATTACAAGGCATATTGGAAGACAGAGAAGGAAGGTCTCGATGAAGGGCGGCATCTAGACGATATGTTGGCGCGTTGCTCACAATCGAAAGTCGCAACCTACTTCTTTGGAGTGGGATTGCCTTACACGTCTGACCCGGAGCATGCACTCACATTTTTCAATACGAAATTGCTCCCAATCCTTTACGGACAGGATGTGATTAAGAATCCGCCTCCCAATAGCTTAGTGGAGATCAAGCCTGCACCCTGTGGCCAGCAGAGAAGCACAGGAGCAATGCCAATGCTCATGCCGGCTGTTTACAGGCCTGCTGTAGCAACGCCGCGGTTATTTATGGCTTCTTCAACACAAGATTGCAACGCCCCCGCAGTAACGGCCACCGTCCAATGAGGTCTGAGTATGGGCCGTTATTTTACGGCCCTGCATTCTTGTTCTGGGCCGAAGTTCCCGGGTCCTCCAGTTCCACGATTGCCACCCATTCGGCTTGGGCGCGGGCGAGATACACGATCTTTCCCTCGAGTATGCTTGCGGCCAACTCCGGTTGAACGTCGGTGTGGTAATCGAAGTAGCGGACGTTGAACCTGTCCCAGAGCCGGGAGAAGAACCATGTCGGGTGGTCATACTTTGTAGAAAAAAGGTAGGCCACCTGGTATTGGTTGCGCATGGAACGTGCCTTGAGAATTTCCTCGATGGTGAAGTTCTCTACCTTGAGAACGCGCACTGGCTGCTTGGTATATCCAAGATAGGTGCGGGTAAGCTCGTCGGTGGCAGGCCAGGCGGTGAGCACGGTTGCGCCTTGCTCATGCTCCTGCAAAAAATGGGCGGCACGCGCGTGCAACTGTATAAATTCGCGGTAAGTCAGATTGTCCTCAGGCGCGATGCGGTAAGGTGGATCAAAGAAGAGTCCCAATGCAAAACAGATCACGATCACTGCTGCCGGCCATTCCCAGCGGAACACTCTGCGCCGCAGCGTAGACATGCCAATCACAATGACCAGCGGGTATGCCGGAAGCATGTAGCGGGTGAGCAGCGCGCCGCCCACAATCGAAAAAGCGACTACGTGCGCCAGCATGATAAAAGCAAACTTGAGCTGGATGGGAATAGCGATGCGCTGGCGTTCTTCTCCATCATCGCTGACCGGCGGCAGCCACATGGCAACTACCGTGGCGGCGGTCAGGGCCAGCATATTCATGAATCCCAGCAGATGCCATAGTCTCAGGCCAAAGGCCAGCATGATCCGCAGCGGGTTCACCGCATAGGTCACGTTGTACTGGTAGAAGTCCGCGTTGCCGAAAAATCTTCCCGTCACATTGTGGTGATACAGCAGCCAGAGCGCCAGCGGCAGCACTGGAATCAACCGTATAAGTGCCATCCGCACTTTGCGGCTGAATGCCTGTGACTCGGGAGAAATCAGAAGTTCCCAGGCCGCCAGCGCGATGGGAGTAATGACTGCCGTCTCTTTGCTCAGGACAGCCAGTGAAAACGCCAACTGGCTGGACCACAACCGCCGTTCCACGCTGAGCCGTATGCCCCACAGAGTGAAAGCGGCGGCTGGAAGGTCAGCATGGGCCAGCGAGCTTTGCACAAAAACCACAGGGAACAGAGCAGTGGCAATAGTGGAGGCCACAGCAACGCCCAGGCTGGAGACACGGCGCGCGAGCAGAAAGACATTCGTCAAGCCAAAGGCCGCCACCAGCAGCATAGCGATGCGGGCGACTGCAGGTTTCCAGCCACTGATGCCCAGCCACAGGGCCAGATATGCCGCGGGCAACGGAGGGTGTCCGGTATCCATGGTGGTTGTGGGAATCAACGAATGGAAATGGGCCAGATCCCAGGCGGCAGGCACGTAGAACCCAGCTTCATCCCAGAAGAACGGCAGCCGCAACAGTGGCGCGTGCAGAATCAGAATGGCGATAAAGATGATGGGAAAAAGCTGGAATGAAGAAAGACGAAAATTACGGGTTGGTGAAAGAGATGGCAAACTTAGCCGCTGATAAATGCTGATAATGTTGAAAAATCAAGAAAAATTTACCACTGATGAACACAGATTGGGCAGATAACAATTCGTCGAATGTAGATGTTTCCATCAGTTCTTCCGCCCAGGGATATTGATACCTGCATTAAGAATGTCCGGTTTAGCAAAAATAATGTCGCCCGCTTCGCTGGCTTAGTTCACTGATCCCTGTTGCTGCATGCTGGCATCCAGTTTGATCTCCCCGAAGGTCTTTTCGTACTGGATCACATTCTGTTCAAGAATGGTCACCAGGGCTTTAGCCTGCTGCGGGCTGAGATAGACTCCCTGAAAATTGTGAATCTCAACTTCAGAAGCCGAAGGCTGCTGCAGACGCCCGAAGACCAGCAGGAAGTCCCACACGCTGGCGCGCACCTGTACGGAGTTGGCATAACCTTCGCGATATTCCTGGGTGCTGACCAGCTTGATGTTTGCCTGTGGTGGAATGCCCATAATGCTCTCTCCTCGTGAATTCTCTACAGTAATTGAGCGGCTAGCATTTAGCAATTAGCGAACAAGCCTTTGGCTCTCAGCCTTTATTTCTTGGCTTGGTGATCTGGCGGACAATGTTTCTTCACAATGTGCAGCAATGGAAATGAACGGAGAGATGCGTGAGAGAAGAGTGACTCATATGTTGCCCAAGAGCTGGTTCTGGTCCTGCTGGTGGAACTGCTGTGTACGCTCTGGGCCGTGGCTGTCATACCAGTTTTGCCATGCATTCACGTCATTGCCGATCTGCTCATCGGTAATTTCGCGCAGTGCCTGAAAAGCCCAACTCTGAGTGGCCTGGTCCTCTGATGGGTCTGCGGCGATTTCGATCAGGCCGGGCACAGCTTTCATCCGCTGTTCGCGTGTGAGCATGCCAGATTTGGCCACGCTGCATCCGCCGCGTTCCCGCACTTCGGGTGATGCGTCATGGCCCAGCACATCCAGAAGTTCAGGAATGGTGTCATCGGTGCCGATCAAGGCAGTGCCTTCCACGGCCCAGAACCGGGTCTGCTGGTCTGGATCGTGCAGCCACTCGCGCAATTTGTTGTGGATACGTTCGGTTTCCACTCCACGGTTGGCCAGCAAACCCAGTACCCATGCATCAAAGGGACGGTTGCGAGGTGTGGCTTCTCCACTCTCAATCAGGCGGTTTACCCACTGCGGATCTTTTTCCAGGTGGTAGGTGAGAAGGTCTACTTCGATGGTTGCTGCTCTCACGCGCAGGTCATTGGAGTAAAGTGCGGTTTGCTCCAGAAATTCCCATTTCCTGGTGCGTTCCAGGTGCCCCTTCCAGCTCTCCAGTTTTTCCAGAATCATGGCAGTGGCGCCGATATCGTGGTTGATGGCTGCCTGTACCAGTGCTTCAGCCTGTCCTTGCGGCGCGAGGCTGTTGATGTATTCAATTTCATGCTCAGAGAGTTTGGCGTGCGTGGCAGGGACGGGAGCGCCGGAAGCCGGGAGGTTGTGCCCGCTCAGGATCATCTCAATCACTGCCTGGAGCGCGCCGGATTTCGACGCAAAGGCCAGCAGCCCGGCAAACAGCACCAGCAGCAACATTGTGCGGAGCACTTTGGGATTCATCAGGGTTTAATTATTATGGGTGTCGGACATGATAAAAAGTTACTTTGGTGAGGAATTCGAGTTGTTGCCTGTGACAGGTGTACAACAGCCTTCACTCACCAAACTCGAACCTGGAGGAAAGAATGGCCTTTACTGACGCTCTCTTACCCGAATTTGATCAGGAAATGGCGAGTACGAGGAAGACGCTGGAGCGTGTTCCCGAAGACAAACTGGGATGGAAGCCGCATTCCAAGTCTTACAGCATGGGACAGCTCGCCAGCCACATTGTGAATATGCTGGGCTGGACGAAAGTCACTATGGAAGAAGATTCTTTTGACATGGCTACAAACCCGCAGCCGCCGGAATACAAGTCGCGCCAGGAGTTGCTGGAAAGCTTTGACAGGAATATTGCCGAAGCACGGGCCTCCATTGCCCGAGCCACTGACGATCAGTTGAAAATGCCCTGGAGCCTCAAGCGTGGCAGCCAGGTGTTTTTCACGCACCCGCGCATCACCCTGCTGCGGACCTTCATTATGAATCACACCATTCATCATCGTGCACAGCTTGGAGTTTATTTGCGGTTGAATGACGTGCCGGTGCCCTCGGTTTATGGACCTTCGGCGGACGAAGGGAACATGTAAGGGGCGCCAAGGAAGCAAAATTCACTGCAAAATAGTAACGGCCTCGGTTGCCCGAGGCCGGTCTATGTTATTGGCCTACCCTGATTGGCATGTTTCCCCCAAACCTGCCAACAGGGCTTGAAAACATGACCATTCTCGCCTGAGCCTGATGATCAGACAAGAGTACCTTAGTAATGAGGTACAGCCTTTAGTTGTTCCAGCCTGCTGCCGGGAAGCACGGCTCGCCATACGGCCAGCCATCGTCCCTGCTTGCGGGCGAAGACGAAAAGATCATAGCCGCCTTCGTGATAGGTCTTGCGGTTCATGGTGTAGACCATGTCCCAGGAATAGGTGGCGGTGGCGGTGTCATCGAAAATATCGATATCCGGCTCTGAGATCGTGCATTCACGTATGTCTGCCTGTTGCACAAAATCCTGGTAGCTCTTGATGCACATGCTTTTGCCGCGGCCCATATTTTTGAAAGCTGCGCCCTTCATGACAATTTCGTCGTCAAAATACTGACCCAGGATGGCGGCGATTTTCTGCGGCGGGCAATCGAGCCATGCATCATTGATCTTCTTTACCAGAAGCCGAATTTCTTCGCGCCCGTTATCGTACGACGGAGTGGTGGCCATGGAATTTAGTGCGAGGAACCAGCGAGTATAGCACTGTGATTGAGTACAGCTTCGGCTGGAGCTTACTGTTCTCCCCCAACAAGCTCACTTGCTGAACAAGATAAATTTCGTTTCTTATGATGCAAGACAAAGCCAATGCTCTGCCTTACTTGGGCGAGTTTTCTTCGTCTGCGCTGACGCACCAACATGTCACGGACGTGAGTAGGCAGTAGTAGTACATCTTCTTCAGCAGGAACACTCAAATCAGCACTCAGCAATCAGCAATCAGCATTCAGCCCCTGGACTGATTGGGTAAATGGGTAATCTGGTAAATGGGTAAATGTGTCTTGAACCAAGCTCTCTCATTTTTTCTCTTTGTTCCTTCGCGCCCTTTGCGTCCATTGCGGTAAATCGGGAAATGACATCTGCTGGGATCGTCCTTGCGGTCCACGAGAGGATGTGCAGGGGCTGAATGCCGGGTTATGGCAAGATCGTGCAACTCTCTAGTAAGCTATAGAGATACATGGCAGAGAATACATTCGACATCGTCAGTAAAGTTGATCTCCAGGAGGTCTCCAACGCCATTCAGAATGCGCTGAAGGAGGTCCACACCCGCTTTGACCTGAAGGACAGCAAATCAGACATTCAGCTTGAGGGCAAGGACGCCATTGTGCTCAGCTCCGCCGATGAATATAAGCTCAAAGCGGTGAATGACATCCTGCAGAGCAAACTGGTGAAACGCGGGGTGCCGCTCAAGGCCCTAACCTACGGGCCAGTTGAACCGGCGGCGGGTTCCACCGCGCGCCAGCGGGTGACCATGCAGCAGGGCATCCCGACGGAAAAGGCGAAGGAGATCGTGAAGGTGATCAAAGACTCCAAGAAGAAGGTGCAGGCCTCCATCCAGGGCGATACGGTGCGCGTAAGCGGCAAAGATCGTGACATTCTGCAGGAGATCATCAACCTGCTGCGCCAGAGGGATTTTGGGATAGACATGCAGTTCACCAACTACCGAAGCAACTAAGGGACGCCTTGAGCTCACCAGCCACATTCACTGTGAAAGAGTTCTTCGACCTGCTGCGTGACGATCTGGCAGCCATCGAGCGCGAGTTCGGGCGTGATACGGTCTCCAGCGTCCGCGCCATTACCGATATTGGTGAGCACTTGAGGGCCGGAGGGGGAAAGCGAATACGTCCGGCGCTGCTGCTGTTGTGCGCCAAGCTCTTTCCCCATGACGAGCGCAGCGCGGTCCGGTTGGGCGCGATGGTAGAGATCATTCATACCGCCACCCTGGTGCATGACGACATTATTGATGAAGCCAGGACCCGGCGCGGGCGTCCGGCGGCCAACACGCAATGGGGCAATGCCAAGTGCGTGCTGGCGGGCGACTGGCTCTACATGCAGGCCTTCAAGATTGCCGTGCAGGAGCGCAACTTCAGAATTCTCGATGTGCTGATCGAACTCACCCAGCAGATGGTTGAAGGCGAGCTGCTGCAGATGGAAAAGCTGGGCAAATGCATCACCCTGGAAGAGCACTTTGACATGATCTTCCGCAAGACGGCCTGCCTGTTCTCGGTTTCCATGCGTCTGGGTGCAATTCTGGGCAAAGCGACTGCTGAGCAGGAGGAGAAGCTCGGCGACTACGGCAGGAACCTGGGATTGGCTTTTCAGATCGTGGACGACGTGCTGGATCTCACCGCGTCGGAAGAAGTGCTGGGCAAGCCTCTAGCCAGCGACCTGCGTGAAGGCAAAGTCACCATGGCGGTGATCCACGCTCTGGAACGCTGCACCCCTGCCGAACGCAAGCTGGTGGAATCCGTGCTGCAGGAACGCGCCTTTGAATCTGTGAAGCATGAGCAGGTTCTGGAGATGCTGCACCGCTACGGCTCCATTCAATATGCTCATAAGACCGCTGAGCAGCACGCCGAAATAGCCTGCCGCGCCATCTGCTCATTCCCCGATTCCGAGGTCAAACGTGCTCTGCTCTTTGCCCCGGAATTCGTGGTGGAACGAAACAGCTAAGACATTTGGTAAATGAGTAATTTGCTAAATGGGTAAAATGAAAGGCACACGATGGAGAGGGCTGATTTGCTCAATTACTCATTTACTCAATTACCAAATTACCCATTTACCAAATTCGGCCATGATCTGAATTTGAGTCCAGGCCGCGCTCGCATCTATACTCTTATTCGAGGAACCCTGATTGCCCCTTTCTGTAGTCATTGTTGATGATGAACAGCTCGCGCTGGAAGAGCTGAGTTATCTGCTGAAATCGGTAGACGATGTGGAGATCGTTGCCCAGGGACATAACGGCCTGGAAGCTGTAAACCTGATCAAAGAGCATTCACCTGATGTAGCGTTTCTTGACGTTCAGATGCCGGGACTTGATGGCTTTGGCGTGATCAAGAAGCTGGTGGACCGCAAGATCAACCTGCCGCAGATCGTCTTTGCCACCGCTTTTGATCAGTATGCGGTGAAGGCCTTTGAAGTGAATGCAGTCGACTACCTGCTCAAGCCGTTCGACAAAAAACGAGTCGCGCAGGCGCTCGACAGGGCGCGTAAGAAGCTGCAAGGCGCTACCCCCAGCAGTGACAAGCTTGACTCGCTGGTGAAGATGCTCGAATCACAGCGTCCACAGAATTCCAAGGTGCTGCTGCGTTCCGCCGGAAGGCTTTTTCTGGTCGATCAGAAAGACGTCTGTTTCGCGTCGATTGAAGACGGCGTGATCAGTGTGGTGGCCACCAGCCTGGAAGGCCAGTCGAACTGCCGCACCCTTGAAGAACTGCTGGAGGGGCTGGACTCCGACATGTTCTGGCGCGCGCACCGCTCGTTTGTGGTGAACATTAACCGTATCAAGGAAGTGGTGCCCTGGTTCAAAAGCTCCTACCAACTGCGCATGGATGACCGCAAGCAGACCGAAATCCCCGTCAGCAGGGCACAAACCAAACGGCTGAGGGAATTATTCGGGCTCTAATCTCTTCTGATTAAAGGATGCAAAGGGTTATTCCGTCATTATTACTGGACAGTAATGGGCTTCAGCCCTCACAATTTATCCATCACCTCTAGGCACTCAAGTCGGCCCGTTCTATAGAAAGGATTTCCGCAATGAAGAAGTATCTCCAGCCTGTTTTGTGTCTTGTGCTGCTTGTCTCGATTCTCGGCGCACAAGATAAGAATCAAAAACCCGCCGCTTCCACTGGATTGCCGCCGCTGATCGACCGGGAAATTATTTTCGGCAATCCGGAGATTGCAGGCGCTCAGATTTCTCCTGATGGGAAGTATCTGGCGTTCCTGAAGCCATGGAAAGACACACGCAATGTGTGGGTGAAGGGCGTGGACGAGCCATTCAGCGCCGCCCGGCTGTTAACGACCGAGGCCAAGCGCCCGGTGGCAGGTTATTTCTGGAGCCGTGACAGCAAGTACATTCTTTACATTAAAGATAATGACGGCGATGAGAATTTCAACGTATATACCGTAGAGCCGCAGGCCAAGCCGGCTGCCGGGGCTGATGCTCCGCCGTCTCGCGACATGACGGGTGTGAAGGGCTCGCGGGTAATGATTGTCAATCTTCCCAAGAACGATCCGGACACCATCTATATCGGCCTGAATGACCGTGATAAATCCTGGCATGATCTTTATAAGCTGAAGCTCTCCACCGGCGAAAAGACGCTGGTGCGTAAGAATACTGAGAAGATTTCCGGCTGGGGTTTCGACCTGCAGGGGCAACTGCGGCTGGCCACCCGCGTAGCCGATAACGGCGATAATGAAATCCTGCGCGTGGATACCGATAAATTCACCAAAATCTATTCCTGCACCGTAGATGAAACCTGCGGACCGGCGGAATTCGCCAAAGACGGCAAGCGCGTTTATATCGAAACCAACAAGGGTGACAACGTCGATCTTGTAGGGCTGGCGTTGATGGACCCGGAGACCGGCAAGACAGAGATGGTCGAGTCGGATCCGTTGAAACGCGTAGACCTGGGAGGCGGGTACTTCTCCAATGCCACGGATGAGCTCGTCTTCACTTCTTATCTGGATGACCGCCAGAGAATCTATTTTAAAGACAAAGGGTTTGAGAGCGATTACAAGTGGCTGCAGAGCAAGCTGCCCGGTATGGAAGTAGCGCTTGGATCGCACACTCGTGATGAGCAGACATGGGTAGTTACGGCCTACAGCGATACCGAACCGGGGGTTACCTATCTCTTCCAGCGCAAGACTCACAAACTCGATAAGCAATTTGCCGTGCGCGAGAAGTTGCCGCGCGAGTCTCTGGCAAAGATGGAGCCGGTCCGCTACAAATCGTCTGACGGATTGGAAATTCCCGCGTACCTGACGCTGCCGAAAGGCGTTCTGCCGAAGAACCTGCCGACCGTGATCTTTCCGCATGGTGGGCCATGGGCCCGTGACGTGTGGGGTTACAACGGATACGCACAATTCTTCGCCAACCGTGGCTATGCAGTATTGAGTCCCAACTTCCGCGCCTCTACCGGATATGGCAAAAAGTTCCTGAATGCCGGCAACAAACAGTGGGGCCGCACCATGCAGGATGACATTACCTGGGGCGTGAAATACTTGGTCGCGCGGGGAATCAGCGATCCCAAGCGCATTGGGATCTTTGGTGGTTCTTATGGCGGCTATGCCACGCTCGCCGGGGTGGCTTTTACACCTGATGTTTATGCTGCGGCGGTCGATCTGTTTGGTCCTTCCAACCTGATCACGCTGCTTGAATCCATTCCCCCTTATTGGGAGGCAGGCCGCAAGATGTTCCACACCCGCATGGGCGATCCAACCAATCCTGAAGGCCTGGCACTGCTCAAGGAACGTTCACCGCTCAATGCGGCAGACAAGATCAAGACCCCGTTGCTGATTGCCCAGGGAGCGAACGATCCAAGAGTGAATCATGCCGAGTCTGAGCAGATTGTGGTTGCTCTGCGCGACCGGGGCTTCCCGGTGGAGTATCTGCTGATTCCGGATGAAGGTCATGGCTTCGCTCGGCCCGTCAACAACATGGCCTCACTTATGGCGACTGAGAAATTTTTCGCCAAGTACCTCGCCGGTCGTGACCAGGAAGGTGGTACTCCTGAAGTGGTGGCGCGCCTGAAAGAGGTCACGGTCGATCCCAAGAGCGTGGTGCTGGCCAAAAAAGTGGATGCGAACTTGATTGGCTCGCCCAAGCCTGCAATCGATCTGACACCGGGTACTTACAAGTACAAGGCAACACTTGAAGCTGGCGGACAAGAGATTCCTCTCAATGTCTCCACCACGATTGCCGAAAACGGCGATGTGTGGATTGCCACCGATGTGATCGATACTCCCAATGGATCGGTAACCCAGGTTTCTTCCCTGGAAAAAGGAAGTTTACTGGCCCGCAAGCTGGAAATGAAGCAGGGGGCGCTCTCGATTGACTTGGCTTTCACCAATGAGAAAGCTACCGGCAACGTGAATATGAACGGACAGGACCGCGCGGTTGCCGTCGATCTGGGCGGCCCACTGTTCGCCGAAGGCGCAGGCGCGAAGCAGTCGCTCTCCTGCCTGCCTCTGGCGGAAGGCTACAGCGCTACCTACAGGAACTTCGACGTGCAGCAGCAGAAGGTGAAGCTGTTGCAACTCAAAGTGACCGGAGTGGAGAAAGTGACTGTACCTGCCGGAACCTTTGATGCTTACAAGGTGGAGATCACCTCCGCCGATGGTGGCCCGGACAAGCAGACTCTGTGGGTAGCCAAAGATTCCCACAAGCCTGTGAAGCAATCGTCTGTGCTGCCGCAAATGGGCGGCGCTGTGCTCACCCAGGAACTGCTGGAGTAACTAAAGTTGCAACTCAAGAAGAAGCCTGTCCTGCGACAGGCTTCTTCTTTTCTATCTCTTCTTTGAATTCCTTTGCATTCTCTGCGGCCTCTGCATTTCTAACGTTCGAATTCTTCTCTGCTTGCGACGGATTCTCCCGCGCAGCCAAACGCGGGTGCGGCCCATAGGGAGCAACACACCGCCAAATTCAATACACATCAATTACTTTTGCTTCCTCTGCGTCCTTTGCGGCCTCTGCGGTTAAAGGTTTTTGGTTGTGGCTTCGCTACGCTGTGGTAAAGGTTTTTATTGTTTTCGCAGTTGTGGGAAAACTCGAAGATGCAGTTTTCGCTGCCCGCGTAAGATCGTCAGCTCTGTGGCCAGGTTGATTCTGGTCTCGTCCAGCAGTTTGTGGAGCACGTCGACCCCTTCCACCGCTTCATTTTCAATAGCCACAATGATGTCGCCTTCCAGCACACCTGCTTTTGCTGCAGGCCCATCAGCTTCTACCGCCAATACCAGAGCGCCGGTTGCGAAACCAATGCCGTGGTAGCGGACAAGGTTGCGGTTGATGGAGGCGGTTTGCGCCTGAATCCCGATGTAGCTGCGCCGCACCACGCCATCGCGCATCAACTTCGAGGCAATAAACTTTACCGTATTCACCGAGATGGCGAAACACAGTCCCTGGCCAGGCAGGATCGTAGCGGTATTTACGCCAATGACTTCTCCAGAGGCATTCACCAGCGGCCCTCCGGAGTTGCCAGGATTCAGCGCGGCGTCAGTCTGAATCACATCATCGATCAGGCGGCCTGATTGCGAGCGCAGGGAGCGTCCCAGCGCACTGACCACTCCTGCGGTAACGGTGTACTGGAATCCGTAGGGATTTCCGATAGCGACCACCAATTGGCCCACCCTGATTTTCCGTGAGTCTCCGAGTTTGATCGCGCGAACTCCGGGCGAATCCACGCGCAGCAGCGCCAGGTCGGTATCCGGGTCTTCACCGATAAGCTGGGCCGGAAACTCCCCCGCATCGAGAGTCCACACTTTGACCTTATCTGCTCCATGGACTACATGGCTGTTCGTGAGCACAAAACCATCCGGCGTAAAGATGAACCCTGATCCGCTGCCGCCATTCCGCTTCCCACTGTGGGTATGAATGCGCACCACTGACGGGCTTACCGATTCAACCACCTGGGTCACAACCTTTGAATAAGCATCTAAAGCCTCGGCTTCGCGGACTTCAATTTCATGGCTTTGGCTGCTTTCAGGCTCTGATAACGAAACAAAGGCAAGATTGTCCCTCATAGCAGCATTGGATAGTAAACCGGCAAAAAAGATTCAGATGAGCTGTGCAAGCAAATCCGTTCTTAACCGCGAAGACGCAAACGAAGCAGAGCCGCAGCCAAAGCAGCCCCGCAGAATTGCCAAAATTGCATAATTTGTAATTGCCATAATTGAAAATCGGTCACGGTCAAAATGAGCTTAGAAGTTGTGCGAAAAAGCACGATTTTAAGATTCCTAGTGGTACAAAGGACGCAAGGAAGCAAATGAGGTTCATGTGTACAATGCAGCCGTGGCTGATTTGCGCGACAAGACTGTCCTGATTACCGGGGGAGCTATCCATTTAGGCCGCGCCATTGCGCTGGCGATGGGGCACGCAGGAGCAGGTGTTGCGTTCACCTATCTGAACTCTGCCGAAGATGCGCAGAAAACCCTGAGCGACATTCAGGCGTGCGGCAGTGAAGGCCTTGCAGTGCATTGCGACGTGCGCCAGGGGCAGAGTATTGCGGCTGCTGTGGAAGCCGTGAAGAACAGATTCGGAAAACTTGATGTGCTGGTCAACAATGCCGGGCTGTTCGAATCAGTGCCATTCACCGAATGTACCGAGCAGCAATGGGACAACATGTTCGCCATCAACGTGCGTGGGCCATTTCTGGTTTCACAGCACTGCGTTCCCGAACTGCGGGCCCGGCAAGGAAGAATCATCAACCTGGGCTCACTGGGTGGAGAGAAGCCCTGGGCCACCCATGCTCACTATTGCTCGTCGAAGGCGGCGCTGCACATGCTCACCAAAGTCATGGCCAAAGCGCTTGCTCCGGAAATCGCCGTGAACTGTGTGGCCCCCGGGATGATCGCTACCGGTGGCGAAGATCAGGCCCTTCTTAAACGCTTTGCCGAAAAGACCCCGATGCAGCGCACCGGGACCGCCGCCGATGTGGTCAGCGCCGTTATGTTCTTTGCCACCGCTCCGGATTTTATTACAGGGCAGGTCATGACCGTGGATGGAGGACTGGGACTGAGATGAATGGGTAATTGGATAATTTTGGTAAATGAGTAAGTTTAAGATCGGTACGCGAAAGATGCTTTTGATCTCAGCCTGGTTTACTCCCGCAGATAAAGACGTTATTTCTGGCTCACAAAAGCCTTCACCACGATGGCGCGCGGGCTGGCGCCCAGCGGCACCATGGTTTCCACCACCAGCGGTTGAAGCCGCGGTCGGCCTTTGCTATCAGTCAGCGCGACAACCGCCAGATCAGAGCTGACCGTATCCACCACCAGCAGGAAAAACTGGTTGGGAGAAAAGGCCATAGCTTCAGGATTTCTACCCACGGAAGCAGAACCGACTCGCCGCCCGGTATCAATGCTGTAGACCGCCACCGAATCGGAGCCGAAATTCGACACAAAGAGCAGGGAATCGTCGGGCGAGACCAGCCCGCGCACCGGATGATTGCCGATCAAAAAGCTGCTGTTGACTTCGTTGGAGCCGGTAATGATTTCGGAAACCGAGCTGTCATCGAAGTTGCAGACAAACACCTCGCCTCCGTCGGGCTTCACCGCGATGTGTACTGGAGTCTTGCCCACATCGAGCAGGGTGAGCAGCTTGTCTGCTTTCAGATCAATCACCCCAATCTGGTTGGAGACAGCGCAGGCCACAAAAGCTTTGCTGGAGTCAGGCACAATGGCCAGTTCTGTGGGCTTGCTGCAGGCTTTTACTTTGCTGCGCAGCGCAAGTTTCTCGGTATCCACAATGGCTACGGAATCCTCGTCGCGAAGAGCGACCACCGCCAGTTTCCCGTCCGCCGTAACCCGGGCCAGGGTGCTGCCGTTGCCTACCTCGATCGTGCGGATAACCTTGCGCTGCTCCAGGTCGATCACGGAAAGATTGGCGGAACCTGAATTGGCCACGTAGGCGCGCTTGCCATCAGAGGAAACGTCAATGAGGTAAGGCGCGCGATGCACTCCGATGGTGGAGACCACCTGGTTGCTCTCGGCATCGATCACGCTGATGTTGTTGGAATCGGTATTGGCGACGTAAATCTCGTTTTTGCGTGGATTTATCGCCAGGCCGGTAGGACTCTTTCCCACATGGACGGTGGTCAGTGAACGCAATCCACGCAGATCGACAACCGTGACCGAATTGCTGCCGCCATTGCTGACGTAAGCATATTCGTGGTAGTTGTATGCCGGCTCAGGCGTGTGCGAACAGCCGCACAGTGCCAAGACAAAGATCAGCCGGCTCAGCAGTAGCGTGATGATGGCTTTTGTGCCAATGAAAGGACGCAAGCTTCAGATTATATTGCAATCTTTGCAGCGACGGCTTGGGTCATGGTTTCCTGCACAGTGCGGTGCACCACAGCCGCAATCTGCCGCACTTCCTGCATCAACTCATCAAACTGGTCGCAGGTAATCGACTGCGCGCCATCGGAGAGCGCCCGGTCAGGGTCGTGATGGACTTCGATCAGCAGTCCATCGGCCCCGGTGGCTACAGCCGCGCGTGACATGGATAGAACTTTGTCGCGCTTGCCGGTTCCATGGCTCGGATCAACCACGATCGGCAGATGGCTGAGTTTCTGTACGGCCGGGACAATACTCAGGTCGAGTGTATTACGCGTATGATCGGCAAAGGTGCGAACACCGCGCTCACAGAGAATGACCTCGTAGTTGCCTTCGCTGAGAATGTATTCAGCCGCCATCAGGAACTCTTCCAGGGTAGCGGAGAGCCCGCGCTTGAGCAGGACGGGCTTGCGCAGGCGTCCAGCGCGTTTGAGCAGTGAATAATTCTGCATGTTGCGGGCGCCGATCTGAACCACGTCGGCGTATTCAGCAACCAGGTCGAGAGATTCGTAATCCAGGGCTTCAGTCACGATCCGCAGGCCAAAACGGTCGCGTATCTCCGCCATGATCTTCAGCCCTTCTTCGCCCATGCCCTGAAACGCGTAAGGAGAGGTGCGCGGTTTGAATGCGCCGCCCCGGAAAAATCTTGCTCCGGCCCTGGCGACGCGCTCGGCAATCGTGAAGGCCTGCTGCCGTGACTCGACCGAGCATGGTCCGGCCACAATGCCTAAAGTGTGGCCTCCAAAACTGCCATCGCAATCAGGAAAACGGACGATGGTATTTTCCTGTTTTACATCGCGACTGACCAGCTTGTAAGGCTTACTGACACGGATGACTTCCTGCACTCCGGTCATCTGTTCCAGAGTGCCGGCTTCTACGGCCCCCTGATTTCCAGTGATGCCAATGGCGGTGCGTTCTGCTCCGGGGATAGGATGAGGACGATAGCCGAGGGATTGAATCTTTTCGCACACTGCGCGAACGTTTTCTTCCGTTGCATGTGCCGACATCACGACCAACATAAGAACCTCTCTTAACAACTTACTGATTTTACTGTGATTTACCTTAAAAGACCAATCAAAACAACCTGTTTTAACGTGTTAAAATCAATAACTTAGCTCATGCCGGACCACGCACCAGGGCAAAAACAGAAACTGATTAAGCCCAAGCTTAGCATGCCCGGACGTAAGCCCAGACTCAGTATGAAAGACGTACTGCTCTGGTCTAAGGGCGAGCCCCCCAAGCCAGGCCCACGGCGTATTGGCATTCATACCTCAACTGCGGGTGGAGTACAGATAGCGGCAGAGCGGGCTTACCGGCTGGGCGCGAATACGTTGCAGATATTCTCGTCGAGCCCACGCCAGTGGAAGCCGTACTTACTGGCGAAAACACAGTGCAACGAGATGCGCCGCCTGCGGGATAAATATGAAATCTCGCCGCTGGCCATTCATAGCAGCTACCTGGTGAACCTGGCCAGCGCGACGCCGGAATTTCATCGTAAATCGGTTGAGGCATTTCGGGGAGAACTGCAGCGCGGCATCTCCTTATGCGCAGAATATCTGGTGTTGCATCCCGGCTCCTTTCGTGGCCGCAGCCGCGAAGAAGGCCTGGAACTGGTGGCGCGCTCGATTGCCGAGGCAGCCAGAGGGCTCGAACTGGAGAAGTCATCCCTCAAGGTCTTGATTGAGAACACTGCCGGGGCGGAGTTCTCTCTGGGCGGATCCTTTGATCAGGTAGCCCAGTTGCTCGAGTATCTGCGGCCCGTATGCCCGGTGGGAGCGTGCATCGACACGTGCCACACTCATGTTTCCGGGTATGACATTGTTTCCGAAGCCGGATGGCATAAGACCATGCAGCAGCTCGACGACACGGTCGGCCTGAAAAATGTTTGCGTGTGGCATTGTAATGATGCCAAGGACCCGTGTGGCTCCAAACGTGACCGGCATGAGCATATTGGCAAGGGAACCATCGGGTTGGAGCCGTTTCGGCGTTTGTTGAATGATCCGCGCACCGAACACGCGGCTTTCATTGCCGAAACCCCGATCAACGAACCGCAGGATGATTTAAAGAATGTGGCGATGTTGAAATCGCTGGTGGAAGTACAATCAAAGAAGAGACGTGCGTGATTTGAAATGCCCGAAGTGATCAAGATGACCGAAAACCAGCCCGAGCAGCGGGAGCTTCGTTACGATCCCCGGCAGATCGAGGAGAAGTGGTTTGCCCAATGGCAGGCCGATCCGAATCTCTACGCTGCGGAACCGCATGATAGCAAACGCAAGAAATACTACGTGCTGGAGATGCTTCCGTATCCTTCGGGCGCGTTGCACATGGGACACGTGCGCAACTACGCCATCGGCGATGCGCTGGCGCGCTACATGTGGATGCGCGGCTACAACGTGCTTCATCCCATGGGTTGGGATGCCTTCGGCCTTCCCGCGGAAAACGCAGCGATCAAGAACAAGGTTCCACCCAAAGAATGGACGCTTCGCAATATTGAGCACATGAAGGCGCAGATGAAGCGCCTGGGGTTCACCTATGACTGGTCGCGCGAGGTTACCACCTGCCTGCCCGAGTACTACAAGTGGAACCAGTGGTTCTTCATCCAGATGTATAAGGGCGGGCTTGCGTATCGCAAGAAGAGCAAAGTCAACTGGTGCCCGGAATGCGCCACGGTTTTGGCCAATGAGCAGGTGTTGAGCAATGGCTGCTGCTGGCGGCACGAAGAAACCACGGTCGAGCAGCGCGAGTTGGAGCAGTGGTTCGTCCGCACCACCAGATATGCTGAAGAGCTGCTCCAGGATTTGGACAAGCTCGAAAACTGGCCGGAAAAAGTCCGCATCATGCAGCGCAACTGGATTGGCCGCAGCGAAGGCGCGCTCGTCGATTTCAAAATCGATGGTCCAGCCGGTCCGGCAGGCGACAAAATCACGGTTTTCACCACGCGTATCGACACCATCTTCGGAGCAACATCGATTCAGCTTGCGCCAGAGCACCCGATGATGGCCGATCTTATCGGCAATGATCACAGCCTTCACGCCAAGGTTGAAGACCTGATGCGCGAGCAGGGCAAGGCCAAAGAAGCGGGCGATATCGGCGGCATTGAAAAACATGGCGCCTTTACCGGACGCTACGCTATCAATCCGTTCAATGAGGAAAAGATTCCCATCTGGGTAGCGAACTACATCCTCATGGATTACGGCACGGGCGCGATTATGTCTGTGCCGGCCCATGACGAGCGCGACCATGAATTTGCGCAGAAGTACGGATTAGAGATTCGCGTGGTCATTCTTCCGCGCCGTACCGGCGAACCCGCCGGGCCGGACGATAACGAGAGGCCCGTGCTTCCTTACACGGAAAAAGAAAGCTTGCTCATCAACTCAGGCGGCTTCAATGGACTCTCCAACAATGAAGCCATTGAGAAGATGTCCGCCTATGCCGAGCAGCATGGGTTCGGGAAGAAGACTGTCACTTACCGGCTCAAGGACTGGGGCATCTCCCGCCAGCGCTACTGGGGAACGCCCATCCCCATGTTGTATTGCGAAAAGTGCGGCGTAGCGCCGGTTCCTGAAGACCAGCTTCCGGTTTTGTTGCCGGATATGACTGAGATCACCTTGCAGGGCGGTTCGCCGTTGGCGCGTGTGCCGGAGTTTGTGAATGCCATCTGTCCACAGTGTGGCGGACGCACTCGCCGCGAGACCGATACCATGGACACCTTTGTGGATTCGTCTTGGTATTTCTACCGCTATACCAACGCGCGTCTTGCAGATCGCCCGTTGGACACCGCGACCGTGGATTACTGGTTTCCCATTGACCAGTACATCGGCGGCGTGGAGCACGCGATTCTTCATCTTATCTATTCGCGCTTCTGGACCAAGTTCATGCGCGATCTTGGGTTGGTGCACAACAGCGAACCTGTGGAGCGTCTCTTCACCCAGGGCATGGTCATCAAGAACGGCGCAAAAATGTCAAAGAACAAGGGCAACGTGGTTTCGCCCGATGACATGGTGGCTCGCTTCGGCGCCGATTCCACGCGCATGTACGCGCTTTTTGCCGCACCGCCTGACCGCGATCTTGAATGGCAGGAAGCAGGTGTTGAAGGCGTGCATCGTTTCTTGTCGCGCACCTTTCGGTTCGTGATGCGCTATGGGAAGACGGCAAAAAGCTCGTCCGCTCATGACGGCGTTATTACCCCGGCAGGCCGGGCAATCCAGCGCAAGCTCCACCAGACCATCAAGCGGGTGACCGATGATTTCCAGGGACGCTGGCATTTCAACACCTGCGTGGCCGCCATCATGGAATTCATCAACGAGCTTTATGGAGTGGAAGAAGAGATTGCGAAAGGCAATTTCCCAGCCTCGGTATTGGCCGATGCGCAACGCAAACTTGTTTTGCTGCTCGCGCCTTTTGCGCCTTATCTGGCCGCTGAACTCTGGCAGGTATTGGGCGAGAAAGATACACTCTTGCGCCATCCATGGCCGGAATATGACTCGGCCTTGGCCAGGGAAGATGAGATCGAATACGCCGTCCAGGTGAACGGCAAACTTCGCAGCCGCGTGGCTGTCCCTGCCGATAGTCCTGAGGAAGTGGTGCGCGAACGCGTGATGGCCGACGAAAAAGTCCGGGCCTCGCTCGATGGCAAGCAGATCGTGAAAACCATTGTGATCCCGGGCAAACTGGTAAACGTGGTGATCAAGTAGCATATTTCGAATCATGACGTGGAAGCTTCGAGTATTCATTTCTTATTCGTCGGAGGACGAGGAGGCTGTTCGAAGCCTCTACTAACGCATGGTATTAGAAGGTCTTTTCGATCTTTGGTTCGACCAGGAGAGCCTACTGCCGGGGCAGGACTGGAGGCTGGAGATTGAAAAAGCCTTGGATATGACTGACGTCGTTCTAATCTGCCTGTCAAAGCGTTCCGTCACCAAGGACGGCTTCGTACAACGCGAAATGCACTACACTCTAGACCGGTCGGAAGAAAAGCCGGAAGGTGCCATTTTCCTCATTCCAGTCAAACTGGAACCATGTGATATCCCTTTGCGCCTGAAGCGGATCCACTGGGTCGATCTGTTTCAACATAACGGAGGATATCACAAACTTCTACGGGCCCTTTTTAAGCGCGCAATAGATCTGGGGATCTCCTCCGAGCCGGCAGCTTTCCTTCTGAACGATCTCCAAACATCGGCATTTACACCACTGGACAAGACAATGGCGAATCCACACTACGAAATCGATACCAAGGCATTGGAACAGCACCACTACAGCCTTTCTGCTGTTCTTAGCAAAGAGACAATTTTGATTGTTGTTGGCTGCTGGATTCCAGCAGAACTCTGTGACCGGCCAGTAGCCGAGATGGTTCGTGATGAAATTGACAAAAGAGGTCAGAAATATCCTCATCGGCGAGGGATCGTTGTAACAGATGCCGAGTGGTTTAAAAATCAAGATTTACAGCGGCACCCGGCGATTGCTATAGGCGGGCCTCAAGCCAATGCATTGACTGACGAGATCTACAGGAAAGCACCGCCCAAATCCACATGGAATCTAAAAGGGCTATCGGGAGCATTCCTTGCCGGTCCCCCGCTAAGAGTTGCATTATGGGGAACGAACGCCAGAGATACTCGAAGCTCTGCGGAAAAATACCTGAAAGATACAGAAGGCCTCAGAGACTTTCTGGGTATGTGCTGGCAATGATGCCAGTCTCAGTTTTGTTCCTTTACACAAAGGCTTGAAATCGGGCACAATCTTTCGTGGAAGAACAATCCATTGTCATTCTTGACTTCGGCTCGCAGTACACGCAGTTAATTGCGCGCCGCATCCGCGAACTGAAAGTCTTCTCCGCTGTCCTGCCCTGTACCGCTCCGCTCGATGAAATCAGAAGCTACCGGCCTGCCGGAATCATTCTCAGCGGAGGACCCTGCTCGGTCTACGATGCGGATGCTCCACCCGCCGACGAGCGTGTTCTCTCTCTGGGTATGCCGGTGCTGGGCGTCTGCTACGGACTGCAGTTCATCACCCACAAGCTGGGTGGAAAGGTGAGCCCGGCGGCGAGGCGGGAATATGGCCACGCCGAAGTGAATATCACCGGCCAGTCGCAGCTCTTCAAGGGATTGCCACAGTCCTTGAACGTTTGGATGTCACACGGGGACCATGCCGAGCAGTTGCCGCAGGGCTTCCGCAAGACGGCCAATTCCAGCAGCGCGCTGGCCGCCATTGAAGATGAATCACGGCGCATATTCGCCGTGCAGTTTCATCCTGAGGTGCACCACACCAAATTCGGCACCGACCTGCTGCGTAATTTCGTTTACGACATCTGCGGCGCCCGCGGCGACTGGACTCCGCAGCACTTCATCGATGAAACCATCCGGCAGGTGCGCGAAACCGTAGGAGAGCAGGGACGCGCCATCTGCGCGCTTTCCGGCGGTGTGGATTCGGCCGTGGCCGCCACCCTGGTAGACCGCGCTCTGAGCGACCGGCTGACCTGTGTATTTGTGAACAACGGCGTGCTGCGCAAGAACGAATTCCGCAAGGTGCAGCAGAACCTGAAAGAGAAGCTCAAGCTGAACCTGGTCGCCGTGGATGCCTCTGAGCGCTTCCTGAACAAGCTGGCAGGAGTGACGGACCCGGAGCGCAAGCGCAAGATCATCGGCAACGAATTCATTGAAGTCTTTGACGAAGAGGCCCACCGCATCGAACGCCTGATTGGCCGGGTGGATTTCCTGGTGCAGGGAACTCTCTATCCAGACGTGATCGAGTCGCGCAGCGTGCGCGGGCCGTCACAGACCATCAAGACACACCATAACGTCGGGGGTTTGCCGGAGAAGATGAAGCTCCGGCTCATCGAGCCTCTCAAAGATCTTTTCAAAGACGAAGTGCGCCGCATTGGGCGCGAAATGGGAATGCCAGAAGATATCCTGCAGCGCCAGCCGTTCCCCGGGCCCGGCCTTGCGGTCCGCATTCTCGGCGAGGTTACTCCAGAGCGCATCGCGCTGCTTCAGGAAGCCGATGATATCGTCGTAGGCGAAATCCGTGCCGCCGGACTCTATACTCAGATCTGGCAATCCTTCGCGGTGCTGCTGCCGGTAATGTCGGTAGGAGTCATGGGCGACCAGCGCACCTATGCCTATACCTGCGCCATCCGCGCCGTGCATTCCGAAGACGGTATGACTGCCGACTGGGTGCCCCTGCCTTACGAAGTGCTGAAGAAGATTTCCAGTCGAATCGTAAATGAGGTTCGCGGAATCAACAGGGTAGTGTACGATGTGACTTCCAAACCGCCCGGAACGATTGAGTGGGAGTAAGCACTATGCAGCCGGAATAGATGAGGTAAATTGTTAGTATCAGAAAGTAGAAGAAATTCTAATCTGTATCTCAAAATATTATCTACAATAGCTACTATTAATATATGATTTGATCCTTACTGTTAAGGAGTTTATGGCAGAGAAAGATCATGCATCTATAGCAGTGATTTTAGGTGCGGGTGCGAGCCGCGGCGTTTCATATAGACATCAAAATTTCGCATCTCCACTAGATACAGATTTCTTTGATTTGCTGCAGCGGCTTCCTGGTGCCCGCCACGATGATATTCAATATATTCTACGACAGGCATCTAACCATTCCGAATATGTATGGGAATCACTTGAGAAATGCTTTTACACGCTGGAAAATCGTGCTCACACTCGCACACGCTTCTTCAACAGCACAGAAGATAGCAGAGAACGTATTCACAGCTCATTTGTTAACTCCATTCACAGCTTGCTAGGGGCTGCGCATGCCGGCAAGCACTGCGATCATCATCAACATTTGTTCGATATTATGGGCTCTGAAGATATCATCATCAACTTTAACTATGATTTAGTGATTGAGCATGCACTTGATAGATCAACTAAGCGACGCGGGCACCTTATTGGTCCTTGGCTCTACGGTTTTCCAGATCCACATGACCCTAAATTGGATATTCCTGCAATGTACAAGCTTCACGGAAGCTTGAACTGGCGCACCAGTGAAAATCACTTTGAGGCGGCTATGGGGCCAACATCTTACCAAGGCAAGGGAGGTGCTTTGCTACTTCCATTCTGGGATAAGAAAATAGAAGAACCACCTTGGTCTAACATTTGGGAACAGGCTGCGGCGCAATTGAAGAACATCGACGTCGCTGTAGTATGGGGATATTCTTTGCCTGTAACCGATCTTAAATCCCGTGAGTTGTTCCGCGCAGCACTTGAGCATCGAAATGTCTGTTTGTGTGTAATTGATCCATCCCGGGACACTCGACAACGCTGGCGGGCATTGCTGCCGGACGCGCGATTCTGGATTTATTCTTCGATGGAAGATTTTCGGCTAAGCCCGCCAATGTGGTGGAAGGAGGCGGATACACGAAGGATTCATTATGCCTGGAGACATTTAATCTATTACTGAAGACGTATTCCGGCATGGTGGAATATTTCAAGCTGCTGTACGCGTTAGAATGCCAGAGAGCAAATAACAAGTTACTCACTGATGTAATATGTAGCCCAACTTGAGAATGAGTCAATTCGATCAATCCAACGATGACCTGAACGAGATCCGCAATCGTGCCCGGCGGCTTGTTGAGGGGCTTACACCGGAGCAGCTAACCAGCCGACCCGATCCGGCGAAGTGGTCCATTGCTGAGTGTCTTGCGCACCTGAATTTATCAGCGGAGATTGTGCAGCCCAAAGTCGCGGCTGCCATGGAACGCGGCAGGAAAGACAATCTGCTTGCCAATGGTCCTTTTGGGCTGGGGTTCTTAGGAAAGGCGCTGGTGTGGTGGGCCGAGCCTCCGCCGAAAATCAGAATTCCTGCGCCCAAATCTATTGCGCCGAAAATTGAAGCCGCCGATCCTGCGAAGATTGTGGATGATTTCTTCCGATTGCAGGATGAATGGGCGCGTCTGTTGCGTGATGCTGAAGGACTGGATCAGAAAAAAATCAAAGTGCCCGCCCTGTTTCCCGGTCTCCCGGCACTGCGGCTCTGTGCTCCTATTCCATGGATGCTGGCCCATGAGCGCCGCCATCTTTGGCAGGCGGAGAATGTGAAGAGAGAACTCAGCAGCCAGCCGTCCACGGCAAGCCGGAAGGACAGGTCAGCACTCAGCCAGTCAAATCAAAATGGATAATTTAGTAAATTGGTAATTGGGTGATTGAACTGCAGTTATCATCAATTTACCCACTTACCAATTTCCCCCGATTCGTGCTATTTGCGGCGGCTTTTTCATTCCTGCCTGAGTGCTTCGGTTGGTGCGACCATGGCAGCACGCCGCGCTGGCACATAGCACGCCAGGATCGCAGTCAAGGTCAAGACCGAGGATGCAGCAATGAGTGTTAGAGGATCATTTACTCCAACACCATACAGCAGATTGGAAAAGCTGGAGAGCACACGCGCCAGCAGCAAGGCGCTGCTGATCCCGATGGCAATGCCGGCCAGGTTCAGTTTGAGCCCGCGCGCGATCAGCATGCGAAAGACGTCCTGCCGCTGTGCGCCCAGGGCCATGCGAATGCCAATCTCCTGGGTTCTCCGCTGGACGAAATAAGCCAGCAACCCATAAATTCCAACCGTTGCCAGCACCAGCGCCAAACCTGCGAAAGCCATCAGCAGTACCATGGGGAAGCTCTGCGTCGCCATCGATGCAGAAACTGTTTCCTGCATGGTCTTGACACCGTAGATCGGTTGTTCATTTCCAGCTCCGTAGACTGTCTTCCTGACTGCATCCAGTAAGCTACGTTCATCCAGCCGGGTGCGCACCAGCACCGTTGTAGACGGTTGCATGACCGGCATCCATTCATCATTGATCTGATAAAAGCAGCCATAGACCTGCATCTGAGTCGTGGGTGTCAATTCACCCAGTCCCCAATGCTTTACATGACCCACGACGCCAATAATGCGGAACTGGCCGACGCGGGCAACAGAAAAGGTTTTACCCACAGCATTCTGGCCGGGAAAATATTTATCGGCCAACCTGCTGTCAATGATTGCAACCTGCTCAGATTGCACTGTGTCTGCGGGAGTAAAGCTTCGTCCTTGCAGCAGCGGAATACCCATGGTGCGAAAATAATCCGGTCCTACGGAAAAGGTAAGTGCCCTCGGCGCTTCGGCAAGCGACTTAGGTTCATCCGGGCCTACCCAGAACGGTACTTCATTATGCATACCGGTGAGCGGAACAAGAGTGGTCAGGTCGGCAGACTCCACGCCTGGAATCTTCTGTATGCGTTCAATCAATTGCCGGTCGGCAATGCGCAGGTTTTCTGGGGGTTGAGCAGGTGAAATTCCCACCTTGAAGGCAACAAGCTGGTGCGTATCAAAACCGGGGTTCACGTTCCCCAGATGACGAATCGTGCGGAGTAGCAGTCCGGCGCCCACGAGCAGCACCAGCGTCAGCGCTGTCTGGATAACAACCAGGCTGCCGTGGATGCGGTGATGCGTGCCAATAGCGCCACGGCCACCGGCCTTGAGCGCGGTCTGCGGATGAACGCCGGAACTTTTAAGAGCGGGTAGCAGGCCGAAGAGAATTCCAACCGCGATCGAGACTGCAAAAGTGAACAGCAACACCGCAGGATTCAATCCGGCGTTGATGGTGCGGGGAACGTCTCCGGGTACCGCCGCCAGCAGAGGCCTGACTCCCCATTTCGCAAGCAGGAGTCCCAGTCCGCCACCGGCCAGTGACAGAAGCACGCTCTCGGTCACCATCTGGCCAATTAACCGGAAGCGCTGCGCTCCCAGCGCTGAGCGGATGGCAAACTCTCTTTCCCGGGCAGCAGAGCGCGCCAGCAGCAGGCTGGCAACGTTGGCACATGCAATCAGCAGAACCACTCCTACGGAGCCCAGCAGCATCAGCAGCATTCCGCTTACGTCACCGACCAGCGCCTCTTTCAGGGGAACAATTCCGGCGGACAGGCCCTGATCGAATTTGGGATAGAGTTCGCCCAGCTTCTTTTCGACTGCCGCGGCATCGGCTTCCGCCTGCGCGATACTGGTTCCGGGCTTCAGTCGCGCAACCGGAACGAAGGCATGGGTGCGGCGGTCAGAGACAGTGAGTGGATTGCCCTGCAGCACGGGCGTGTAGACATCGATTGTGCCTCCAATGTCGATGGTGGATGGCGCGACTCCAATGACAGTGTAGCTGGCGCCATCCATCGTGATGGTCTTGCCCAGAGCGGCGGCGCTGCCGGTGAAATGGTTTTTCCATACGTGCTCGCTGATAATCGCAACCGGCGCCCCTCCGGCCCGGTTTTCCTCGGATGAAAAATCACGGCCCATGACCAGGTTTACACCGAGCGTCCTGAAAAATCCCGGAGAGATTTGGCATCCGTCGAGATGTTCCGGCACACCGGGATGGGTCACATCATAGGCGTGCGAATTGAATGCGGCCATCTCCTGAAAGGAGTGCGTATCGCGCTGCCAATCTTGAAAGTCTGGATAGGAAGGAGCGATGTAGCGACCTGCCGGATTTTTCGCCCACACAATCACCAGTTGATCCGGCTGGCGATAGGGCAATGGAGCCAGCACCACACTATTCACAACGCTGAAAATTGCGGTGTTTGCTCCAATGCCGAGCGCAAGCGTAAGCACAGCGATGATCGTGAATCCTGGTGATTTTGCCAGCGTGCGAATGCCGTATTTCAGGTCTCGCCAGAGTCTTTCCATGATGCATTCATCTTAGAAGCATTCATGCTCTGCTGGTCTGGCAATGGCATGTAAATTTTTGTAAAAGCAACCACTCAGCCCTGAACTGATTGGGTAAACGAATAATTGGTAAACGGGTAAGTGTGTTTTGGAACCAGGAGCATTATTTCGCCTGCTTCCTTTGCGTCCTTAGCGCCCTTTGCGGTAAATAAAAACGAAGATGTCTACCGGCTGATTGCTGAGTGCTCGGTGTAGGGAGTAAACTTTCCCGCATGAAACGTACCCTGGCGTTAGCAATCGTTTTGCTGTTTTGCCTGATTCACGCGTTTGGCCAGGATTGGGCCAAGCAAGCTTTGGAGAAATCTCCCCGTCATGCAGAATGGGTCCAGATCAACCACGATAACCGCACCGTGTCAGCGTTTATCGTTTATCCAGAATCGAAAAACAAGGCCCCGGCAGTGGTAGTGATCCATGAGATTTTCGGGCTCTCCGACTGGGTGCGCAGCGTTGCCGATCAGCTTGCCGCTCAGGGCTACATCGCCATTGCTCCTGATCTTCTTTCCGGGATGGGGCCGAATGGTGGAGGCAGCAGCGCATTCACCTCCCGCGATGACACCACCAAGGCCATTTCCGGCTTGGATGCCGACCAGGTCACCGCCGACCTGAATGCCGTTGCCGATTATGTGAAAAAGCTGCCGGCATCGAACGGCAAGCTCGCGGTAGGGGGCTTCTGCTGGGGTGGAACCCAGACCTTCCGCTTCGCCACTAACCGCAAAGATTTGCGCGCGGCTTTTGTCTTCTACGGGGCACCGCCCAAGGATGTAACCACCATCACGGCCCCGGTGTATGGCTTCTATGGCGGCAACGATGCCCGTATCGATGCCACGATTCCTGCAACCCAGGATGCCATGAAGCAAGCCGGGAAGAAATATGATCCGGTCACCTACGAGGGCGCGGGCCATGGTTTCATGCGTGCGGGTGAAGATCCCAATGACACGAATGACGCCAACAAAAAGGCACGCACGGAAGCCTGGAGCCGCTGGTTGTCCCTGCTGAAGAGCATCTAATACGAATTGCAAATGGCATGGAGGCGCATGTGCCTGTGCGCCGTTTTGACGGTAATCACGGGATTTGTTCACTGTCGGTGCTATGAACGTCTGCCTGATACGGTGGGTCATTTTGGCAAAATGACCCACCCGTGCAATACAATTCAGTTATGGCAAAAGCGTCCAGCAAAGCAGAGCTTTTTGAAGTTGGCTGTCCCTGCTGTGGGGCGGTGCTGAAGGTAGACCCCGCTACCCGTGCAGTGATCTCCCACGTGGCTGCCGTCAAACCCAAAACTTTTGCCGATTTTGATGCGGCCGCCAAAGCCATGCGCGAGCAGGAAGGACGCAAGGAATCCCTGTTTCGCCAGGCTGTAGATGCCGAAAAGAACAAGGCTGACCTGCTGGAGAAGAAGTTCCAGGAGGCCGTCAAGAAGGCAAAAGAAACTCCAGACGAGCCACGAATCCGCGACTTTGACCTCGACTAACCGCATTCTGCTGCTCGGCCATCGTGGTGCCCGGCGTTATGCCCCTGAAAACACCCTCACCGCTTTTGATCTCGCTTTGGAGCATGGCGTGGATGGATTTGAGTTTGACGTCCGCTGCACCCGCAACCTGCAGGCCGTCATCTGCCACGATGCCAGGCTGAACCGTCTTTCCGTCCGGCGGCATACATTCAAGCAATTGCAGGCCAGTTTCGGCGGTGCAGACGACTCCCTGCCGTGCCTTGACGATGTGCTGGAGCGGTTCGCGCGCACCGCATTTCTGAATATTGAAGTCAAAGTGCGCGGAATGGAGAAGGCGATCGTCCGTGCAGTAAAGCGGATGGCCCCACAGCAAGGTTACTTTATCTCTTCCTTCCTCCCCGGAGTGGTGCGCGAACTCCATGCATTGGATGATTCGCTGGTATTAGGCACGCTGGCGCAGACGCGCTGGCAATTGCGCCGCTGGAACAGGATGCCGGGCAAATACGTAGTGCCGCACTATCATCTGCTATCGCGCCGCCTGATCGAAGAAATTCATGATGCCGGAAAGCTGGCGGTCACCTGGACGGTGAACGAACCCAAACGCATGCTGCGCGTGGCAGACATGGGAGTGGATGGAATCATTTCAGATGACACAAGACTTCTGGTTAAGACTTTTTATCGAGCGGGCGTAAATGGGTGATTTGCTAAATGGGTAAATTGAACTCCTGGTTGTTGGCTCCCATACAATTCGTGCCAAGGCCAAGACTTATCGGAATCCATATTTCGTCCAGTAATACCGAAAACCGTATTACGGCATCTATTATTTAGAAGTTCTCCTCCCAGGATAAGAATTCCCCCATATGCGTTTTTGAATTATCTTCCACAATTTGAAACTAATTACTCTTGCCATCTCAGGGCACACGACGGCATGTAAAAAAAGACAGAAATTCGCAGTAATTTGTGTATATCCCGTGGCAATATATTGGGGGCCTTTGTACGCCACTAAAAGGAGTTCGAAACCGAATGAAGAAGATGTTTGCCCTCCCCCTCGGAATGCTTCTCCTATGCATGATGATGATCGGAAATGCGTTCGCAGACAAACCTAAAAACCAGCAAATACTACCGCCCGCCGATGCTACCCAGGCTGATTCCACGGCTACTGCAGATTTTCAGGAAATGCCTGTACTTGATCTCAGGAGCCCAATTGATTTCATGAATGATGAGACCGCCGGCGCCTCCAGCATTGCAGTAGATCCGCCGGGAGCAGTGCTCAATGTGGTCTCCGTTCCGAATTTCTCAGGCTCATTCGTATTCAACGGGACAACTTTTCCTTTCACCATCATGGGAAACGATCCATCGCAGGGACACAAAACCAACATTCCCGCGAAAATCGTTTCTGTTGACGTTCAGTTGCTGAATGCCGACGGAACCGTTTTTGCCAATGTTCCGGTAGCGCCCTTTGAAAACCTCACGCTGAATTCTCCCAACTTCCGGCGCGCCCACTACACGGTCGGAAACGTCCAATTTGGCGACGCAGTGCAGCGCGCCGAGTTCTTCAACCATATGAAAGACAACTGGCATACGAATCTCAGCCCGGTGAAAATCGTGGAGCACGTGACAGTGCCAGTGCCGTTTACGGTTACGGTGAGAATCAGGGGAGTGAATACACCGGTCAGGACCTGGTTTACGCGTACTTCCACAGACGGAAATACCGTAGTCTTCATGCTGCAGCAGTTCTTCAATGCGCAGTTCAGCAACATCAGTGTGAATGCGATCAATGCGGGCGACTGGACCACTGATGCAATGAACGTCCAGTTGTGGCCGAATACCTTCCTGTTTACTCCCAGCGCCACTCCGCTGGTGACCAGAGGTCCTTGTTGTGTGCTGGGTTTTCACACTTTGTTCCGTGATCCCACGGTGACGCCACAGCCGCGCTGGATCGTGGCTTATGCAAGCTGGATCTCTCCCGGAACTTTTACCAACACCGAGGTGATAGACGTTACCCCAATCAGTCACGAGATTCTGGAATCGTTCAACGATCCATTCCTGAACAACGCCACTCCACGCTGGCAGTTCCCCGTAGGCACCAGTTGTCAGAGAAACCTGGAGACCGGCGACCCTGTCGAGGTGCTGCCGCATCCTTCTTTCCCGGTTACGTTGAAAATCAGGCAGCCGGGCGATGATGGAGGAGACGCTGATGATGACGGAGGTGACGACGGCGATGGGGGCCAGCGGTTCACCTTCCATCCGCAAACGGAAGCGCTGATTCAATGGTTTACCCAGACCAGCCCCTCCGACGCGTTTCGTGGCGCCTTCAGTTATCCTGATATCACGGCTTTGCCCACTCCGGCAAAGCCCTGCCCATAGCAGTCTTTCTTTCAGCACGACGCCGGTACTTATCCGGCGTCGTGCTCTAAAAAATATGCCGCCTGCTTCGCGGGCTCGGTCATTCTCTTTGTATGTATCCACAGCTTGCACTGTGAGCTAGAGGAATTTCGCCAGCTTCGCTGGCTTTGCCTTTATAGCGATGTCTCTTCTGTAAACCTTTCTTGTGCAGTTTTCTTTGCGGTGGAATTCAGCCGTTGACTACGGCAGGCGGGTGGGGAACGCGATAATCCCCTGGATGCAGGAATTTCTCGCGTTCGGCTTCGAAGCGTTCGAATTCAGTGTTGATGAGTGATTCATTCCAGCCCAGCGCGCAGCCGATTCTTGAAGCTGCCTGATAACTGCAAGGTTCTGACCAGCATGCGCCCAGAGCGACAGGCACGCGGCGCAGAAGGATATCGGCAAGAGTCACTGCGAATTCATGCCTTACCGCTTCCGCAGCTTCAGCAACGATGTGGCAGGTGTGCTCGCAAAGCGGCAGCCGCAGTTTCGGATTGAATGAAGCAGTTTGCGCAATGGCCAGCGCGTGGCGTCCATGCCAGCCGGCTACTGCCTGGGCGCATGATTCAGGAATGCCGGCCTTGCAGGCCACCAGCCGCGCCCAATGCCTGAAACTCGACTCAACGCCATTGGCGGGAGCAGGCGCAGCAAAGATGTTCGCGGGCTCTTTTACGTGGATGCCCAGTTCGCGCGCCACTTCACGGGCAAGCGTCATAGCGGTGGTCAGCTTCCCGCCAATGATCGAAAGCATGCCGCTCACACCGTCTTCACGATGGTTGTGAATGATGTGCCTGCGGGTGATAGAAGCCATCTTCTTACCGGGGCTGTAGGGCAGTGGACGAACCCCGGCGAAGCTGTAACGGATATCGGCACGGGAAAGCCCGGCGTGCGGAAAAAGGCTGGAGAAGCTCTTAAAAAGATATTCAACTTCGTCTGCCGACGGCTGAGTATTGTCAGGATTGCCGGAATCAGCCACTTCGGTTGTGCCCGCCAGTACCTGTCCATTCCAGGGGATTACGAAGAAAGGCCGTCCATCCACCGCCTCTGTGTAGACGCCCGTACCGGAAATACCATGAAACTGCGGCAGGACAATGTGCGCGCCGCGGACTCCGCCGATCATCTGCGCCGACTTCAACCCGGAAGCCTTGGCCACCAGATCAACCCATGGCCCGGAGGCGTTTACAACCTGGTGCGCTATGATCTCAAATTCCTTTCCGGTCAGCATATCGCGCAGCCGGGCGCCGGTCACCCGCCCGTTGCGCACCAGCACCTGCAAAAGCCGGGTATAGTTGCGCGCGGTCGCGCCTGCGGTTACGGCTTCGGTGAGCCACTCGGCGATGAGGCGCTCGGGAAATTCGCATTGCGCATCTTCGTAAGAAAAAACCGACCACGAGCGCCCGGCATCGAGTTGCCGCTCCAGTTCATAGTTGGGAGTGACCTGGCGCTGTCCTCCGGCCCAACTATGGTAGAGCCATAAACCGGTTCGAATAGCCAGCGAACTGCGCATGAGTGGGCGGTGCTCGTTGGAGAGCGCCAGCAGAAACTGCATTGGACGGACCAGGTGCGGCGACTGGCACAGAAGGCGCTCGCGTTCGCGCAGCGATTCGCGCACCAGGCCGATCTCCAGGTGTTCCAGGTAGCGCAGGCCGCCATGGATCATGCGCGTGGAGCGGCTGGTGGTGCCGGAAGCAAAGTCGTGCTGGTCGATCACCAGTGTCTGTTTGCCCCTGCAGGCACACTCACGGGCAATGGCAACGCCATTCACACCGCCGCCAATCACCAGCACGTCGAAGTGCCGGCCTGCCAATGGAGCGCGTTCTGCAGTGCACACTGCCACACCTCCTTAGATGCATCCTGAATAGATGCCGTCTATATTTTGTTATTGACCGCAAAGCACGCAGCGCGGCAGGCCGCAACCAAAACGAGAATCTTTATGGAGCGCAGCCGCCCTCGGCCAATGTTACTTACTTTAAGGGACACCATGCTGTATCCCAATGAGAGATGTCATTCCGAACGCCCGTTAAGCTCACGCGCGTTTTCTTCAGCGCGTGAGTAGGGCGGAGGAATCTGCCCCGCTGCTGCCCGCCCATGCGAAAATTCTTTTAAATTCATGCTCAAATGTGCAAAGTAAGTGCCATTAGCCGCCCTCGGCTGCGGCGGATAAATCTTTCGTGAGTCGAGAAGAATTTGACGAATAGTAAGGCAAAGAGCGCAAAGGTAGCAAGCGATCATTTCACGGTTACCACCGCCGGATGCAGTTCCCAGGGCGTGGCCACTTTGGGGCTGCCCCGGGAGTGATTGAAATCCTGAAACGCCATGCCAACTACATCCACCGCCACAGGCGTGGCCAGCTCAAGGCCAGTATTCGAGATAGTGATTCCGCGGGCTGTAAGGGCCTGGGCGAGTGCGCGGCGTTGGCCGCAATAACTGTTGTTGTGCGGTGTTTCCACGATGATCCGCTGGGCGTTTTTATCGGGAGAATCTGAAATTTCCAGGTGCAGATCGCAGTCGCCGGGATTGAGCCATACCAGTTGCAGAAACGCGTTGGCTATGTGAAATATCAGCAGTTCGCGTCCCTGGCGCGGTGCGTCCGATGCGGGATCGGCGCCCACCGGCCAGCCCAGTACCGTGGCTACATTGATGTCACTGGCGGGAATCTGCGGCAGGTCTACATGCTTGGCTACGGTGCGATAGTCGGAGCTCGCGGGCTCCTGCTCAACGCAATTGCAGATATCCTGCGCCGAGAAGTGGAAGAAGCGCCGTTCTCTTGCGGGAGATAAAAATCGAGAGCTGTGGATTTGTTTAGAGCGATTTTGCCACGAGTTCGGGAACGGCTACCGTGGCCCAGTGCTCCGGCTCGATATCCGGGAATACGCAATCACGGTCTTCGATCTTCTGCAATTCGTGCTGCAACTCTGGAGAAATCCGCCGTGTGGCCTGATAGCGGCGCCAGATGTCGAGCAACGTGCGAAGCTGCTCCAGGTGAGTATCGAAACGTTTCTCCGCATAATCGCGGGCATGCTTGGTAGTGATCAGGAACTGCCAATCGGAAGACTCCAGCAGCAGAAGCTCGCGGCAGACCTGCTTCGCCAGCTTTGTAGCGATCTGGTTTCCGCGCCACAACCCGCTGTTGGCCATCTGCTGCACGGCCAGTTCTGCGGGATAAATATGTTTCCATGTCCATGCGGTGTCATCGTTGAACCAGACACTGTTATCACTATTTGCACCCCAGGAGCCTTCCGGCAACGCAACAAAACCGGCTGGAGAGTAATGGTCGAGATATTCAGCAGAGCTGATCAACTTGACCTGCGATTCAGGGCGCGCATACTCCAGCACCACATTTTTCAGCCACTCCGGCCCCTCAAACCACCAGTGGCCAAACAACTCTGAATCAAAAGGAGCACAGAGCACCGGCATACCTGGGCCATTTCGGCCGTAATTTTTCAGGGCCTGGGCGGTGATGTGAGCGAAGTGTCCAGCGTGCTCGCGGGTGCGCTGCTGGGCCACAGCCGGGAAGTAGGGCAGCTTGTCGCCCAGATCAGCCTTTGGGCCGGTAATGCGCCAGTAGCGGTGTCCGCCGGGCCAGCGTTTTTTGTGGAACTCAAGATAGTTGGCATCCCCAGGGTAGCCATGTTCGCCGCTCCACACCTGAATTCCGGTGCGTGGATCGCGTGTAAAGAAGGCTGCTTGTGTGGTGCGCCGGTCGGGAGTATCGGCGTAATACGCGCGATAAAAATTCTTTTGCGGATGATCGGAAGGCATTTCAACGGCAACCGGCACATTTCCAGCCAGCAATTCATACGGCGTGAAATGGGTGGAACTGTCCACCAGGTGCGTGTCTACATAGAAGAATTCAATCTCGTTTTCCGCCAGAATCTGCTCTACACCTTCACGGTAGAATGCACGCTGCTGAAAGACAGAACCGTGGCCGTTCACCGGCACAGGAAAATGCCATTCTCCTGCCGGACGATAACCGCATTCCGGAAGCCAGATTCCGCGCGGACGTCTGCCGAAATAGCGTTTGTGAGTCTCTACTCCTGTCCTGACTTGCGCGCGGATCGAAGAATCGGTACCCAGAAGCGGGAAATATCCATGGGTAGCGCCGCAGGTGATGATCTCAATGGCGCCGCTGTCATAAAAATGGCGGAACCCTTTGATGATGTCTCCGCCGAGCTGGTCATAGTGGTGCAGAGCCTGCTCGTAGAACCATTCCCAGTAATTGGCCACACGCAAGGCGTGAGTGTCACCCTGACGGCCAAAGTCTTCAGCATCTTTGCGGGCTGCAGCTATTTTGCGCAGCAGGTACTGCGGAAATTCTTCTTTGAAAACAGGATGCGAAAGCTGCTCCAGCAGAATCGGAGAGAGATTTACATTGGCCTTGAGCGCAAGATTCTGCTGCTCGAGCTCACCGAAAATCCTGAGCAGCGGAAGGTAGGTTTCTGCTGCAGCTTCGTGCAGCCACTCCATTCCGTGAGGCCACGTGCCGTGATTCACCACATAGGGCAAATGGGAATGCAGTGTAAACGTTACGTATCCGAGCTGATTGTGAACAGAATTTTTCGGCGTCATGGTGACTTACGGAACAGCCGTATGTATTCGGGGGCTCTACTAGTAGATGCGGCAATCGCCAACCCGAGCCTCAAGTCTACTATAAATTTTGTGCGCCGGAGTTGCGCCTGCTTTCGGGGCAGCGGCTTATCCTGGCGGTGCTTCGAATCCGCTGCAGTTCTGCCGGCGACGCCAGAGCAGTGTCGGCAGCGCGGAGATGATAAATTTACCTTGTGACTACCGGAGAGAGATTCGAGAAAGCTGTTGCCATCATGGCACGCCTGCGGGCTCCGGGCGGCTGTCCGTGGGACCGCGAACAGACCTTTGACACCATCAAGCGCTATACGCTCGAGGAAACCTACGAAGTTCTGGAAGCGATCGATAATCGCGACTGGCCCGAACTCACCAGCGAACTTGGAGATCTGCTGCTGCAAATCCTGTTCTATGCCGAAATGGCCCAGGAAGAAGGCCGGTTCTCCATCGATAATGTGATTGACGCTCTCAGCAACAAGCTGATCAGCCGGCATCCGCATGTATTTGGCGACGTAAAGGCGGATGATGCCGGCCAGGTGGTGAAAAACTGGGAGGCGCTCAAGCAGGAAGAAAGAAAAAAGAAGAAAAAAGAAGAGTCGGGAGCAGAGCACACCGAAACCCTGCTGGGCGGAGTCTCCAGCAAAATGCCCGCGCTCATGGAAGCTCAAAAGATCAGCTCCAAGGCAGCCCACGTGGGCTTTGACTGGCCGGAGATTGAAGGCCTCTTCGAAAAGCTTACGGAAGAAACCCAGGAGCTTCGCGCAAACATCAGCGAGCTTCCTGCTGAAGCCCTGAAACCAGGAAAGAAACCGCAAATCTCAGAAGAACTCCAGGCTCGAATTGAAGACGAAGTGGGCGACCTGTTTTTTGTTCTGGTGAACATTGCCCGCTATCTTTCGGTCGATCCGGAATCGGCGCTGCGCAAGACCAACCGCAAATTCCGCCGCCGTTTCGGCTGGCTGGAAGAACAATTGCGCCGGCAGGGTAAGAGCCTTGAAAATGCATCACTTGAAGACATGGAAGCATTATGGCAACAGGCCAAAACCATGGAGGAAATCAACCAGTGACTTCTTCATCTCCCGCTGCCGGGCAGATCGTAATCCGGGATTGCCATACTCTCGATGAATTCAGGGCGTGTGTGGCTCTGCAGCAAGAAGTGTGGCAATACGAAGATGCGGATCTCGTTCCCGCGAAGATGTTCGTGGTCGCTGACAAGGTTGGTGGCCAGATCATTGGCGCTTACGAGGGTGACACCCTGGTAGGATACGCATTCTCCGTCCCCGGCACGCGCGCCGGACACTCTTATCTGCACTCGCATATGCTGGCGGTTCGCGAAAGCTACAGGAACTCCGGACTGGGACGCCGCCTGAAGCTCGCACAACGCGAAGATGCGCTGAAACGCGGCTTCGAGCTGATCGAATGGACTTTCGATCCGCTGGAGATCAAGAATGCACACCTGAATATCTTCCGCCTGGGCGTGGTCGTGCGCCGCTACAGCATCAACCATTATGGCTACTCGTCGTCTGTCCTGCATCGCGGATTGCCCACGGACCGGCTGGTGGCCGAATGGTGGCTGAAATCGAACCGGGTAAAAAACCTGCTGGAAAAAGGCCGCGAGCCATCCTTCCCGGTGAATAAGAAAATCAGCGTGCCGGCCGAAATCTATGCCTGGCGCAACTCGGAGAGCGACCGGGAGAAAGCCGCAGCCGTACAGAAGAGAAACAGGGAAGAGTTCTTTGAGGCATTTTCACAGGGGCTGGCGGTGCTGGGCTACGAACGCGACAGCCACGGTAATGGATCATTTCTGCTGGGGCGCTGGGATGAAAATTGCTCCTACGCTTCGGAGGAGAACGACGAATGAGAATTGAAGCAATCACGCTGCGCGAAATCCAGATGCCCCTGGTGCATTTCTTCGAAACCAGTTTTGGACGCACGACTGAGCGCCGCATCCTGCTGATCACCGTGCATACGGACGGCCCCGAAGGTTGGGGAGAATGCGTCGCCGGTGAAGATCCCTTCTACAGCGAGGAATCCATCGATACCGCGTGGTATGCCATCGAGCGTTATCTCGGCCCGGCGCTGCTGGGTAAATCGGTAGAGAAGGGAAGCGACGCACCCGCGCTCTTTGCGCGGGTGCGCGGCCACCGCATGGCCAAAGGCGCGGTTGAAAACGCTATCTGGGATGCTGAAGCCCAACTCCGGCAAACTCCATTATGGAAGCTGCTGGGCGGCACGCGCGAAAGTATTGCCTGCGGCGTCTCCATCGGCATTCAGAATTCCGTGGAGCAGTTGCTGGAAAAGATCGAAACGGAGGTGAACGCCGGTTATCAGCGCATCAAGGTGAAATGCAAGCCAGGGTGGGATGTAGAGGTCTTTGCCCGTATCCGCGAACGCTGGCCCAAAATTCTTTTGAGTTGCGATGCCAACTCCGCTTACACGCTGGAGCAGATGGAACATCTGAAGAAATTCGATCAATTCAACCTGCTGATGATCGAGCAGCCCCTCTGGCATGACGACTTTTATTTTCATGCCAGGTTGCAGAAGCAGCTCACCACGAAAATCTGTTTAGATGAAGCCATTCGCAATCGCCGCGACGCAGCCGCTGCTGCTGAACTGGGGTCATGCAAGATCATCAACATAAAAGTTGGCCGTGTGGGCGGGCTGACTGAAGCCGTCGCCGTGCACGACGTGACTCATCGCGCCGGCATTCCTGTGTGGTGCGGAGGCATGCTGGAGGCTGGCATCGGGCGCTCCCACAACATCGCGCTTTCCACGCTTCAGAACTTCTGGCTGCCCGGCGACGTCTCCGCGTCCAAGCGTTATTGGAAAGAGGATGTGATCGACCCGGCGGTAGAAGTTTCGCCTGAAGGTTTTATCAAGGCGCCAACCACGCCGGGACGGGGGTTTGCGATCAAGACAGAGTTGATCGAGAAGCTGACCACGCGCAAACAGACGCTGCGTTCAGGAGCAAAAACCGCTGGGGATTAACCCACAAAGGGCACAAGGTTTCACAATGGACACAGAGGAAAGCATCTGATAGAAGAGCAAAAAGAAACCGCGATTGAGGCAAACAACTTCCAATTCCTCTGCGTTCTCTGCGGCCTCCGCGGTTGAAGCCTTTAGCATCACTGGGAAAGAATCTGGAGTTTAACAATATCCATGCCTCCTGAATTTCTTTACGGTACCGCCTGGAAAGAAGAGCGCACGGCTGCCCTGACTGAAATGGCATTGCGCAACGGTTTTCGCGGCATCGATACAGCCAACCAGCGGAAGCATTATTTCGAAGCTGCCGTAGGACAGGGCCTGGCTGCCGCTTATCGTGATGGAGTGGTTTCGCGTCCGGAGGTTTTCCTGCAGACAAAGTTCACGTATCGGGAAGGACAAGATCATCGGCTGCCTTATGATCCGAGAGCACCGTTGGCAGTACAGGTGGCGCAGTCTCTGGCCAGTTCGCTTGAGCATCTTGGAACTGATTATGTCGATGGTTACGTGCTGCATGGACCTTCCTATAACCAGAACTGGAGAGAGGAGGATAGCGAAGTCTGGGCAGCCATGATCGCGGAGCGCGATGCCGGACGAGCGCGTGCCCTAGGTGTGAGTAATGTCTCCCTGCGTCACCTCGAGCACATGGAAGCCGTGCATGCTGAGCTTCCGGCATTTGTCCAGAACCGCTGCTACGCGCGCCTGGGATGGGATCGCAGCGTGCGCGCCTTTTGCAGGCAGCGCAACATCATCTACCAGGGATTTTCGTTGCTCACTGCGAATGTAGAAGTGCTTCGACATCCGCCATTCCAGCAGCTTGCTGCACAACTGCAGGCCACCCCGGCCCAGGTGGTGTTTTGTTTTGCGCATAAAGTGGGAATGCTGCCGCTCACCGGCACCTCGAATGCCGCGCACATGCAGCAGGACCTCGCCAGCCTGAAGCTGCCGTTGCCGCAGGAAGCCGTGCAGGCCATTGAGTCAATTGCCGGCTAAAGTACGACTTACATCATTCCAGCCGCAGAATTCTCCGGCGCAGCCAGGGCGGCTGTGCCACACGTTCTTTCAGGCTACAGCAACTTTGGTTTTGCTCTAGACTTTCATTTCGCTCATAACCGGGTCATCGACGGTTTTGGTGTCGGGGTACAGCCAGCGCACAAACCTGTTTTGCTCGTCTACCAGGATCATCCGGGGAGTCATGGGCTGGTCGCAGAGTTCGAAGCCCATAATGATGACTTCGTCGCCCTTTTTGATCAGGTGTGCGGCAGCGCCATTCATGCAGATAATGCCGGACCCTTTCTCTCCTTCGATCACATAGGTTTCAAGGCGCGCGCCTGAAGTGTTGCTGACCACCAGAACCTTCTCGCCCGCGATAAGGCCGGTCATCTCCAGCAGATCAGAGTCTATGGTGATGCTCCCGACATAAGACAGCTCTGCCTGAGTTACGATTGCTTTATGAATTTTCGATCTTAATACCCATCTCATATCGTTTTCCTGGTTTGGCGCCGCGCTCCCTTGAAGAGTGCCGGTTAGCAATATGCCTTTTCAGAAAGCAGGAGCGCAAGCTGTTGCGTTCAGCATTGATGCAAAGGTCAGGCCATAATTGCTACAAATAATTTAACAAATAAATTTAATGACTGTTCTAATTTAATGTCTGTTCGCTATAGGCGCGTGCCCTAGCAAAGCACGATCTTTTCCGACTTAATCCCCCGGGTCGCATTTCTGGAATCTACGACCAGTTGTGCCTCGTTCACAATTCTCTGGTAGGGATAATCGGAGTGGTCCGTGACAATCAGCACGCAGTCATACTGGCCGAGATTTTCGAGGGGAGTGCAGGTCATCTGCAGGTTGTATTTCCGCCCGCGCCCGACTTTGGGGAAGTAAGGATCGTTGTAGAAAACCTCCGCGCCCTGTTTCTGCAGTTCTTCAATGATGGTCAATGCGGGTGATTCACGCAGGTCATCGATGTCGCGCTTGTAGGCCACACCCAGCACCAGCACCTTGGAGCCGTTCAGAGCCTTCTTATGGCGGTTCAGGGCTGAAGCTACCGAACTGACCACGTGGTAAGGCATCGACGTGTTGATCTCACCCGCCAGTTCGATGAAGCGGGTCTGGAAGTCCCATTCCTTGGCTTTCCAGGAGAGATAGTAAGGATCGACGGGGATGCAGTGTCCGCCCAGTCCCGGCCCCGGATAAAACGGATGGAACCCAAACGGCTTGGTTGACGCTGCCTGAATGACCTCCCAGATGTCGATACCCATGCGCAGGCACAGCAGCTTCAACTCATTCACCATGGCAATGTTCACGCAGCGGTAGATGTTCTCCAGCAGCTTGGTCATCTCGGCCACTGCCGGACTGGAAACCGGCACCACGCGATTGAAGATAGAGTTATAAAGCGCGCCCGCCAAGTCAGAAGCCGCCGGACTGAGCCCGCCGATCACCTTGGGAATGTCGCAACGCGCCACCGAATCATTACCGGGGTCCTCGCGCTCCGGAGAAAACGCTACCCGGAATGTCCCTGCCGGATCACTGCCCGCAGCAGCTTTCAAGCCAGCTTTGTTTCCCGCTTCCAGGATAGGAACCAGCACCTCCTGCGTGGTGCCCGGATAGGTGGTGCTCTCCAGCACAACGAGTTGGCCTTCCCGCAGGTGGGGCGCAAACGCTTCAGCGGTCTTACGGATGTAGCTCAAATCAGGCTCACGGTATTCATCCAGAGGCGTGGGCACGCAGATAATGATCGCGTCCATCTCCGCGATATGGCTGTAATTGTCAGTGGCTGAAAAGCCTTTAGCCCGCGCCGCAGCTATTTCCGTTTTGGGAATCCGGTAGATATAGGAGCCGTTGTTGTTCAGTGTGCGCACCTTCCCGGCATCAATGTCAAAGCCGGTTACCGGAAAGCCCTGTTCATTGAAGAGCAGCGCCAGCGGCAGGCCAACATACCCTAATCCGATGATTCCTACCTTTGCGGTGCGCGCCTGGATACGGGAGCGAAACTGCTCCACACTGCTGGAAAGCGGTTGTGCTTGTGGGGTCATTGTCCTCAATTCTACATTCAGAGGCGCTTCCGGGGCGAAGTGCTTTTACCGGCTTGGTGCCCTTTGCGGTTGCATTTGTTTGGGCCAAAGGCTAGAGACTACCCGGTACTGAGGTAACCCACGATGACCCAAAAACAGCATTCCTTGAATACAGCTTTTGCTTTAATTTACTGGTTTATAAAGGGTCTTTTTGGCTGGAAGATGCCCTCAGAACACCTTAACCAAGGGGAGTTCCAGGCATTTTACCGGCAAACTTTGTGGTACTCTGTACCCAATCCCCCTGAGCACGCGTGGCACAAACTCGAAAATCCGGTTTCCAGATTTCCTATGTAACCATCACCTACCGCAGTGTGGCGCTGGTGATCGTCTGTGTGCTGCTGCTTGCCTTTCTGTTGATGGAGTTACTGCTCCCTTCGACTGCCGACAAGATGCTGCGCTCCAGCGAGTCGCTTTTTGAAAAGGCGCTGGCCAAGGTGGGGCTCATCAATAACCCCGGCGATGGAAGCAACAACGGCACTGCCGGCCCCCAGCAGGCGCACTTCACCAACATCGATGGCGAAGTCATGGTGCGCCGCGGCAGCACCTGGATTCCCGCCGATTACAACGTGGCGCTGGATACCGGCGATGTAATCCAGACCAAGTCTCAGGGAATTGCCAAGATCGTTTTTGCTGACGGCACCAACTACACTATCAAGCCCGATTCCCTGATTCGCGTGGAGGAAAACTCCGTCAATGCCGCGCAGCAGACGGCGGTAAAGGTGGAAGTGAATACCGGAACCGTCGATCTGGCTACCTCCACCATGACGCAGGGATCGAAGTCGCAAGTCGTGGTTGCCGGGGCTACCGCCACCCTGGGCGGCGATACCAGGGCTGAAGTGATGAACGATCCCCGCAACGACCAGCATGAAATCATGCTGAAGAGCGGCAACGGCGTGGTGACCCGTGAGAGCACCAATGAATCCGTGACGATGGCCCCCTTCGAAAGGGTGTCGTTCAAGTCAGATTCGCAGATAACCAAAATCCGGGAAATCGGCCCGCCTAACCTGATCGACCCGGCCAACATGTATCCCAAGGTGGTCGCCAGCAACTCCGAGCCGATCACTTTCTCCTGGACGCAGGCGGAAAACGCCAAACAATACCGGTTCAAGCTGTCCCGGAACCCTTATTTCTCCTCGCTGGTCTTGAACAAGATCATCGAGGGCAGCGAGATCCAGCTCTCTTTCCTGCCCGAAGGCTCCTATTACTGGGCGGTGCAGTCGGTGGGGTCGAATGGCAAGGAGTCGGTTGAAAGCGAAAAGAACCGCTTCACCCTAATCGTAAGAAAAGAAAGCCAGGTAGGCCTGATGCTGGAACTGGATGAGTTCGTCCAGCACGGCCACATCATCGAGGTTCGGGGCCACACGGAAAACAGCGCCCACGTCATGGTCAATGACCAGCAGGTAGCGATGATTAACCCGGATGGTTCATTCCATCATTTCACTCCGCCGCTGCCCACCGGAGAGAACATAATTACCATTACGGCACAAAATGCCAAGGGTGGAGTGAACACCAAAACACAAAAAGTTGTAATCCAGTAGAATCTCTTATTGCTCCACTTTGGCTTTTGCTCCAAAGTATCTGGTGACTCCCGCTGACAAGGTATGGCAGTTCCGCTCGTTGAAGCGGTGTAAGCTGGCGAGAAGTGTGCCGGAAGGTCCGGACTTTCAGCCCGGTTGCAGTTTTGAGCTTCACACACGCCAGCTCTGCAACAGGTCACGCACTTTCGGGCATTGTTCTCAGGGCACTGAACTAGTAATGTGTTAGTTAACAGGTTTTGAGCGCGCCGCAAGGCGAAGAATTCGCGAGAAAGAAACACTATGTCGTCAAACGGTTTCAAGTCAGAGAGTTCGCGTATCCACAATCTGCGTTCACTCTTCAGCATGTTCTCCAGCGACCTCGCCATCGATCTGGGCACTGCCAACACGCTGGTGTATGCGAAGGGCAAAGGCATCGTGGTGAATGAGCCTTCCATCGTGGCCATCAACAAAAACAACGGTGAGGTTGAGGCCGTAGGCAAAGAAGCCAAAGAGATGCTGGGACGCACTCCCGGCAATATCGTCGCCATCAAGCCCATGAAAGACGGCGTGATCGCCGATTTCAAAGTCACGGAAAAGATGCTGAACTATTTCATCCAGAAGGCCCATAACCGCAAGATGATGGTGCATCCGCGCATCGTGATCGGCGTGCCTTCCGAGATTACGCAGGTGGAAAAACGCGCCGTCATGGATTCCGCCTATCGCGCCAAGGCCAGTGAAGTTCACCTGGTGGAGCAAGCCATGGTGGCGGCCATCGGCGCCGGACTGCCCATCACCGAGCCCAGCGGCAACATGGTGGTGGATATTGGCGGCGGCACTACGGACATTGCCGTGATCTCGCTCAGCGGCATCGTCTATTCGCGCTCGGTGCGCATGGCCGGTAACCAGATGGACGAAGCCATCATGAATTACCTCAAGCGCAAGTACAACCTGTTGATCGGCGAACGCACCGCCGAGCAGATCAAAATCGAAATCGGTTCCGCCTATCCCCTGGATAAGCCGCTGACCATGGAAATCAAGGGCCGCAACCTGATCGAGGGCGTGCCCAAAACCATTACCATCGATGACAGCGAGATTCGCGAAGCCCTGAGCGAGTGCATCAGCACCATCATGAACGCCATTCGCGTGGCCCTGGAACGTACGCCTCCGGAGTTGAGCGCGGACATCAGCGATCGGGGCATCGTGCTTACGGGCGGCGGCGCCCTGCTGAAGAACCTTGATAAACGCATCCGCGAAGAAACCGGGTTGCCGGTTTCCATTGCGGACGACCCGCTGGCCAGCGTGGTTCTGGGCACAGGCAAAATGCTCAGCGACTTCAAGCTCCTGCGGAAGATCTCCATCGAGTAACATCTTTTTTTGTAGGAAATTGAGCCCAGGCCGCAAAGCCTGGGAACGGATTCATGGAAAGTTTTTTCAGCCGCTATAAGAACCCGCTTGTGCTCATGGCGGTTCTCTTCATTCAGGTGGTCGGCCTGGCCACGCAGGTCAAGCGTGACGACCCCCATAGCGGGCGTGGCATACGCCTCATACGCATCTGGTCGGTCAGCGCCATCACCCCGGTGGAGCGCGCCTTTGTAGGCACCGGACATTTCTTCCGCAACACCTGGCACAACTACATCGACCTGCACGACGTCCGTAAACAGAACCGCGACCTGCAGGCGGAACTCGACCGCATGCGCCTGGAGCAGGCCCGCCTTAGGGAAGATGCCGAACAGGGACGCCGGCTGCAGGCGCTGCTGGGGTTCCGCGAAAAATTGATCTTACAGAGCATAGTTGCCCAGGTCATCGGCAGCAGCGGCAGCGAGCAATCGCACATCATCCAGATCGATAAAGGTTACCGCGCCGGCATCAAGACAGATATGGCGGTCATCACTCCTGACGGCATCGTGGGCAAGGTGAAGGAAGTTTTTCCGCTCAGCTCGCAGGTGCTGATGATCAATGACAAGGACAGCGGCGCGGGCGTGATCCTGCAAAGGTCGCGGCTGCAGGGAATCATCAAGGGCACGAACAAGGGAGAGCTTTTTGTCAGTGACATCATGTCCGACGAGAAGGTGGAGCCGGGCGAACAGGTGATCACCAGCGGTGGGGACCGTATTTATCCCAAGGGCCTTCCTGTAGGCACGGTGATCAACGCCGGCGTAGACCATGAGGCTGAAACTTTCCTGGCCATCAAGGTAAAGCCGTCTGCCAACCTGAATCGTCTGGAAGAAGTGCTGGTCATCACAAAGATAGAAGAGCAGGTTCCGACGGTCAGCCAGGAGGGAACTCGCGTCCGCGCCGCCGATATTCTCGCCGAACGCCTGCCCACCGTTCCCAAGAAACCTGAAAAGCCGGATGACAAAACCAAACCGGCAGGCACAACGACAGTTCCCGGCACTCCTGATCAGCACAAGAAAACCGGCGCTAGCGCCACAAACCCTAACGGAGCGCGGCCGCCTTCTGGTGCGGGAAATGCTGGTGTAGCACCTTCGCCGGGGCCCCCGACACGCGCCGGTGTTGCGCGTGGTGGGGTGGAGTCGCCCTCGGCTGTGGGGAATGCCACAAACAAGAACCAGGCTGCCGGCACACCGAAGAACCCTGCGGATTCTGCTACAAAGAAGACAGGAGCCAGCAATAGTCCAGGTACTGCGGACCAGGCGAAGAACAACGATCATTCCGCACAGCCGAGGGCGGCTGTGCCACACGATACTGCTAACAAGGGGCAGGCGGCCGGCACAACCAAGAATCCTGCGGATTCCGGTACAAAGAAACCAAGTACCGACACGAAGAAGAAACCCGCAGACGGCACGGCTGCCGGCACTCCGGTTGTTCCTAAACCCAAAAAACCAGATCAACCCAAACCATCGGATACCGCCCCTCCTGACATTTCGGAGAAACCACCTCGATGACCGTGGCCGTTTCCTACACATCCAGGGAAGAGATTGAAGTCCACAAGTTTAGCTGGGCGGCCTCACTGGGCATTCCGCTGCTGGCGCTGGTCATCCAGACCTTCGTTCCTCTGCGCCTGAACTTTCTAGCTATCTTCGATTTGCCCTTGCTGGTGACCATCTTCTTTGCCGTTTCCCGCCGCCGCCCCGTGCCCGGCCTGATTACCGGCGCGCTCATTGGCACCGTGCAGGACGCCTTCACCGGACACCAGATCGGCCTCAATGGAATTTCCAAAACGCTGATCGGCTATCTTGCGGCCTCGCTGGGCGTAAAGGTGGATGTAGACAATCCCGGCTCGCGCTTCCTGATGACCTTCGTCTTCTACCTGGCCCACCAGTTCATTTATGCCGCCATTGATGTAGTCCTGGTAGGCGCAAGCCAGCCCTGGAGCTGGAGCCATGTTCTGATCGGCTCGGTGTTAAATGGCCTGCTGGCGGTGGTGATATTTACGTTTCTGGATCGATTGAAATTGAGAGCATGAAGTAGAGGCTGGCTGCTATGCTGGGTGTAAGGACACGTTCAGCAGGAAGAAACAACAGCAGGGGCTGAAGCCCAATGTCACTTACTTTATGTATGGTAAAGCTGCTTCGCCCCTACGGGCTTTGGCCTTTACCTCGCTATTAACCCGCGTATGCCGACGTGGGCTAAATAATTACGCGCCTCCGGTGCTTGGCTCTCGTGCCCGTCACGTCCTCTGCTCCCAAGTTTGATGAACAGTCCATGCTAAGTCAGTGACATTAGGCTGAAGAATGCCCTGATACACACCTCTTTTCGGGATAAATAAAGCTGCGCGTTGATGACGATTTATGCAGCCTTGTACTTATAGCTGCGCGTACCCGCATCTACCATAAGCTTCAATTTCTTTGGTTTCTGTATCTCAGTGAATCTGGCGATCACGTCCCGGGCCTTCTGCTCCAGTCCTTCACTAAGACCAAGCGCAACGAGTCGCACCAGACGGTCAACCATGGAACTCACAGGCATGGAGCCAGTTTCCACGCGCGACAGATGAGACTTGTCAATATTGAGAATAGCGGCAAAAGCTTCGTTGGTTAAGCCCAGGAACTTACGCAGGAACCTCACATCCTGCCCTTCTAAAGCATAGGGCTTAGCAATTACAGCCAAGGCAATGGTGCGCATTAGATCATTCAAACGCGGGAGCCGTGGTGTCTCAGTATTGCACCGGTCGCATACCAACACCTCAACATTCTTCAGAATGACATTGCTCAATCCGCTTTCCGCAAATGGGTAATCCTTGCGAACAGCGCGGAGCGCCCCTCCACATTCAAGGCAGCTGATACCCACAAGCTTCTGCTGCTTTGATTTTGCCTTCATTTCAGTCCCCTCTCCATTGGGGCATAGTGTTCAACGAAATATCCGCGGGTCGAAAACGTCCAGCAACTATTCAGTCCCTGTTTTGTCGGGACAAAGCTTTCAACCCGCAGATTGTCGAGCCTGATGAGTCTCGAAGCTTTTCAGTCCCCTCTTCTATCGAGGCACAGATCAGCTAATCGCAGATTTCTCAGCCCCTCCTGCCTCCAGCAGCTTTTAAGTATGCTGTTATCAAAAGCGTTTCATCATCAGCCCTAAATGTGAATACGATCATCAGCCACCGGCCGCCTGACTCCTTACCTTCAACCTTATACCGCCATTGCCGGAAGCGGACATCGAACTCAGGCTCATCATAGACGATGCCACTCTTTAGCACGGGCATAGCATCGAGAAGATCAAGACCATCATCCCTCAGCGCGCTAAGAAAGTGGGGATGGGGTTCCACGACGCCATTCTCTGCGCAATAGCGCAACAGCTTCTGCGCCTCCTGCTTCGAAAGTCGTCGGTTCATTGATATGATATTTTATTCCTGAGTTGATGATTTATCAAATTAATAATTTTCCTTGCGTCTGCCGCGTCTTTTGCGGTTAAGACCTCAGTTATTCCTCGGGAATCCCGATGTCCTCATTCCATAAATGCGGGCGCGCCTGGATGAAGGCCCGCATCAGTTCGATACATTCGGAATCATTGAGATTGATCAACTGCACTCCGTGGGCGACGAACAGGTCTTCGGCCCCGCGGAAGGTGTGGTTCTCGCCAATGATCACCCGGGGAATCTTGTAGAGCAGGCTGGTTCCGGTACACATGATGCAGGGGCTGAGCGTGCTGACCAGCACCAGCTTGTGCCAGTCGGTGCGGCGTCCGGCATTGCGAATGCACACCACCTCGGCATGTGCGGTGGGATCGCCGGTCTGCACGCGCAAGTTGTGTCCACGGGCAATGATGCGGCCACTGCTGTCAGCAAGCACTGAGCCGATAGGGATGCCGCTTTCGGAGAGGCCGAGTTTAGCCTCGGCGATGGCTGCGTTTAAGAGAGTGTGTTCACCCATCGTGCTCACTATAGCAGTAGAGCAGTATTCGTCAGAAAGAGACAGCAGCAGGGGCTGAAGCCTAATGTCACTTACTTTGCACATTCGAGCATGAATTTAAAAGAATTTTCGCATGGGCGGGCAGCAGCGGGGCAGATTCCTCCGCCCTACTCACGCGCTGAAGAAAACGCGCGTGAGCTTAACGGGCGTTCGGAATGACATCTCTCATTGGGATACAGCATGGTGTCCCTAAAGTAAGTGGCATTAGGCTGAAGCTTAAAAAGTTCCAGAGATTTTCGGCACAACTAAAGCTGTACCCTGATACAAACCTTGCTTAAGCCTGCGGCTTCCACCCTAAAGTTTATGGTTTTCACCCTGAGTGGTTATTTCCTGCTGGGCGGCTGCTCGCGCTTCCTGCCGCTTGGGGAAGATTTCTTTCAATGAGGCCACGATGATAAAGCTGATGATTACCAGCAGCATCCATGAGCTGATTTTTGCGGGACCGACGATGGCCCACTGCTGCGCCTGGTTGGGATAGATCCACGCGCCGAAAAACGTGGCGATGTTTTCGGCCACCCAGATGAAGAAGCCGATCAGCACAAACGAAAATGCCAGCGGCATGCTTCTTTCTTTCACGGTAGTGATGAAGTGCACACGCGTGCACCAGAAGAGTGCCAGAACGGCAGCCGCGAGCGGCCAGCGCAGATCGATCATGTAATGGTTGGTAAAGAAATTGGCATAGATAGCGGCACACACGCTCACGGCCATCCAAAACGGCGGAAAGTTGCTGAGGCGCAGATCAAAGCGCCGCCACGCCTGCATGATGTAACTGGCCACCGAGGCATACATGAAGCCGCTATAGAGCGGAACGGTCCGGATGTGAAAGAAGGCCGGTTCGGGATAGCTCCACGAATGAATTTCAGGAGAGGTCTTGAACAGCTCCAGTCCCATGCCGATCAAGTGAAACAGAGAGAGCACCGCGACCTCACGCCAGTTTTCCAGCCGTATCGCGACCAGCACAATCTGAATGGCGATGGCGCTCAGGAAGAGGAAATCGTAGCGGTTCAGCCCCGGAATGTGAATGTGGCCGGAGACCGCCAGCAGAAAGAGAAACGAACCGGCAAAGACGCACGAGGCTGCTTCTTTCGCTCCGAAGACCAGAAACTCGGCGATGTTCTCCGCGGTTTTCTGAGGAAGGACGCGCGCGAAGCTCCGCTCAATGGTCTGGTATTGCTCTAATCCGGCCAGCGGCACGTGACCACTCTCTGCTCGGTATAGAAGTGCACAGCATCTTTTCCCAGCGCATGCAGATCGCCGAAGAAGGAGTTTTTCCATCCGGAGAACGGGAAGAAAGCCACCGGAGCAGGCACGCCGACGTTGATGCCGATCATTCCGGCGCCGGCATTCTGCGAGAACTCGCGGGCGGCCGAGCCCGAGCGGGTGAAGATAGAGGCGGCGTTACCGTACTCAGATTTGCCGATGACTTCGATCGCTTCTTTCAGGTCTTTCACCCGGATCACAGAGAGCACCGGGCCGAAGATCTCTTCGCGGGCAATGCGCGAATCGGGATTCACATGATCGAGAATCGTGGGGCCGACGAAAAATCCGTCACCCTGGCAAACGCGGTCTTTGCGTCCGTCGCGCACCAGCTTTGCGCCTTCTTTTTCGCCCAGCTCAATGTAGCCGAGGATGCGCCTTCTTGCCTCATCAGAGATGACCGGCCCCATCTGGGTACGAGCCTCGCAGCCTGCTCCAACCGTAACATTGTCGGCGGCGCGCACCAGTTCGGGAATCAGCTTGTCACCGGCTTCCCCCACGGCGACTACAACACTGGTTGCCAGGCAACGCTCCCCGGCACAGCCGAAAGAGGAACCCATGACCGCCGCTACGGTGGATTTCATCTCCGCATCGGGCAGAACAACGGAATGATTCTTGGCTCCGCCCAGGGCCTGCACGCGCTTTCCATTATTGGCGGCTGTCTGGTAAATGTATTTAGCCACTGCGCTGGAACCCACAAATGAAGCGGCGCGAACGCGGGGGTCGGTGAGCAGAGCGTCCACGGTGCTCTTGGCGCCGTGCACAAGATTCAGCACGCCTGCAGGCAGTCCAGCTTCGTGGGCCAGCTCCACCAGCCGCACGGCGGTGCGCGGCACCTTGTCAGAGGGTTTCAGGACAAAGGTGTTGCCGCAGGCAATCGCCATGGGAAACATCCACAGGGGCACCATGAAGGGAAAGTTAAAGGGGGTGATGCCCACGCAGACGCCTATTGGATTGCGTGTCGACCAGCCATCCACGCCCGTGCCGACCTGGTCCACGGTCTCGCCCATCATCAGAGTAGGAGCGCTGCAGGCAAACTCGATGCACTCGATGCCGCGCGCGAATGATCCACTTGCTTCCTGAATGGTCTTGCCATTTTCCTCGGTGATCAGGGCAATTAATTCATCGGCATGTTCTTCGAGCACCTGCCGGTATTTGAACAGCACACGGCAGCGCTGGAGCACCGGAGTCTTGCTCCACACGGGGAACGCCCGATGCGCAGCCTCTACAGCCGCAGCAATCTCTTCCGGAGTGCAGCGCGGTATCTGGGCGACGGCTTCTCCGGTTGCGGGATTGTATTGCGTATCTTTCGGCCCGTTTGAGATGATGGGTTTGCCGTTGATATAAAGAGGACAGGGTTTCAGTTCAGCAGCAGTTGCGGTAGGGGACATCGGGACCTCCGGGAAAGCTCAATTTTACATCGACTCGATGGTGGATCGGGTGATCGGGAGATCTGGAGATCGGATGATCTGAAATCGAGTCATGGTTGAATCGGATCACCTGAAGTTCATCTCTCCTATCAGAGTTACTCAGCGTCCATCAGCGGCAAAAAGGAATACATCTGCCAGATTGCCCAAGCGGTTCACGAGGATGTGTACTGGCTGAATGCTGAATGCTGACTGCTATTTCACATCCAGCAACTCAATATCAAAGATCAGCGTGGAGTTGGGCGGGATGGGCCCGGCCTGGCGTGCACCATAACCCAACTCAGGCGGGATGCGCAGTTGCCTCTGGCCTCCCACTTTCATTCCGGCAACGCCTTCGTCCCAGCCTTTAATCACCTGTCCCTGGCCCAGGACAAAAGTGAAGGGTTCGTAGCGATCGCGCGAGCTATCGAACTTGGTTCCGTTAGTGAGCCAGCCGGTGTAGTGGACCTTCACGCGCTTTCCCACGACCGCGGCCTCGCCGCTGCCTTTCTTCAGATCCCAGAACTCCACGCCGGATGCGGTTTTCTCTCCGAGGCCTTTTACCTTTGCAGGACCGCTATTAGAACAGGAGGTGGTCATTAGCACCAGCAGGGTGATGAGAGGAAAGAATTTTCTCAGCATAGTTTCAGTTTACGGCTTCAATTTGTGGGCACCATTTCCACTTTATAGCCTTTATCCTGCAGCAGCTTCACAATGCCTTTATCGCCGATGATGTGACCTGCGCCCACCACCACGAAGCAGGGCTCTTTGCCTTTGAGAAAGCCATCCACGTGTTCGGCCATGGTGAGGTTACGATCATCGAGGAGTTTCTTCATCAGTGACTTGGGGCCCTCCTCTTCCTCGTGGATCAGTTTGAGCATGGTCTCGGCGTCACCGGCGAGATAGGCATTCTGCAGCTTGCTGAAGGAATCCAGGGCAGTGGCGGCGTGCTTGAGCGTGGATTTGAGCATCTCCATCTGCTCTTCTTCGGTGGCGGATGCCAGTAACTTGATCTGAAAGTCGGCACTTTCCAGTTCTTCAATCCGCTGGGTCTTGGCTTCATCCAGGAAGTGGAAATCTATGCCCATCGAGGGATCGTCGCCGGCCTCCTGCAGAGCAGACTGGACCACAGTCAGGGCGGCCAGCCACGGCTTCATCCTGGGCAGCGCCATGGCAAAGAGAGGATGTTTCTTGCCGAAGTCATTGAGTGCGTCGGCGGTCGCCTGGGGCACATGTTTGAACAATGTGTCATCACCGGGATACATGCCATATTGCTGAATGAGCGGCAGCAGCGCCATCTGATCGATGTTCTTGATATTGAATTCCACCGCCAGGACCCTGGACGCCGCGAACGCGGACTCAATCGCCTGAGGCAACGGATACATGTCTTTTTTGCCTGCGTGAATCGAGCCGAGCAGGTAAACCGTATTCGTAGGCGAGGAAGCCTTCCACAACAGGATATGCCGGGGCTTGGGGGCGGCTGCCGGTGCTGCGGCCTGTCCAAAACACGAGCCCAGCATAGCCAGGACAGCAAACAGACGAAGGGTGCGGGCGAAGATGCGCTTCATGGATCGATTCTCCAGTGATATCAGCAAAGTTGAGGGATGGATGATTATAGCGTGGAACCGCTCCTGTAAGGCTTGTGCCGGATAGAAAAGACTTTAACCACAGCGTGGCGGGCCACAACCAAAAACCTTTTACCGCAGCGCGGCAGGCCGCAACCAAAACGAGAATCTTTATGGAGCGCAGCCGCCCTCGGCTGCGGCGGATAAATCTTTCGTGAGTCGAGAAGGATTTGACGAATAGTAATGCAGAGGACGCAGAGGACGCAAAGGTAACAAAAGTAGTTGATGTGTATTGAATTTGGCGGTGTGTTGCTCCCTATGGACCGCACGCGCCCTTGGCTGCGCGGGAGAATTCGTCGCAAGCAGAGAAGAATTCGAACGTTAGTAATGCAGAGGGCACAGAGGACGCAGAGTAAATACAGAGGAAATGGTATTAGCGATGTGGCAATGTTGAATGGGCAGGCAAGGGAATTCAGGCGGCTTGTTCGTCATCGCGGCGGCGCAGTCGTATGGCGTTGATGCGGCGCACCTTTCGCTCGGCGTAGCCGGCGATGCGGTAGAGGGATATGCCCGCAACCAGGATCGCGGCCCACGCAATGATCAGGATGACCCAGAGCGCCATAACTTACGTTAGATTCCAGCAGGGTAAGAGGGGTTGACTGCTGAGCGCTATTTCCGGTCTCCCGACTTATAGACCTCGCCGCCTTTCATCACGAAGTCTATTTTCTGCAGCAGGGATATGTCACTGAGTGGATCGCCCTTTACGGCAACAATGTCGGCATATTTGCCGGGGGAGACAGTGCCTATGTCGTTTTGCATACCCAGAAGTTCGGCGCCGCTGAGGGTTGCTGAACGAATGGCCTGGGCAGGAGTCATGCCATATTTCACCATCAGAGGGAATTCAATGGCTGGATCGATGTTCCAGTCGAAGCCGCCTACGTCTGTGCCAAAGGCGATCTTCACGCCTGCGTTCAGGGCTTTGCGGAAGGTATCGGCATGGATCTTGATCATATCGAGCCAAACCCTGGCTCCGGCATTGGCGCGTCCCTGCGCAACATACTCGCCCACATAGATTGTCGGCACGTAATAGATGCCCTTCTGCACCATGGTCCGTATATCGGCGTCAGCAATGTAATCGCCGTGCTCGATGGAATCCACGCCTGCCTCTACCGCGTTGTGCACGCCATTCAGCGCCATGGCGTGGGCTGCAACCTTGTGGTGCTGGCGGTGAGCTTCATCAACGATGGCGCGCAGTTCGTCCATAGTGAAGGTGGGAATGTCATCGAGCACGCCATCAGGACGCACGAAGTAGCTGCGATCCACATATACCTTGATCCAGTCAGCGCCAAAGCTGATCTGCTCACGAACCGCTTTGCGCCCCTCATCCGGGCCGTCTACAAGCTGGACGCCATGGGGAACCGGCACATCGGGCGCGTATCCCTGCAGCGGATAGGCTCCGGTTACGTCGAGGGCGCGAGTGGCTACCTGCATGCGCGGTCCGGGAATAATGCCCCGGTTGATAGCTTTCTTGAGATCGACATCGGCGTAGCCTGCGCCTTCTGTCTCAACATCGCGAATGGTGGTAAAGCCGTAATCCAGGGCGTGCAGCGCCGAGCGGGTAGCCAGAATGGTGCGGTAGGCGACGGATTGCTTCAACAACTGCTGGTCATAGTCTTCGGCGGTGATATCACCCTGCAGCAGCACGTGAGTATGGGCGTCAACGAGGCCCGGCAGACAGGTGTGGTCAGAGAGATCGATGGCCTGTGCTCCACCGGTAGAAGGGCCATCTTCGCGCACCTCTTTGATGCGCTCGCCTTCCACGGTCACAGTTACATTGTGCTGCACCTGGCCATTGGCAGGGTTGATGAGCGTGCCGCAGCGCAAGACCCGGGTCACAGGCTGCGGTGGCTTCTGATTCTGGTCCTGGGCTGCACAGAGTCCGGAAAGCAGGGCAATCATCAGGGCTGCGAAAATCTTCATGGTGGTTCCTCTCAAGGAAGCTGCTAATCCTACCAGAACCGCCGGATGAAACGAATCCCCGCACTATTTCACTACTTCATGGTGGAGTTTTACCGCTTCATAGTGGAGTTTTACCATAGCGTGGCGAGCCACAACCAAAGGCTTTACCGCAGAGGGCGCAGAGGACGCAGAGGAAGCAAAAGTAAGTGTATGTGTATATGATCCGGCACTGTTTCAGTTCCTTAAGATTTTTCGGTCGCCAAAGCTGGATTGGAAGGGGGTAAAGGCAGCATGAAATTCTTCGCAGGAATACAAGAATTTTGGATATAGCAATGCAGAGGAACAGAGTCAGCAGAGGAGGCAAAAAATCAAAAACATACCACGGAGGCACGGGAGACACGGAGATCACGGAGAAAAGCTGATAAAAATCTGTGGGATTGATTCATCTTTACTTGTGAAGACAAAACCTCATCCGCCAATGCCTGAGGAAGAGGGAGGTCACGGAGACGGGTGATGGGAGATTCTTCTAAGGCCAAGAAGAATTTGATGAATAGAAAAACACACAGGGGAAAACTCAGATAATCGCCTTACTAAAGTATGGCTGGTGCCGTAATCCGTCCATAAGCAGTGAGGCTTATGGTGAGGGCGGGGAATTTTGATATTGATCCATTCAAAG